>NZ_JBXWMM010000018.1:0-60827 GCF_059609825.1 Ruegeria sp. YTSB088 | reverse complement strand
TCCCAAACGCATGCTCAATCCCGTGCATCTGCAGAACCTTAACAAACGCCTCTTCCGTCGTCATCTTCATGTGGGTGTTCTCCAACCAAGAGTGAGTGAAACCGGGCACTGTGCCCGGCGTTTGATATGGTTTTGGCGCAAGGGTGCGACCTGCGTTAGGGCCAAATCGAAAGCCGGATTAGGTCCAGATGGTGCTTAAACGGCCCGAATTGCGTCTGCGATCAGTTTCACACCGGGCGCGATGCGGTCAGTTGGAATTGAGGAGTAGCCAAGGCGGTAGAAATTCCGTGGCCTGTCCGGTCCCGAGAAAAACGACGCACCCGGTTCAATGTGAACACCCTGGTTTTGCAGTCTTAATGCCAGTTGCGTTGTGTCGACATGCTCAGGGGCTGACATCCACATTGAAGAACCGCCAATCACACCCCGTCCAGCCACGGTCAGCCCACTTTCCGCGATGGCTTTGTCCATCGCGTCGCGCCGCTCTTGCAAAGCTTTCGACATACGCCGAATTTGCGCGTCGTAGTGGCCCAACGACAGGAAATATGCCGCCGTGCGCTGAATGTGGCCTGGTGGGTGGCGCAGGACCAATGAGCGAAGCGCACGTGCCTCGCGGATAAAAGGTTCTGAGCCGACCATGTACCCGAGTCGCAACCCTGGAAACAGCGACTTGGAAAAGCTGCCGACGTAAATCACGCGGCCATCCCGATCCATGGATTTCAGTGCCGGCGAAGGCGCACCCCGAAAGGCCATTTCGAACTCATAGTCATCCTCGACAACCATCGCGTCGAGATCGCGTGCTCGATCTAGCAATTGGTTGCGGCGGTCGATCGGCATCGTCGCGGTCGTCGGGCTTTGATGGCTGGGGGTGGTAAAGATGACGTCAGCTTCGTCAGGAATCGTGTCGGGCGGCAATCCGTCCCGATCGACACTCAAGGGTGTGACGGCGCAGTCCCAATGGTTCAGAAGGCTTCGAAGCGCGTAGTAGCAAGGGTCTTCTATGACGGCGGTACGGTTATGGGTCAGCAAAATGCGCGATGCCAGCCAGAGCGCGTTCTGTGCGCCCAGGGTAATCAATATCTCTTCAGGGCGGGCTGCGATGCCACGGCGTGGTAGAGTGTGTCGGGCAATAAATTCGATCAACAACGGATCATCCTGATCCACGTAATCTCCGGTCAGTGAATCGAAATCTTTATGCCCCAACGCGCGGACGGCGCATAACCTCCAGTTGGCGTGGTCAAACAAAGTCCGGTCGGCCTGCCCGTAGATGAACGGGTAACGGTACTCTCGCCAGTCGCTGGGTTTTGGCAGAACGTCACTGTCCAGAAAGCGGCGTGCCAATGCTTTGTCCCAGTCAACGGATTCGGTGCCGCGCTGGACAGGCGAATACTTGGGAGGGACCGGTGCGTTATGCGATACGTAATATCCTGATCGCCCTTTGGCCGTCAGATAATCATTGGCCAACAATTCGGTATACGCCAGCGTCACCGTAATTCGGCTGACACCCAGATGTGCGGCCAGTTTGCGTGACGAAGGTAGTTTTTCTCCGACGTGAAAGCGACCGGACAAGATGCCTTCGGCAATCATCTGCTGGATCTGGGCCTGCAACGTGCCCTGACCATTGAGTTCAAGAAAGAATGTATCGACCGAAATCCCCATGCCTGCTTATAGGGTGGACTTAAGGCTGGAGCAATCTGGACTTACATCGCAGTCACGATATTTTAACAGAGAGGTTGACCGGAGAGTTCCTTAAGGCTAAATAACTAGAAATCTAGTTTATTGGAGATAACCGATGTGGGAAGCTGCTGCTGCCGGATTTTCTGCCATGGGCTCTGAGGCCCGGCTGAAAGTCCTCAAGACTCTGGTCAGGGCCGGTGAAGCCGGATTGACCGTTGGCGAGATACAGGACCGGACGGGGATCGCCCCGTCGACCCTGGCCCATCACCTGCGGTTTCTTGCGGCCGGTGGTGTGGTCGAACAGGAAAGGGTCGGTCGAACCACGATCAACCGGGCCAGTTACGACGAATTGAGAAATCTTGCGCAATTCATTCTCAGCGAGTGTTGCGCCGACGAAGTTGGAAAGGCTGCGAACGATGGCTGAGTTGACACAGAATCCGCGCGAGACTGCCAAAGGGGTATTGGACCTGATCAAGACACCCTGGACGCTGATCGTTGTCATTCTTGCGGCGGTAGCAATCCTGGATCCCGGCAATCTGCGCGAGGTGGTGACATTTGCAGCCAAAGCCTTGGCACATACAGGGCAATACATTCTGTTTGCAGTGCTTCTGCTATCCTACCTCAAGGCGACCGGCGCAGAGGTGATGGTGGCGCGCGCCTTTGCGGGGCGTGAGACCCGGATGATCTTTCTGGCCGCTCTGTTCGGTGGTCTTGCACCATTTTGTTCCTGCGAGGTCATTCCTTTTATCGCCGGCCTTCTGGCCTTAGGTGCTCCGTTGTCCGCGGTCATGGCATTCTGGCTCAGTTCACCCTTGATCGACCCGCCGACGCTTTTGATCACTGCCGGTGCGCTGGGATGGCCCTTTGCCATTGGTAAAGCCGTCGCGGCGGTTGCGCTTGGTTTGTTCGGTGGATTCTCGGTTCGGCTGCTGATGCGCAAAGGTGCGTTTGCCCAGCCCCTGCGGGAATACAAGCCCGCTGGGTGCTGCGGGTGTGGTCCGAAAACGGACGACAAACCGGTCTGGAAATTCTGGCAGGAACCCGCGCGTCGGATCCGGTTCCGTTCGGAATTCATGCACAACGGTTTGTTCCTGTTGAAATGGCTTGCGCTGGCCTATGTGCTTGAGGCTCTGCTGGTTAACTATGTGCCTGCCGACCTGATTGCCGGCGTGGTCGGCGGAGAAGGCGTGCTGCCGATCATCGTTGCTGCGCTGGTGGGTATGCCGGCCTACCTGAACTCCTACGTGGCGCCGCCCCTGCTGGCGGGGTTGATGGAGCAAGGTATGACAGCAGGTGCGGCCATGTCGTTCATGGTTGCCGGAGCCGTCAGTTCCATTCCGGCGATGGCCGCGGTCTGGTCTTTGGTCAAACCGCGCGTCTTTGCAACCTATCTGATCCTGGGCGTCGGTGGCGCGATCGTTGCAGGCATCATCTTTCAAATGGTATGAACGCAAAAGCCGCCCGGTGTCAGCATCGGGCGGCTTTTATCCCTTCGGTTCCGTCGATCAACTGCCTTCGCAGAGACGTGGCAGTTTGAACCGGTACCGGGCTTCACCGCTTTCGACATAGACGCGTTTTTCGACACAGGCCGTCGTGCCTACGGTCTGCGAAACCTGCGCATCCGTAGAGGTAATCGACGTGGCGGAACCATCCGGCAGGCGAACCGAAGCCACGACGCCATTCTTCAGGTCTCCGTTCACCGGCGTTGCAGACAGTACCGGGACGATCAGGAACGCCTCATGCTCGTGTTCGCCTTCATCTCCCAATAGAAACAATGTCGCAACGATGGCAATCATGACAACACCGGCAGCCAGGCCAAGCCCCCACGTTTTAAGAAAGGCATAGATTGTGACGGCGCGATGCGGGCCAAAAACCGCAGATAGAACATTCAGCATGGCAAGTCCGTGAAAAAAGCCCCAGCCGTTCTGGCCGAGGCTGTTTGCGCGTTACGGGCGAAGATCGTCTTCGTCTTCTTCATCCGCCCCACCTTTGGGCAGGTTGAAGAAGCTGTCTGCGTCGATGATCGGCCCGTCGTCTTTCTCTTTGGACGGTTCGTCGGACAGCGAGAAAGTTTCCAGACCTTCAATTGCGGTCGGGATCTTCGGCGCTGCGTCCATTTCCAGCGACTGCTCGGTCGACACCAGCTTGCGACGTTCGTCGTCGCTCATCACGCCGCCTTCAGCCGCTTTCTTGGCTGCCGCTTTCTGTACGGCGGTGTCCAGCTCGGACTGCTTGCACAGACCCAGAGCAACCGGATCAATCGGCTGCATGTTGGAGATGTTCCAGTGCGTGCGTTCGCGGATCGACTGGATGGTCGGTTTCGTGGTGCCTACCAGCTTGGCAATCTGGCCATCGCTGAGTTCCGGGTGGAACTTGACCAGCCACAGGATCGAGTTCGGACGGTCCTGACGTTTCGACAGCGGCGTGTATCGCGGACCGCGACGCTTTTCTTCGCCAGCGGCTGACGGGTTGAACTTGAGCTTCAACTTGTGAAGCGGGTTGTTCTGTGCCGCTTCGATCTCGTCCTGGGTCAGCTGGTTGTTGGCGATCGGGTCAAAGCCTTTTACGCCGGCGGCGACGTCACCATCAGCGATACCCTGCACTTCCAACTCGTGCATTCCTACGAAATCCGCGATCTGCTTGAAGCTGATCGTGGTGTTGTCCACCAGCCATACGGCGGTTGCCTTGGCCATAAGCGGTTTTGCCATCAGCCCGTCTCCTATACATACATCTGTCCCGTCGCCGGAATTCGGCGGCCCCTTGGTTCTTGGGGCAGGTTTCCGTTGTCGGGGAACTTGGCCCGTATATAGTCGCGCAAAGGCAAGAAGGGAAGAGGCGAATGCGCTGGGTAGTTTTGTGGGTCTTCAGCGCGGTGGCTGCGCTGGCCGAGGGCGAAAAGGCAGGCGAGTTTGACTACTACGTTCTGTCGCTGAGCTGGTCGCCCAACTGGTGCGCCCGCGAAGGAGATGCGCGCGGATCGGATCAATGCGATTCACGCCATGATCACGGTTGGGTTCTGCACGGGCTGTGGCCTCAATTCCATCAGGGCTGGCCGTCCTACTGCCGTACCCCCGCAAGCCCACCTTCGCGCCGCATGACGCGGGAAATGGAGGATATTCAGGGCAGTTCCGGCCTTGCCTGGCATCAATGGAAGAAACACGGCACATGTTCGGGATTGTCGGCGTCCGACTACTTTGCCCTGTCCCGGCGGGCTTATGAAGCGGTCGAGCGCCCTCAGGTGTTCCGCAAGCTGGATTCATCCGTCAAACTGCCCGCTTCGGTGGTCGAGGAGGCATTCCTGAAAGCCAACCCGGAGTTGGAGCGCGACATGATCACGATCACCTGCAAACAGGGCTATATCGAAGAGGTCCGCGTGTGCCTGTCGCGCGATCTGGATTCCGTGCCCTGCGGTCGGGACGTGATCCGTGATTGCACCGCCAAGGACGCGCTCTTTGATCCGATTCGTTAGAGCTTTTTGTTCTGACAGTCCCGCGCATAGTCCAAAGCCTTGGCGGTCCCTTTGAGGTCAATGGCCATCACCACCTCACCTGCCGGATTGTAGACCGTCATTGTCTTGTTCTGAGCGATGGCGTTCACGAAGCTCCGATCGGTGAAAAACACGGTCGCGCCCGGCACGTCGCGTTCGTTGAACCCGATGGCCGTGGCATCATGGCTTTTGCCGTCAAGATCGAACCGGATCGGGTAACTCTCACCCTGCTTAATGTCGCCCCAAGCCTTGTTGTAGACGGCGAAGTACCCGCGATTGTCCAGTGCGTCATAGCCAAGGCGCACCACCGAGAGATCCTGATACACCGTCTGAATCAGGCACCCGTTGCCAAGTGCGGGGTCCATCATGATGTTCCAGCCTTCGACGTAGCCTTTGTCGATCAGCTCTTGTGAAAGGGCGGCGGTGGCAGAAAATGTAGCAAAAGCAAGCGCAAGAAGACGGGTCATGAGGAGTGCTCCAAAGTATTCGCTGAGTTTATCTATCCTTAGAGCAGTTTAGTGATCATCCAAAGTTGCTTTTTTGAACTATGGCTGTCCCGGTATTGAAAGCGAGACAAACCTGAATTCGAGCCCAATCCATGAGCTCAGCTCAATATGGTTTCAACGCCGTTAGCAAGGTGAAACACGCACCCTTGTGTTCTCGGTAGCCGTAGCAGAGTGTCCAAATCCAGGCCCAACCAAAGCCCTCTCAGCACCAATGATGTAACGCCATGGGTTACGATGATCGCTGGCTCAACCTGTTCCTTCAGAAAAGAGTCTACGCGACCGCAGATGTCATCAAAGTTCTCTCCGCCCGGGCTGCGAAAATACCAATGATAGCTTTCATAGGAACAGTCGATTTGCTCTCGGATGAAACCCCTCGTTGCACCTTCCCATTGTCCAAACGCGATTTCCATAAGCCGATCGTCATGTATCACCTCATGATGAGGTGAGGTTGCCAAACGCGCGGTGCGTTTAGCCCGTTCCTGTGGGCTGGCATAAACACGCGATGGTGCATCCGGGACTTGTTTGAGTATCTCGTTTTGTTTTCGAGCCTGAGACTTGCCATTTTCCGTCAACGGAGAATCCTTGCGCCCTTGGAACTTACCCTGAGTGTTCCACTCGGTTTCGCCATGTCTCAGTACAAAAAGTTCTGGATACTTGCTCAAGATGCGTACCTCAATTTAATGCCCGAGGGGTGTTGTTCTTATTAGCGTAAAAATAGGGGTGCGGTTTGACAAAGCTGATTTAGATCTCTTTCCGCGCCCGCAGCGCCGCCGTAATCGTCCCGTCATCCAGATAATCCAACTCTCCGCCGATCGGCACACCTTGGGCCAAAGAGGTCAGGCGCACCTGACCCTCCAGTTGGTCTGCAATGTAGTGGGCGGTTGTCTGGCCATCGACGGTCGCGTTGAGCGCCAAAATGACCTCGGTAATCCCTTCGGCCATGACCCGGTCCCTGAGTCGGGGAATGCGCAGTTCGTCCGGGCCGACCCCGTCCAGCGCCGACAGCGTGCCACCCAGTACATGATAGCGGCCTTTGAAAACACCGGCGCGCTCCATCGCCCAGAGGTCGGCGACGTCCTCGACCACGCATAACTCTCCGGTTGCGCGGGCCTCGTTGTCGCAGATATCGCAGATGTCGGTGGTGCCCACGTTTCCGCAGTTCAGGCACTCCCGAGCGGTGATCGCGACCTGCTGCATGGCATCAGACAGGGGTGTCAGCAGCAGGGCACGTTTGCGGATCAGATGCAGAACGGCGCGGCGGGCCGAGCGTGGGCCGAGGCCCGGCAGCTTGGCCATCAGGTCGATCAGATTGTCTATATCGCTGTTGGAACTCAACCCGGGCGCTCCTGCAAAAGGGCCAGGCCCAGGTGCCCGGCCGATGATCCGTCAGGAGGGTGTATCAGAACGGCAGCTTGATGTCTGCGGGCAGGCCCATGCTTTCGGTCAGTTTTGCCATCTCGGCCTGCGAGCGTTCGGTGGCCTTGGTCTGCGCGTCCTTGATGGCGGCCAGGATCAGGTCTTCGACCACTTCCTTGTCGTCACCGTTGAAGATGGACGGATCGATATCCAGACCTTTGAGTTCACCTTTGGCGGTCGCAGTTGCTTTGACCAGGCCAGCACCGGATTCGCCGACAACCATCATGTTGTTCAACTCTTCCTGCATCTCGGTCATCTTGGTTTGCAGGTCCTGCGCGGATTTCATCATCTTGGCCATGTCGCCCAGACCGCCAAGCCCGCCGAGTCCTTTCAGCATAGTATTCTCCTGTGTCTCCGTTTGCGCTCTAGATACGGGCAGCGGCCACATCGCACAAGGGTTGTCCCGCCCGTCGTCAAGGTCTTTGGCAAGACCTTTCCTCCCGTTGGGCCCGGCAGCGCATGGGCCCGGTCCATGCGCTGCCGGGCCCAAGGCCGCTCAGGGGTATCGGCGCAGCCGATAGACCGTGGCGGGCGCGGGAGGGTTGGTTCTTAGTTTTTTCGAACGCGGTTTGAACCTTCGGCGTCGCTGACAGAGCAGCAAATGGATTTCAGGGTTCCTGGGTGGTATTAGTTCCAGAGACGGCCGCGATGCATCGTGGCGCGTTCGTCCCAGATGAGAACGTCGCCGACTGACCGCTTGTGGGAATAGACTTGTTCGGGCTGCGTGCAGAACGTGATTGCGTTGTCCAGCAGGGTCTGACCTTCATGATGCCCTATCCCTTCGATAGCAAAGGCATGCGAAGCGATGAATACAGGATTTGGCCAGATCGCGCGCCATTGGCAATCCTGCCATCTGGTCATTTTTGACAGTTCGGCCAGATCGGCTGAAATCTTTGATCGGGAATGAGACAACCGGTGCCAGATAATGGCATCCTTCAGTGTATTTTCAGTTGATCCGGCATATCTGCCCGCGCCGCTAGGGTCGATGCGAGCTCGGTCGGGTTACCCGACGGGAGCACGGCCTTGGCCGTCAGAATGTTGATCAGTGCAGGCGTCGGCAGGAACATACTGTCCGTGTGCCGCAACATATCACAACAAATTTGCCTGCAAATCCAGCAAGCGCAGATCGTCCTTTGAGCAAAGGCTGTCTTTTGTTTTCTAGGTCAGTTCGGAAATCTGAAATTCAAAGTCGTGTGCCGCCGCCACGGCTCTTCTATTCTCCAACGGCCAAACAGTTCGGCGATGCGAACATGGTATGTATCCGGGATTGATTGTTTGGGAAACAGCAACGCTGAGTGGGTTTCGAACGCCTGCCGAATATCAGGATACAAGGTATCACCTGCAACTTCGCGCAGGTCGATGTCGTGAACAATCAATTCGAAAAGTGGATGCAGTGGTGACGCTCGCATGAAATCCCTCGCTCACGTTGTGGAACGGTGTAATCACGGGAAGAGTCGATGAGTATCACTTGTGACACGAGATGACGGGTGGCAAGGTCAGTCTTCCTCGAACGGGTCCCACTCGTCTTCAACTTCGGGAAGAGCTTCGGTCTCGACCTTGGCGGCGCGTTGTTCCGGCGTCTCGATATTGGTGATTCTCGCCTTGGGGAATTGCGCCAGCACAGCCTGAACCAAAGGGTGTTGTTCAGCCTCGGATTTCAGTGCCAGCTCGGCCTCGTCCCGTACTTCCCCAATTGTGGGTGCATCCCCATCCGAGACAATCGAGACCGCCCACCGGTTTCCTGTCCAGCGTTGCAAGGCAGAGCCCAGCCGTGGAGCCAGATCCGCCGGTGCTTGAGCGGCGGGTGTGAATTCGATTCGTCCGGGCTGATAGGACACGAGGCGCACGCCGTTTTCCACCTCAACCAGCAACTTCACGTCGCGATTGGTCCGGATCAGTTCGACCACGTGGTCGAAGGTCGGGTACCGCGCAAGGGCTGTTTGAGCATCCTGCGCCAGAGCTGCAACCGGCGCACCACCGGCACTGCGAGGGGGCGACGCGTAGGCAGGCGGATGGGCCGCGCCAGCTTGCGTTGGAACCGCACCCTGCCTGGCTATGGGCACGCCGCCGTTGGGCCCGCCCTGCGGCGGTGGCGGGGTATCCTGCAATCGCTTAATCAGCTCTTCGGGGCTGGGCAAATCAGCCACATGAGTCAGGCGGATAACGGCCATTTCAGCGGCCATCATCGCGTTGGGGGCAGCGGAGACTTCCTCGAGCGCCGTCAGCAGCATTTGCCACATCCGGGTCAGGACCCGCATCGGCAGAGCCTCGGCCATGAGTTGGCCCCGGGTCCGTTCGTCCGGAGAAACCGTCGGGTCCTGGGCCGCGTCAGGTGTGATCTTTACGACAGACACCCAGTGCGTGATCTCGGCCAGGTCGCGCAGCACCGCCAGCGGGTCCGCGCCTTCGGCGTATTGCCCGCTCAACTCGGTAAGTGCGCCCGCGGCGTCGCCGCGCAGGATCATATCCATAAGGTCCAGAACGCGGCCACGGTCCGCCAGTCCAAGCATTGCACGGACCTGATCGGCGGTCGTCTCGCCAGCCCCGTGCGATATCGCCTGATCCAGCAACGAGGTCGCGTCCCGGGCCGATCCTTCCGCTGCTCGGGTGATCAGTGCCAGCGCGTCTTCGGCAATCTGGGCGCTTTCCGCTTCGGCGATCTTGCTCAGAAGGCCAATCATGTCTTCGGGTTCAATCCGGCGCAGGTCGAAGCGCTGGCATCGGGACAGTACTGTGACAGGCACTTTGCGGATTTCAGTGGTCGCGAAGATGAACTTTACGTGCGCGGGCGGTTCTTCCAGCGTCTTGAGCAGCGCGTTGAAAGCACTGGTCGAGAGCATGTGAACCTCGTCGATGATATAAATCTTGTAACGCGCGCTGGCGGCGCGATAGCGCACGCTGTCGATGATCTCGCGGATATCGTTGACGCCTGTGCGGCTGGCGGCGTCCATCTCCATCACGTCGACATGGCGACCTTCCATGATGGCGACACAGTGTTCGCACTGACCGCAGGGCTCGGTTGTGGGGCCACCGGTTCCGTCCGTACCGATGCAATTCATGCCCTTGGCGATGATCCTCGCGGTCGTGGTTTTGCCGGTGCCGCGAATGCCGGTCATGATGAAGGCTTGCGCGATCCGATCGGCCGCGAACGCGTTTTTCAGGGTGCGCACCATGGCATCCTGACCCACCAGATCGGCAAAGGTTTCCGGGCGATATTTGCGGGCGAGAACCTGATAGGCGGGGCTGGAGCTGTCTGTCATGTCTTCTCGTTGGGATTCGGTGCTTCGGCACAGCGTAGTGGCCACCGCTGCCCGCGTCCACAGCGTGGTGTGATGATTTTTGATTTAGAAACGAGTCGCTTTCGCACTAAACTGCGTTAGCAGATTTAATGACTCATTTTTGTAAAGAGTTCTTTGGGGAGGACACGTTTCATGTCGCAGCTGGTGATCTACGCCCTGCAAGTCGGAGGCGGAACGCTTGCACTGACCTCGATGCCCGGACGTGGCGGGGATTATTTCAGCGATCTGGATACGATCGCAGCCTGGCAGCCGGGGCTTGTTGTATCGATGACAACGGATGTCGAGATGCTTCAGGATGGCGCGAAGGATTTCGGCAGCGACATTCAAAGCCGCGCCAGCCGATGGGTTCACCTTCCGATCGAAGATTTCGGAGCGCCGACACAGGCGATTCAGGACGCGTGGCCGTCTGTCAGCGCCGCAGCCCGGCACGCGCTGTCAGGTGGAGGTCGCGTTTTGGTGCACTGCCGTGGGGGCTGTGGCAGGTCAGGTATGGTTGTTCTGCGGCTGATGGTCGAATGCGGCGAACGCGCGGACACAGCGCTGGAACGATTGCGGGCGGTACGTCCTTGCGCTGTCGAAACGGATGCGCAACTGGCCTGGGCCTCTCGGCGTGCCCAGGCACGGGTCAGTCTGGAATCAGATTGACATCTGCGCGGGCGCGCAAACGGGTTTTCGAGGCCGGATCGTGGAAACCTGGATCATCGCGCAGGGTGGGTTTTTCACGACGCCGGATGGCATCGCACTGAACGTGTTTCCGAAGATCAAGTCGGCATAGCCGTTCAGGGGCTCAATTGCGGCTTCGGGCTGCGTCCCGCAAAAGATACGAATGCTGTCTGATCGCGCGCGGAAAATTGCATGGCATCCTTCGGCGCAATGCGACAGCTCACTGCTGCCCTCAACCTCCAAATCGTCACTTGTGGCCAAGGTCGCCTGTGTCACGGCTTCGGATATCGAGCGCGCCAGCCGCGCCAAAGCGGGGCAGGTTTTGCCCGTCCGCTGACATACTGTTGCACTGTATTCATGCGTTTTTGTCTTCCAGATCATCCTGCGCCCTCCGCGCGTGGCGGACAGGATATTTGGGACAGGTGGGACAGCGTGATGCCGTCAAGACCTGCCCGGACACCCCGCCCGAGTTTCGGTTTTGTTTCCGATGGCAGGTCTCCTGACTTGCGGGTCATTGCTTTGCCGACCTTCCCGGCCATTGGGCCAGTGGTGTTTTGGCATCGCTTACCGCTTACAGTTGCGGGGGCAGTCGCGGATTTGGTTGTTGCCTGTATGAACAGACATTACCGCACCGTGTTCCCTTTTCATCCCGACCCCTTGTGGAGGCCGGAAACCATCACACAACCGCTAGCGTTTGAGCACGCACCGAGTCAAGCCGATCTTTTGACCGGACGCTTGGTCATGCTGGATACGATGTTGGTTCATGCATAGTGTCGAGGGTGTTGACGTTCGGAAACCGGATTTACCAAGCGAAAAGCCAGAGATCATGTTGGATACAGAGCAAACGGTATTGACCGAGGAGTTTCGCTTTCCGTCCGGGCAGAAAACGCTGTCCGCCCGATTGTATAGCCCGGTAACTTCGCCCGAAATCGTCTTCGTGCTGAACAGTGCAACGGGTGTGCCGCGTGATTATTACCGTCATTTCGCACGATGGCTTGCCGCTGAGAAGGGCATGGCCTGCCTGACCTATGACTATAGGGATTATGGGTATTCTTTAACGGGCCGCCTGAAAGATTCGCGTGCGACCATGGCGGATTGGGCCTTGATCGACATGCCCGCGGCACGGGCGGAAATGCGTCGGCGATACCCGAATGCGAAACACTGGACCATCGGCCATTCCGTCGGCGCGATGTTGGGGCCAGTACAACCGGATATCGATCTGATTGACCGGATGATCTGTGTGTGTTCGGGGCTTGTGACCCTAAGCGACCATCCGTGGCCCTATCGGGGTTTGGCAGGGTTGTTCTGGTACGGCCATGCCCCGCTTTTGGCCCGAGCACTTGGCTACCTTCCCGGAAAGGCGATAGGGTTTGGCTCGGACCTGCCGGCATCGGTCTATTGGCAGTGGCGCAAATGGTGTACAGCGTCGTTAAGCTATGTACCTGAAGTCGGGCGTGACTTACCTGCGGCGCACTGGGAGGAAACTGGAGTGCCCGTGGATTTGTTTGCATTCGAGGACGACCAGATGGTGCCGCCGGAAGCGGTTTGGCGGCTTGCGGATCTTTACGGCCCCGATGCCAACCGTCACCTGCTCAGCCCCGCCGATTTCGGGTTGCCTGAGGTTGGTCATATCGGAGCATTTGCCCGGCGCAACGCAGCGGTTTGGCCGCGACTGATCGCTTGACCAGACGCGGCGCAGGACGGGCCGGGCACCGTCCAACCATCACCGGTTGCGAAGTTTCTTTTCCTTCATGACGCCACGGACCATCTTACCGAACGCTTTGTCCCGCGCGCGGGACTGTGCGACTGTTTCAGAGTTGCGCCGATCTTCGCGCCGAAGCTTGCGCCACCGGTCCAGTCTCACCGGATCAAGCGTGCCGTGACTGATCGCCGTTTGCACGGCACATCCGGGCTCGGAGTTGTGCTGGCAATCCGCAAAACGGCAGTCCCGGCTCAACTCGGCAAGGTCCGAGAAAACTTCGTCGATCCCGTCCCGAGCGTCCAGCAGGCGCAACGCGCGCATTCCGGGTGTATCGATCAACCAGCCGCCGTTGCGCATCTGGTGCAGTGCGCGTGCGGTCGTTGTGTGCCGGCCCCGCGCGTCATCCTCGCGAATGCCCGACGTAGTGAGATCCTGACCGGTCATGGAATTGGCAAGTGTCGTCTTGCCAACGCCCGACGAGCCAACCAGCGCTCCGGTTTGGCTTTTGGAGCACCAGGACAGAACCTTTTCAACTTCTGCTGGGTCCAGCGCGTTGATCGCCAGAACCGTCAAGAACGGGTCCAGTGATTGCACCTGCCCTGAGAAACTGTCAGGGTCCTCTGATTTGTCGGCCTTTGTCAGAACAACGACCGAGTAACACCCGGCCTGATGCGCAAGCGCCAGATATCGTTCCAGCCGGGGCAGGTTGAAATCGGCATTGCACGAGCTGACGATGAACAGCACATCGACATTGGCTGCGATCAGTTGCGTCGCGGCACCTGAACCGGCAGCGCGTCGGTGCAGCAGGCTGCGCCGGTCGAGCAAATGGCGCACGCGTTTGTCGTCGTCGGTGAGAACCCAATCGCCAACGGCATAGCTGCCGGTTGACTGATCGAGGGTCAGCAACGGGACTTCACCATCCGGGTTCAGCCCGATCAGGCGGTCCCGATGAACGGAAGTGATGCGAAAAGGTGTGCAGGAAGGATAAGCCGCGTGTTGCGCAGCAAAGTGAGAGGACCATCCCAGGTCCGAAAGTGTAAGAAACATTGGTCTGCCTGTCGTCAGAAACAGTACTCCCGACGGATGGCGATCGCTCATCCCCGGGTCATGTGTTCAGGCAGTCAGTTGATACCGTGAGGTCAGAACCGTGCTGCCCGAAGGGTCTTTTCTACAATCATAAAGCCCTCCTGCGGCTAAGGTTCGAAAAGTGAGAGGTTGGACATCGACCCAAGCGGGGCTCGTTGTGGCTGCTTCCTTCCGGACCTGACCAGGTTGGCGAGGCGCTCGCCCGCGCCAACCTCTCGACTCTGGATATAGGGAAGGCTTCGGCAAATGACAACCCGTCAGAGCGTCAGGCGAATGCGTGCAAAACCGGTTTCGTCAGGTTCTAGAATCTTGGGGTCAAGCATGTTCAATTCGTCAATATACTTCAAAGCACCGGGACCAGTCCGAAGAATAGTCGTCATCCCGGATTTCGGCATCAGAGAGAACGGATAAGGTTGCCGGGCCAATGGGTCGGGTGGCAGGCGGTGCGTCATGTAGTCTCGCAAAATGTCCCGGATATCCAGCGCGGGCAGATTGATGGCCAGGGCCGATGACATATACGGGAAATGTCCACCACCGCTTGCGCGATAATTATCGAGAGCAACGACAAACACCTGATCCGACCGCACGGCTTGGCCCGCGCAAGTCAGATGATGCACCCGCCTGTGACCGGGATGGATCATTTGCCCCCCGACATCGTATCGCGGCGGTTGCGACGGGTCGATCTGATAGGACAAGCCAAAGATGATATCAAAATTGTACCCCGCCCGATCCCGGTCGAACAGTTCTGCCTCGGCATCGGGGAATTGTTGGTTGAATGCACTGGCTGACATCTCCAACCATTCCAGCAACTGCGCGCCTGTGATCTGGATCGCGCGCAACTCATTGGGGAAGACATGCAGATCCGCAACGTGCCGCAGACAGATTTCACCGGCCGGAACGTCCGTGTAATACCGAGGGCCAGAGCGCCCGCCGCATTTGGCTGGCGACACGGCTGACAACAGTGGCAGCTCTGCAAGCGCGGTGCCGTGTAAAAAGGGGCGCAACGCGGCTGCTTGTGCGGTGGCAACAAGCGTCAGTCCACGATCCGGTGCACAGAAACTGAAATAGCTGTGCAATGTGTCCGAGACGCGCGCAACGGGCGCGGCCATGTCCTGACGGGTCTGCTGATGTGCGGGTTCAACTAGTTGCGCGATTTCCAAGTCTTCGCCAATAGCGGTGCCGCCCACGGAAACCGGGCGCAATTCAGCGTGGCTGTCAACAACACGCAGCCCCGACTGGGCCTGTAGGGTAACGGCTAAATCAATCACTCCAAGATATGCGCCTGCCGAGCCGGGCATGACAACCGGCGTACCATGCACCAGCCCTTTCGCGTAATCCACATTCGGGGTTTGGGCGCTGGTGCGTGCGGGAAGGGTCAGGTGAGTGTGCCCAGCGACAACAGCGTCGATGCCCTCAATCGCGGCCAGGGGAATAACGGCATTCTCGGTGTCGGCCGCTGTGTCCGGGTTTCCAAGCCCGGAATGGGCGAGCGCCACGATCAGATCGCACCCTTTTTCGCGCAAGAAATTCGTCAGGGACCGTGCCGCGACAACAATGTCGTCCGCCACTACGGTTTCGTTCAGATTATGTTCTTCCCAACGTGTTGTTTGCGGTGGAAGAACCGAAAACACGCCAACGCGAATGGGTACGCCCTTGTTTCCTGCCGGTATGATGCGGTCAATGATCGCAAAACGCTGCCATGATTGTATTTTTCCTGACCGATGAAGATTGCCGCACAGAACCGGGCACGGGGCTTGTGCAAGGGTCTTGTCCAATGATGGCAGCCCGAACCCGAAATCATGGTTGCCAAGACCAATCGCATCATAGTCCAGTGCCTTGAATGCCAGCATCATCGGATGGGGAGTGTCGTTCCGAACGGCCCATTCGCCCATCGGTGTTCCCTGGAGCGAGTCCCCGTTGTCGAACATCAGCACCAGTGCGTCTGTGGCCTCGTGTCGGGCCTTGCGGATCAGGCTGGCGGTGCGAGTCAACCCAAGTGTTGGGTCTGGTGTGTCCGTGTAATAGTCAAAACCGGTCAGATGCATATGCAGGTCGGAGGTGGCAAGAATACGAATACGCCCACGGTTTTCCGTGGGTTGAACCTGCGTCGATGGGTTTTGCTTCACTTTTGTTGTTCTGCTTTTGAATGTGGTAATGGGCTAAAATCATCGAAACGCAATTTAGATGATTTTTCCGAGGCCGCCATGCGGCTTTTCGGCGGCGCGTCTCTGCGTTTTGCGCTTTGAATTGCCATTGCAACATGGCCTGAGACATGGCAGCCCTTGGCGCAAGACCAGAAGGAAATCCAATGAAAAACGCAGAGCAGGTGACTTTTGGCGGCTCGGGTCTGAATCGGGCAGCGCATATTCGTGGGGATTCGGAGAAGCTGTCCGAGATGGCGCGCAGCCCTGCCGCGCGATGCATATTGCTGTGGCGAGGCAAACTTCTGGTAGTGGGTGAAGCGCTGGATCAGCTTGCCCTGACGGAGATGACCCACCCGCTGGTCAGAGATGGCCCTGGCGGAGTAATCGAAGCACCGTTTTTTCTTGGCCTGAGCGCAGAGGGCGCACCCTTGTTTGCGGCGGATATCTCGGTTTGGGCGGCAGAGGGGCTGGACCTGACCGGCTTGGGAGAGTTCGTGGACAGATCCGAACAGCAGCACCCGGATTTGCCGGAAGGGCATGTCTTTGCCGAACTTCGCCGGATCATGACACGATTGTCGCCCCGTGATGCCGAACTGGCCGCATCGGCCAAGGCGGTTATCGGTTGGCACGAAACACATCGCTTCTGTGCCCGCTGCGGCGCAGCCAGTGATGTGTCGCAAGGTGGGTGGCAGCGCAGTTGTCCGTCTTGCGGTGGGCAGCATTTCCCGCGCACGGATCCGGTTGTGATCATGCTGATTACACATGGGGACAGTGTGCTTATGGGACGATCTCCGGGGTGGCCCGAGGGGATGTTTTCCTTGCTGGCGGGATTTGTCGAACCCGGCGAAACGCTGGAAGCAGCGGTGCGCCGCGAAGTGATGGAAGAGGCAGGCGTACCTGTAGGTGCGGTGTCTTACCTGTCCAGCCAGCCCTGGCCATTTCCGGCATCCCTGATGTTCGGATGCGCAGGCGAGGCCCTGTCGCGCGACATCGTGATCGATCCGGTCGAGATCGAAGAGGCAATGTGGGTCAGCAAATCCGAAATGATGCAGGCGTTTGCCGGCGAACATCCCCGGTTGTTGCCAGCTCGCAAGGGGGCTATCGCTCATTTTCTGCTTCAGAACTGGCTTGCGGATACGCTGGACTGAGGAAAAACTGGTGAAGCCATAGACAGCAAAGGTCACTATGCAGTTTTCAGCGCGGGAAGATATCGAAGCCCCTATCAATTCGGTGTTCGACATGGTGTCGGATTTCGAGAGGTTCGAGCGTATGGCGATGCGTCGTGGCATCGACGTGCGGCGCCTGGGCGCGGATGCAATGGTGACTGCTGGCGCCGAATGGAAAACGGAATTCAGGTTGCGTGGAAAGCCGCGTCAGATGTCGGTGGTGATGACGGACTATGACAAACCGTCACAAATGCGGTTTGAAGCTGCCAGCAAGGGAATAACCGGCCTGACGACAGTAGATTTTCTGGCCCTGTCCCCGCGCCGGACACGCCTGAGCGTTGAGATGTCCTTGGCCGCAAAATCCTTGCCCGCGCGGTTGCTGTTGCAATCCATGAAGCTTGGACAGTCAAAGTTCCGCAAGCAATTCCAAGTGCGGTTCAGCGAGTTTGCGCGTGAGTTGGAACTGCGCCACCTGCACGGGGCGTGAACGGCGTCCGCTGGGCTGAACGGGGCAAGGCTTGGGGAGGCAACCTAGGATGTCGCACATTATTTTTCTGCATGGCGCATCAAGCAGCGGAAAATCGACGATCGCACAGGCTTTGCAGCAGAAGATAGAGAAGCCGTTCTGGCATATCTCGATCGACCACATGCGCGATTCTGGAGTTCTGCCGCTAGAGCGCTATCGCCGTGGTGAGTTCGATTGGTCCGACGACAGATCAGCTGTCTTTGATGGGTTTCATCAATCGCTGGCTGCTTATGCGGCCTCGGGCAACAATCTGATTTTGGAACATATTCTGGATGCGCCGGGGTGGGTCAAAGACTTGCACGACCTCTTCCGCCCGTTTGATGTTCTGTTCGTAGCTGTCCATTGCCCGGTTCCCGAGTTGAACGCGCGCGAACGATTGCGCGGCGACCGTCCGGTGGGAAGCGCCCAACGTGACCAATCCATGATCCACGCTGGCAGAGTTTACGATATCGAGATTGATTCGATGGACGGCATCGGGGCAAACGTGCAGACAATTCTTCAAGCATGGCGCAGTGATCTGCGCCAATCGGAATTCAGCCTGCCTTTCGAGTGACCTGTCAGCCGCGAGGATGGGCCGCAGGGTAGACGCCAAGAACCTCGACGTTGGTCGTGAAGTGTTCCAGCTCGTCCATGGCCAGTTGCACGTTACGGTCTTCGGGATGACCAACGATGTCGGCATAAAACTGCGTTGCTGTGAAGGACCCGTCGACCATATAACTTTCCAGCTTGGTCATGTTGATCCCGTTCGTGGCAAAGCCGCCCATTGCCTTGTACAGCGCAGCCGGGATGTTGCGGACCTGAAACACGAAGCTGGTGATCATTCCATACTCGCCCCGACGGGACAAATCCGCCTCTTGTGACATGACAAGGAAACGGGTCGTGTTGTCTTCATTGTCCTCGATGTGGCGGGCTAGGACGTTCAGGTCGTAGATTTCAGCCGCAAGCTCACTGGCCAGAGCGGCGGAATGCAAATCCCCGATTTCGGCCACTTCGCGCGCGGCGCGGGCATTGTCGGGACTGACTCGGCCGCGAATACCGTGTTCTTTCAGGAAGCCGGAACATTGCGGCAGCAGCACCAGATGCGAATGCGCTTCGGTGATATCTTCCAGTTTTGCACCCTGTACACCAAGAAGGTTGATGTGAACGCGTACAAAGGCCTCATCGATAATGTGCAGGCCGCTATGCGGCAGCAGCCGGTGAATGTCGGCAACCCGACCATAGGTTGTGTTTTCGACCGGCAGCATCGCCAGATCGGCCGCGCCCGAGCGAACTGATTCGATCACATCCTCGAATGTGCGGCATGGTAGGGCCTCCATTTCGGGTCGTGCGTTGCGGCAGGCCTCGTGACTGTAGGCGCCGGGTTCACCCTGAAAAGCAATGCGATTGGTCATTTGGTCGATTCCATGCAACAAGTTCGCGATTTGGTCGTTTCGTCGCGGTGTCTATACCTTGCCTCTCGCAAGTGGAAGCCTTAGACACCTGCCCAGACAGCTGAAATGGACACGCGATCAATGTTCGACACGATGACAGTTACCAAGGCCGCCGCAGGCCTGTTCGGCACTTTCCTGGTGCTGCTTCTGGCCAAATGGGGGGCGGATGTCCTCTATGCTTCCGGTGGCCATGGCTCGGCTGAGGCCGCCTACATTATCGAAACCGAAAGCTCGGGCGAAAGCGCCGACGGCGAAGAAGTGGTCTTCGAAGACCTGCTGGCCGCCGCTGACGTCGAGAAGGGCGCGAAAGTATTCCGCAAGTGCACCGCGTGCCACAAGCTGGAAGACGGGGCGAATGGAACCGGCCCTTACCTGTATGGCGTAGTTGATCGCCCGGTTGCCTCGGCAAAAGGTTTCACCGGTTACTCAGCCAGCATGCAGGCCCATGGCGGCAACTGGACGCCCGAAGCGCTGGATGCCTTCCTGGAACGCCCAAGCGCCTATATCTCGGGAACATCGATGAGTTTTGCTGGCTTGAAAAAACCTCAGGACCGCGCGGACTTGATTGCTTATCTGCAGACAATTGGCAACTGATTGCCTGAGAGACCATTGAAGTTCAGAGCCGCTGCCCCGCGCAGCGGCTTTTTTTGTCTGAAGGGAACTTCACAAAGCGCTCACGCATTCTAAACTTGAAACTGTGAGCGTTGGCACTTTAGCTAGCGTATGCGACATAAAAGATTACAATAACCCAGAGGATGAGCCCCATGATATCCCTAATGCCTGCTGCACGTGATCTTAAGGTCAGGCCATTGGCTGGCATATTCGGGCTTTGTGCTGTTCTGCTCTCTTCGCAAGCCGCATTGGCTTTGGATGAGGGGGTTACCCGCAGTCATGGATATTCGTATTTCGGCAATCTGGATTACCCTGCTGACTATCCGCATCTGAAATATGTGAATCCAGATGCGCCCAAAGGTGGTGAGTTGTCCTTGGCGGCTTCAGGGACGTTCGATTCCCTGAACCCCTATTCCCGCAAGGGGCGCGCAGGCGCCTTGACGACGCTGCAATATGATCGCCTGTTCGAAAGCTCTGATGACGGCGTCGGGCAGTATTACGGCGTATTGGCGGAAAGTCTGGAATATGATGAAGGGCGCAACTACGTCATTTTCCATTTGCGACCCGAAGCAACCTTTTGGGATGGCACCCCGGTGACGGCAGAGGACGTTGTCTACAGCCACCGTCTGTTCATTGAGCAGGGCCTGCCCTCATACGCGCAAGCCGTAGGCCGCATGGTGACAGGGGCCGAAGCGCTGGATGACAACACGGTCAAGTTCTCGTTCAACCCCGAAGTCACCCGCCGCAGTTTGATCGAGACAGTAGGGTCAACCCCTGTATTTTCAAAAGCATGGTTCGAGGCGGATGAGTCCCGACGTCTGGATGAGCCGCGACTGGAAGTGGCGGTCGGCTCAGGCCCCTATAAACTCGACAGCTATGACATCAATCGCCGCATCGTTTACAAGCGACGTGACGACTATTGGGGTAAAGATCTGCCATTCAATGTTGGTCGCAACAATTTCGATACGATCCGCGTCGAGTATTTCGGCGATCAGACAGCGGCGTTCGAAGGCTTCAAAGCTGGAGAATACACGCTGCGGATTGAAAGTGACCCCAAGCTTTGGGCGACGGCGTATGATTTTCCGAAGCTGAACGAAGGTGTGATCGTTAAGGATGAGATTCCGGATGGCAGCCCGCCGACACCGTCAGGCTTCGTCTTCAACCTCGGAAAACCGCAGTTTGCCGACAAGAACGTCCGAAAGGCCCTTGCTTTGGCCTTCAATTTCGAATGGGCGAATGAATCCTTGCTGTTTGGTCTGAATTCACCGCGCAATTCCTTTACACAAGGCACCCCGCTTGAAGCGCATGGTCTGCCCGAGGGCGATGAACTGGCGTTTCTTCAGGTGCTGGGTGAAGTTGTGCCAGAGGATTTTCTTTCGGAACCTGTTGTGATGGCCCATGAGTCAAACCCCGCGCGCCTGAACGACCGGAGAAATCTGCGCAAAGCCGCGAAACTGCTGGACGAGGCTGGGTGGGCGGTCGGCGATGGCAACGTGCGGCGCAACGCGGAAGGGCAGACGCTCAGGGTGGATTTCCCGTATCCTTCAAACCTGCCGACATCGACGGCCACGATGATTGAAACCTATGTCCAGAACCTGCAAGCCATGGGCGTGGATGCGTCTGCAGAAAAGGTTGACCCGGCGCAATACACGCTGCGCAGTCGCGAGCGGGACTATGACATGGTCTATTCCACACGTTACGGGTCGTTTCTTTCGACCGGTGGCGGGTTGAGTCAGATGTATGGGTCAGAAGAGGCCGCATTCAGCCTTTTCAACCCTGCCGGATTGGCCAGCCCTTTGGTTGATGCTATCATCGAAGCTTCCTTCGAAACCGACAATCAGGCGGATCAGGATACGGCATTGAAGGCGTTGGATCGCGCCCTCAGGTATGAGTTCTTCGTAATCCCTGTAGGATACATCGCTGACCACTGGGCGGCCTATTACGATATGTATGAATACCCTGAAAACCTGCCACCTTATTCGCTGGGCTATCTGGATCTGTGGTGGATCAATCCGGAAAAAGAGGCTGCACTGAAAGCGAAAGGCGCGCTGCGATAACATGGGCGCCTATATTCTAAGACGCTTGTTGCTGATCATTCCGACCCTTCTGGGCATCATGATCGTCAACTTCACGCTGGTACAATTTGTGCCTGGCGGTCCGGTCGAGCAGATCATTGCGCAGATCGAAGGACAGGGTGATGTTTTCGCCGGATTTGCAGGTGCGGGCGATGCCGGCGCGGGTTCAGAACCCGCGGGCGGTGTTTTCGACGACAAATATGTCGGTGCGAGGGGCCTGCCGCCCGATTTCATTGCTGAACTTGAAAAGGAATTCGGCTTCGACAAACCGCCTCTTGAACGGTTCCTGATCATGATGGGCAACTATCTGACGCTGGACTTCGGCGAGAGCTATTTCCGCTCGATCAGCGTGATTGAACTTGTACTTGAAAAAATGCCGGTCTCAATCTCGCTGGGCCTGTGGTCGACCCTGATTGCTTATCTGGTTTCAATTCCGCTGGGCATTCGCAAAGCGATCAAGGATGGTTCGCGGTTCGATACCTGGACCAGCGGTGCGATCATCGTGGCCTACGCAATTCCAGGCTTCCTGTTTGCCATTCTGCTGCTGGTGCTTTTCGCCGGTGGATCCTATTGGCAGATCTTCCCACTGCGTGGCCTAACCTCGGACAACTGGGACAGCCTTAGTTTCTTCGGTAAGATCGCAGATTACTTCTGGCACATCGCGCTACCGACTATTGCTCTGACGATCTCGGCCTTTGCGACGTTGACGCTGCTGACCAAAAACTCGTTCCTGGATGAGATCAAAAAGCAATATGTCATGACCGCCCGCGCCAAAGGCCTGAGCGAACGCAAGGTGCTGTATGGCCATGTGTTCCGCAACGCGATGCTGATCGTCATAGCCGGATTTCCGGCCGTGTTCATCGGCGTGTTCTTTGGAGGTTCGATCATCATCGAAACGATCTTCTCACTTGATGGTCTGGGACGTCTCGGGTTTGAAGCCGCCGTGGCGCGGGATTACCCGGTGATCTTCGGCACGCTGTTCATCTTTGGCTTGATGGGCCTGGTCGTCGGCATCATCAGCGACCTGATGTATGTGCTGGTCGACCCGCGCATCGATTTCGAAAAGCGGGAGGGGTAAATGGCATTGTCCCCCCTGAACCAGCGCCGCTGGAGCAATTTCTGCCGCAACAGGCGCGCTTTCTGGTCATTGATCGTTTTCTCAGTACTGTTCGGCCTGTCGCTGTTTGCCGAGTTTATCGCCAACGACAAACCGATTCTGGTGAAATACCGGGGTGAGTTCTATACGCCGGTCTTCAACTTCTACGCGGAAACCGATTTTGGCGGGGACTTCCAGACAGAGGCGATCTATCGCGACCCCGAGGTTCAGTGCCTGATAGACAGCGGCGGCCTTGAAGACTGTTTTGACGATCCTGAAGGCATAATCGAACAGATCGACGCCGGTACGTTCCAGGCGGAAGGATTCGAACGTGGCTGGTCGCTTTGGCCGTTGATCCCTTATTCCTATAACACGTCGGTCGATCGCCCCGGGGCTGCGCCATTGCCACCCAACAGCCAGAACCTCCTGGGGACAGATGACACCAAACGCGACGTTCTTGCCCGCGTGATCTACGGTTTCCGCCTGTCGATCCTGTTCACGCTGATCGTGACGGGCGCCGCCAGTCTGATCGGAATTTTCGCCGGTGCCATACAGGGCTTCTTCGGCGGTTGGCTGGATCTGATCTTTCAGCGGATCATCGAGATCTGGTCAGCGACACCGTCGCTTTATGTCATCATCATCATGTTTGCGGTGTTGGGGCGAAGTTTCTGGCTGCTGGTCGCGTTGATGATCCTGTTCAGTTGGACCGGACTGGTTGGCGTGGTACGTGCCGAATTCCTGCGGGCGCGGAACCTTGAATATGTGCGCGCTGCGCGGGCGCTGGGCGTGGGCAACATGACCATTATGTTCCGCCACATGCTGCCGAACGCGATGGTGGCCACGCTGACCTTTATGCCCTTCATCGTCACGGGCACCATAGGTGGTCTGGCTTCGCTGGATTATCTGGGTTTTGGCCTTCCCTCTTCGGCCCCTTCGCTGGGAGAGCTTACCTTGCAGGCGAAACAGAACCTGCAGGCCCCATGGCTGGCCTTCACGACCTTTTTCACCTTTGCCATCATGCTGTCCCTGCTGGTCTTCATTTTTGAAGGCGTGCGGGATGCGTTCGATCCCAGAAAGACCTTCTCATGAGCCTGCTGGATGTAAACAACCTGAAGGTCTCTTTCCGGCAGGACGGTCAGATCAGTGCTGCGGTTCGGGGCGTGTCGTTCCATGTCGATCGCGGGGAAACCGTGGCGCTTGTGGGCGAATCCGGGTCGGGTAAATCCGTCACTGCGCTCAGTACGGTATCGTTACTGGGCGACAGCGCGATCGTTGAAGGATCCGTCACCTATGACGGGCAGGAGATGATCGGCGCCTCGGAGCAACGCCTGATGGATGTGCGGGGCAATGACATCAGCTTTATTTTCCAGGAGCCGATGACATCGCTGAACCCGTTGCACACGATCCAGAAGCAGATGGCGGAATCGCTGGCCCTGCATCAGGGGGTAACGGGCGATGTCGCGCGCGAACGGATTCTCGAGCTGTTGAACAAGGTCGGTATCCGCGACCCCGAAGACAGGCTGGACAGCTATCCGCACCAGTTGTCGGGTGGACAGCGGCAGCGGGTGATGATCGCCATGGCACTGGCGAACAAGCCGGACATCCTGATCGCCGATGAGCCGACGACGGCGTTGGATGTAACCATTCAGGCACAGATCCTCGAGTTGCTGGCCGATCTGCAGAAATCCGAAAACATGGGGATGCTGTTCATCACCCATGATCTGGGCATTGTGCGCCGGATCGCTGATCGGGTCTGCGTGATGAAGGATGGCGAGATTGTCGAAACCGGAGTGACGCGGGAGATTTTCGACAACCCGCAGCATCCCTATACCCGCAAACTTCTGGCGGCCGAACCGTCGGGTCAGCCTGACGCCGTTGCAACAGATGCGGAGGAAGTCGCGCGTACCAATCATTTGAAAGTCTGGTTCCCGATCCAGCGCGGGTTTCTGAAACGGACGGTTGGCTATGTGAAGGCGGTGAATGACGCCTCGCTGAGTGTACGCGCGGGTGAGACTTTGGGGATTGTGGGCGAAAGCGGGTCTGGCAAGACCACGCTGGCACTGGCTCTCATGAGGTTGATCGCGTCCGAAGGCGTCATCACCTTCCGCGATCAGGATGTGCGAAAATGGTCCACGCGAGAGCTGCGCCGGCTGCGCAAGGATATGCAGATCGTGTTTCAGGACCCGTTCGGCAGCCTCAGCCCACGTATGACCTGCCAGCAGATCATCGCGGAAGGTCTGGCCATTCACAACGTTGATCCTCATCGCGCGCCGCGCGAGCTGGTCGCTGAGGTGATGACCGAGGTGGGCCTGGATCCTGAGGCCATGGATCGGTATCCGCACGAGTTTTCGGGCGGGCAGCGTCAGCGCATCGCGATTGCGCGGGCGATGGTTCTGCGACCGAAGCTGCTGGTACTGGATGAACCGACCAGCGCGCTGGACATGACGGTTCAGGTTCAGATCGTCGATCTGCTGCGCGATCTGCAAAAGAAATACGGGCTGGCTTATCTGTTCATCAGCCATGACCTGAAAGTTGTACGGGCGATGTCGCACAAGGTGATCGTCATGCGAAATGGGGATGTGGTTGAAATGGGCACGGCAGAGGATTTGTTCGAAAATGCCCAGACCGACTATACCCGCGAACTGATAGCGGCGGCGGGCTGAAACCAGCCCGCCAAATTCAGTGTATCAAGCGCTTGCCTTTTCTTTGGTCGTCGCCTTGGGCGTTGGCCCGCGCAGTTCCTCATAGTGGTCAAAGCTCAGCTTAACCCACCCAGTGCCGCGCGTGGCGCTTGCGAGTGTGCGATGCAATTCATCCTCGGCAACGGCGGGAATCAGCGCGTTGAAGATCTCCCAGCCTGATGCGTTGGGATTGCCTTCAAATCCCAGAACTTGCCCTTGCAGAGAGCTGATTGTTGGCACGAGATCGCCCACAAAATCGGATGGCAGGTGGATTTCAGCATTCAGGATCGGCTGTAAAACAACCGGTTTGGCCTGAGGCAGCGCTTCACGCACGGCGTTCTTGCCTGCGGTGCGGAAGGCATAGTCGGAACTATCTACGTTGTGGTGTTTCCCGTCTTTCAGTGTCACTTTGACATCGACTACGGGAAAGCTTTCGGGGCCTTGCTCCAGCGCGTCCTTGGCTCCGTGTTCCACTGACGGGATGTAGTTCTTGGGAACCGCTCCGCCTTTGACCACCTCTTCGAACTGGAACCCCGATCCGCGTGGCAGGGGCGCGACCGAGATCACCACATCCGCGAACTGCCCAGCCCCGCCGGATTGTTTGCGATGCCGGTGGCGATATTCGACAGGTTTTCGAATGGTTTCACGATAGGCGGTTTCGACCTGATCGGCTTGAATCTCGATCCCGAAATCCTCGGCCAGCTTGGTGGTCACGCGTCGCATGTGCTGCGGACCTTGAGAACCAAGAACGGCGTGGCCGCTCAGCTCATCCTGTTGCAGGTGAAGGCCGGGGTCGATTTCGGCCAGACGGCTCAGGGCGTTGGAGAGGCGCACATCGTCCCGCTCATGCACTGGTGAGACGATCTGGCGATGCGCCACTGGATGCGAGGACGCCCATTCCGGCAGCTCCGTCGCTGAATTGCTGTCATAGATGTAACAAGGGTTGAGATGATCGGACTTCACTGCCAGACCAATCTGCCCGGCCTCCAGTGTCGCGATTTGGGTTTTGGCATCCAGCGTTGTCAGGTTGCCGACGGTCTCACCGCCCAAGGCCTCATGGGCTTGCACGCCGTCCCCAAGGCCGCGCAGAACGACGATTTTTCCGATGTGTTTTTTGACATCTGCAAAACCGGCAATTGCGCGAGCACTGTCTGCGGCCTCGTCGCGCCCGGCGGCGATATCAAACTCGGGGGCTTCGTGCCGTAGCGCTTTCATCAGGCGCGTCAGCCCGTTGCCGTGGCTCGCGGCCCCCAGGCAGGCGGGGATCAACTGGTGATTCTGTAGGACCTGCGCGGCCAGGTCATAAACTTCGTCACTTGGCGGCAGTTTGTCTTCGATCAATTGCTCCAGAAGGGTGTCATCGAAATCGGACAAGGTCTCAAGCAGCTCGGTTCGGGCCTTCTGCTCACGGTCTTCGACGGATTTAGGCAGTTCGATCAGGGCCGAGGGTTGGCCCTCCTGATACTTCCAGGCCCGTTCCGAGATCAGATCGACCGCCCCGATGATCGTATCTCCTTCGCGGATCGGCACTTGACGCAGGGCGATGTGATGGGTGCAATATGTTTGCAGTGAGGCGATGATATCGCGGATGCGGCCGTTGGGATTGTCCATCCGGTTGATGAACAGAAAACAAGGGATGCCGGCCTCTTCTACCAGTCGCAGGTAGGGCGCGCACAATACTGCGGCATTCGGGTCGGGGGGCACGACAACCACGGCGGCGTCCGATATTGCCATTGCGGGTCCGACATAGGCCAGAGCATCGCCGCCCCCGTCAACGTCGATCGCGCACCAGGGCTCGTCCAAGTAAGAAAAACCGTGCAAATGCACGGTTCCGGAAACATCGAATGTGGTGGGGCGCCCGTCGAGGCGGCTGATGGCCTCGACAAGCGTAGATTTGCCCGATTGGCTGGGCCCGAGGACGGTAAAAACGCGCATGAGTGTTGTCCCTCTTTCAGGTTGCAGATTGGCTGCACGAAAGGGACCGACCGACGCGTTGGCGCCGACAAGGATTGTCTGTATTTTGCCCGCCTCAGGCCGCAGGGCAAGATGCCACCCTACAGTATGAGTGTGGGAAAAACCGCAGGCGTGCGTCAAGCCCCTGATGTGTTTTGCGCGTCACGGGCCGAATGTTGCCCGTAGAAAAGGGTCAGATGGCCGAGCTGTGCCCGGCTTTGCTGAGGTCATAGGCATCAAAGCTACGGGCGATCATCCGGGTCAGCGCACGCGCTTCGGGCGGCACGAAAAGCCCGTCTTCGGTGATCTGCAGCATTCCGTCGAAAGATGCATTGGCTGCGCGATACATCTCGTCCAGTTCAGCGGCTGATACATCGTGATCCCGCAGGATTTCCGCCGTGTCGATTTTGAAATCGCACATCAGTGCCTCGATCAGGCGGGCACGCAGAATGTCCTGACCTTTAAAGAGGTGCCCTCGGGATGTTGAAAACTGCCCATTGCGAATGGCTTTGGTATGGGCAGAGGTGGCCGGAGCGTTCTGCGCATAACCTTGCGGAAATCGCGAGATCGAGCTGGCCCCGACACCAATCAGTATATCGGCCTGATCGTCGGTATAGCCCTGGAAGTTCCGCTTGAGGCGGCCCGCGTGCAAAGCGTGGGTAAGCCCGTCATCCTGAGTGGCGAAATGGTCGATGCCTATCTCGGCATAATTGTCCCAAAGGAACAAACGCCGGGCCGTGTCGAACAACTCGAGGCGCTGTTCCGGTGTGGGCAGGGCGTCCGAAGGAATCAGCTGCTGCCGCTTGGCCATCCAAGGCACATGGGCATAGCCGTAAAGCGCCACGCGATCCGGGCTGAGCGACAGGAGTTTCTGTACGCTTTCCGTCATGCGCGCCTTGGTCTGATGCGGCAGACCGTAAAGAATATCCGCATTCAGGCTGGTGATGCCACGTTCGCGGATCATGTCGATGGCATCGCGTGTTGTGTCGTAGCTTTGGATGCGGCCGATGGTTTTTTGAATTTCGTCATCGAAATCCTGCACCCCGATCGAGGCACGGTTCATGCCCGCGTCTGCCAGCGCATCCAGACGCGCCTCATCAATCTCGTTCGGATCGATCTCGACCGAGAATTCGGCATCAGGCCCCATGGGCACGATACCCAAGATGTGTTGTGCTAATTCGCGCATCAGTTGGGCGTTCAGCAACGTTGGCGTGCCGCCGCCCCAATGCAGGCGCGACAGAACCACACCTTCGGGCAAGCGTGCTGCCAGAAGATCCAGTTCGGCCTTCAGAACGTCGACATAGGCGATCACCGGATTGTCGGTTTGTGTCCCTTGTGTCCGGCAGGCACAGAACCAGCAAAGCCTGCGGCAGAATGGGACATGGACGTACAGCGAAACAGCACTGCCGGGTGTGATCCCGGAAATCCAGTCGCCAAACATATCTGCTCCCACGTCGTTGCTGAAGTGGGGGGCGGTGGGGTAGCTTGTGTAACGCGGTACTTTCGCGTCAAATAGTCCAAGCTTTGCCAATTGTGGTTTCACTATCATGGCGATACCCTTAGGCGACAGATGACATAGGTGCTTTGATGGAGATCAAGTGGGAACGCGCATGACAGTAAAAGCACAATTTGACCATTCAAATTGCGGAGATTGCCCGATACGTCATCGTGCCGTCTGCGCTCGCTGTGATGCTGACGAGCTGGAAGAGCTTGAAAGCATTAAGTATTATCGCAGTTTCGAGGCGGGTCAGACGATCATCTGGTCTGGGGATCCGATGAGTTTTGTCGGCTCGGTTGTGGCCGGAATTGCATCGTTGACTCAGACGATGGAAGATGGACGCACCCAGATGGTTGGTCTGCTGCTGCCCAGCGACTTCGTCGGCCGCCCGGGTCGCGATACAGCACCTTACGATGTTCAGGCGACGACGGATGTCGTGATGTGTTGTTTCCGCAAGAAACCATTCGAAGAGATGATGGACCAAACCCCGCATATCGCCCATCGCCTTTTACAGATGACTTTGGACGAGCTTGATGCCGCACGCGAGTGGATGCTGGTTCTGGGGCGAAAGACCGCGCGTGAGAAGATTGCCAGCCTGCTGTCAATTATTGCTCGCCGGGACGCATCGGTAGGTCAAAAAGGTCTGTCAGGCACTATCGTTTTCGATCTGCCGCTGACCCGAGAAGCCATGGCGGATTATCTGGGCCTGACGCTCGAGACGGTCAGTCGCCAGATATCGGCTTTGAGAAAAGACGGGGTGATAACGCTTGAAGGCAAACGGCACGTGACCATCCCCGATCTGGGTCGCCTGATGGAAGAGGCGGGCGACGATTCGGATGGCGGTTTTCTGGTTTAACGTGAACCACCTATAAAAAGTGACAACCGGCGCAGCGTTTGTTGCGGGATTGTCCAACTTAGGAGCACGGCATGGAATTCAGCAGTTTGTTGGCAATGCTGTTGATCGGCGCAATCGCCGGTTGGCTGTCTGGCAAGATCATGGAAGGCCGGGGGTTCGGTCTTTTCGGCAACATCATTGTCGGAATCGTCGGCGCGTTTCTTGCGGGGTTGGTTTTTCCGGCACTTGGATTTGCCGTTGGCGGCGGCCTGCTGTCGTCTATCTTCTTCGCAACAGTAGGCGCCGTGATCCTATTGTTCCTGATAGGCCTCATCCGCAAAGGATAACAAAAGCCGCCAAGTCAGGCGGCTTTTGAATGGCGGTTCAATGGGCAAGGAATACGGGAACAGTAGACTGCTCCAGCATGTTGCGGGTTGCTCCACCCAGAATGGCCTCGCGGAAACGGGAATGGCCATAGGCACCCATCACGATCAGATCCGATTCTGTATCGGATGCGTGGCGGTTGAGAATATCCGACACGCGCGTCATGCTTTTGCTCAGCACATCAATCTCACATTTGACCCCGTGACGGGCCAGCATCTGTGACAGCATTCCGCCCGGATCAGACCTGTCGGGCCCATGGCGGGGAGGGTCGATGACCACGATTCGGACCAGCTCGGCCTGTTTCAGGAAGGGCAGGGCGTGACGAATGGCGCACATGGCCTCTACGCTTTCGTTCCAACCTATCATGATATTGCGCGGCACCGTCAGGGGTTTGACGTCGTCCGGTACGACCAGAACCGGGCAATGCCCCTCGAACATGGCGGCCTCAACGATGGGCTCGGCTTCGGCCCCACGGTCTTTGCCGTAGGGGTGCGGCAGTATCACCAGATCGGAAAACCGTGCCCTATGTGCAACGTGGCGTCCTATATCAGCAATTTGCGCGACGCCATGCTCGGCGGACCAGCGAACGCCGGACTTGCCAAGGTAATCATTGGCAAAGGACAACAACTCCTTGGCCTCGGCGTTGGCTCGGCTCAGTGTTTCCTGAACAATGAGCGCATTGGCACCCGCATAGTAATAACCTGTCTGACTGCGATCGACCCCAAGGCACAGGGCTTCGGCATGGGCATCCTGAGATTGTGCCAAAGCCACCATCTGCGCCAGAGCGGCGGGTGCTGTCTTGGTTTCGGTCATGACAGTGAGTAGAGATTTGTAAGTCATTGCGACCTCATGATTCGGGCATTTGGTCTCATGTGACCAGTTGGCCTATTTCCTCTACAATGCGTGTCACAGAAAACGCAGAACTGTCTTGATACAGATCAAAGCAGCAATAGCCGCCGTGCTTCAGAACGGCAGCCAGTCAAATGGGTTTCGCGCGTCATAAGAACCAAAAGCGCGCGGAGCATGGCAAAGGGACGCAATATGTCGAATTACATCAAGCTGATCGTGCTTGGTCTGATCGCGCTGTTTGCAGCGATCGGAACCAATTATGCACGCGATTTGGCGTATCAGGTACATGCGCTGCTGGTGATGCTTATCGCCGGTGGCTTGTTTATCTGGACGCTTCGAAACACTGACGAGCCAGATATTCTAGTCGACCGCTCGGGCGAATACATGGATGACGTGATCCGTTATGGCGTGATCGCAACCGCCTTCTGGGGCGTTGTCGGGTTCCTGGCCGGGACCTTCATCGCGTTTCAGCTTGCCTTTCCGGTGCTGAACTTTGAATGGGCACAGGGTTATCTGAATTTCGGTCGTTTGCGTCCGCTGCACACGTCGGCGGTGATTTTTGCCTTTGGTGGCAATGCGTTGATCGCAACCTCATTCTATGTCGTGCAACGTACCAGCGCCGCGCGCTTGTGGGGCGGCAACCTGGCGTGGTTCGTATTCTGGGGTTATCAGCTGTTCATCGTGCTGGCCGCGACCGGCTATGTTCTGGGCGGTACTCAGTCGAAGGAATATGCCGAGCCTGAATGGTATGTCGATCTTTGGCTGACCATTGTCTGGGTCGCCTATCTGGCGGTCTACCTGGGCACGATCATCAAGCGGAAAGAACCCCATATCTATGTAGCCAACTGGTTCTATCTGGCCTTCATCGTCACCGTTGCGATGCTGCACCTGGTCAACAACATGACCGTTCCTGTCAGCATTTGGGGTTCGAAATCGGTCATCGTCTGGTCGGGCGTACAAGACGCCATGATCCAGTGGTGGTACGGCCACAACGCGGTGGGTTTCTTCCTGACTGCGGGTTTTCTGGGCATGATGTACTATTTCATCCCGAAACAGGCCGAGCGCCCGGTATTCTCGTACAAGCTGTCGATCATCCACTTCTGGGCACTGATCTTCCTGTATATCTGGGCCGGTCCGCACCACCTGCACTATACTGCGCTGCCTGACTGGGCTTCGACGCTGGGCATGGTGTTCTCGGTGATCCTGTGGATGCCGTCCTGGGGTGGTATGATCAACGGTCTGATGACCTTGTCGGGTGCATGGGACAAACTGCGCACCGACCCGGTGATCCGGATGATGGTGATTTCGGTTGGCTTTTACGGCATGTCCACCTTCGAAGGCCCGATGATGTCGATCCGCGCGGTGAACTCGCTGTCGCACTACACCGACTGGACCATTGGCCACGTGCACTCGGGCGCGCTGGGCTGGAACGGTATGATCACCTTTGGTGCGTTGTACTTCTTGGTGCCCGTCCTGTGGAAACGGGAACGCCTGTACTCGCTGCAGATGGTCAGCTGGCACTTCTGGCTCGCCACCATCGGCATCGTGCTCTACGCCGCGTCGATGTGGGTGACCGGTATCATGGAAGGCCTGATGTGGCGCGAAGTGGATGCCAACGGCTTCCTGGTGAACTCGTTCGCCGACACCGTGGCTGCCAAGTTCCCGATGTACGTGGTGCGTGCTCTGGGTGGCGTAATGTTCGTCGCTGGTGCTGTGATCATGTGCTACAACCTGTGGATGACTGTGCGGAAAGCGCCGGCCAAAGAGGCCAGCCTGACCGTCGCGGTCCCGGCTGAATAAGGAGGGCCGGAGCAATGGCAATTCTCGACAAACACAAGATCCTCGAGACCAACGCGACCCTCCTGCTGATCTTCAGCTTTCTGGTCGTAACCATCGGTGGCCTGGTGCAGATCACCCCGTTGTTCTATCTTGAGAACACCATCGAGAAGGTGGAGGGCATGCGCCCTTACACCCCTCTCGAGATGGCGGGGCGTGAGATCTATATCCGCGAAGGCTGCTACACCTGCCACAGCCAGATGATTCGCCCGATGCGGGACGAGGTCGAACGCTACGGTCACTACTCGCTGGCGGCGGAATCGATGTACGATCACCCGTTCCAGTGGGGGTCCAAACGGACCGGCCCTGACCTGGCCCGTGTCGGTGGCCGCTATTCGGACCAATGGCAGGTCGATCACCTGCGGAATCCGCAATCCGTGGTGCCGGAATCGGTGATGCCGAAATACGGCTTCCTTGAGCATCGTAAAATTGACGGCAAGTACATCGGCGATGTAATGGCCACCAATGCTCTGGTCGGGACTCCTTACACCGAAGAGATGCTGGAAAACGCGCAAGCTGATTTCCTCGCTCAGGCTGACCCAGACAGCGACTATGACGGGCTGTTGGAGCGCTATGGTGACAAGGTCAATGTACGCAACTTTGACGGCCAGCCCGAGCTGACCGAAGCTGATGCGTTGGTTGCCTATCTTCAGATGCTGGGCACGTTGGTCGATTTTTCGACCTTCACCCCGGACGCAAGCCGCTAAAGGAGAATCGTGATGGAAGAATACACAATTCTCAGGCAGTTCGCGGATAGCTGGATGCTGTTGTTGTTGTTCGCCTTCTTCGTTGGCATCGTCATCTGGGTTTTCCGCCCCGGTGCCAGTAAGGAATACAACGACACCGCCAACATCCCCTTCCGGCATCAAGACAAACCCGCCACATCCAAGGAGGCGCGGAAATGAGCAAGACACCTGAAAAACAGCCGGGTGATCCGAACACAACCGGGCACAGTTGGGACGGGATCGAAGAGTTCGACAACCCGATGCCGCGCTGGTGGCTGTGGACATTCTATGTGACCATTATCTGGGGCGTGATCTACACGATCATGTATCCAGCATGGCCCTTGGTGCAGTCGGCAACTGCTGGCGTCATGGGATGGTCTTCGCGGGCTTTGGTCCAGCAGGAGATGGTCGCATTCGAAGAGGCTAACGCACCCTGGAATGCCAAGCTGGTGGAAACTCCGCTGGAAGACATCGCGAAGGACGCTGAACTTCAGCAATATGCCGTGAACTCCGGTGGTGCCGTGTTCCGTACCTGGTGCGCACAGTGCCACGGTTCCGGTGCACAGGGCGCGCCTGGTTTCCCGAACCTGCTGGATGACGCCTGGCTCTGGGGGGGGACGATGGAAGACATCGTCTACACCGTCAACTATGGTATCCGGAACGAAGAAAGCGACGATGCACGCTATTCCGAGATGCCTGCCTTCGGTGAAATCCTCGAGGATGATGAAATCACGCAGGTGGTTCAGTATGTCATGTCGCTGAGCAACGCACAGACCGACGATGCGGCGGCTGAGGCGGGCAAGGTTGTCTTCGAAGACAACTGCGCGTCCTGTCACGGCGAAGATGGTACGGGTGACATCTTCCAGGGGGCACCGAACCTGACCGACGCTATCTGGCTATATGGTGGCAGCGAAGAGACTCTGACTGAAACTGTGACCTACAGCCGCTTTGGCGTCATGCCGAACTGGGATACCCGCCTGACCGAGGCGCAGATCCGTGCGGTATCCGCCTATGTCCACCAGTTGGGTGGTGGTCAGTAAGACCTAGAGGGCAACCTTCGGGCGGTTCGCCGCCCGAAGGCTGTAGCACCGGCTGTTCCATCTGTTCGCGCGTTTCCTGAACAGCCGGTGCTCTTTTACACTACTTTCCTGTTGTATTGCCATTCAGTTCTGCGCAACGAGGTCTGCTCATATGCGTTGGGGTGGGGCGCAATCTCGGGCTGCGACAATTGGTCGGGACTCAGAGAGCCGCGCGTGCTCGATGCGGTTGGGTTCAAGCCACAAGCAGATTTTTCGCCAAAACCAGCTGAAAATCGGGTAAAATACGCCATTTCCAGCGCGGGCAATATGGGCTGATCTTCAAAAGATGTTTGCTCGATGCGCTTTTTGACCCATGTCAAAGTTCGCCCATGCATGATCTGGAACAAGACGTCTTCAGAAGACCCATTTGTGGAGCCAGCCAGTGAGCGATTCCGACCCCGCCCCCAGCCTTTACGCCGCGCGTGAACCGATCTTTCCAAGACGTGTTTCGGGGCCGTTTCGAAACCTGAAATGGATTATTCTCATTGTTACGCTGGGCATCTACTACGTGACGCCCTGGATCAGATGGGATCGTGGTCCCAGCCTGCCGGATCAGGCTGTTCTGTTGGATCTGGCAAATCGGCGTTTCTATTTTTTCTGGATCGAAATCTGGCCGCACGAATTTTACTTTGTCGCCGGTCTGCTGATTATGGCGGGTTTGGGCCTGTTTCTGTTCACGTCAGCTCTGGGTCGCGTGTGGTGCGGGTATGCATGCCCGCAGACCGTCTGGACGGATCTGTTTATTCTGGTCGAGCGCTGGATTGAAGGTGACAGAAACGCCCGCCTGCGCCTGCACCGTCAGGAAAAGCTCGATTTCCGCAAAGCTCGTTTGCGGGTCACCAAATGGACGGTCTGGTTTCTGATCGGTCTGGCGACGGGCGGTGCCTGGGTGTTCTACTTCGCGGATGCACCGACGCTGGCCCGTGATCTTGTGACGGGCAACGCGCATCCCGTCGCCTACACGACGATGCTGATCTTGACGGGTACAACTTTCTTCTTCGGCGGGTTCGCCCGTGAGCAGATCTGTATTTACGCGTGCCCATGGCCGCGCATTCAGGCGGCAATGATGGATGAGGACACGCTGGTTGTCGGCTATCGCGAGTGGCGGGGTGAGCCGCGCGGCAAAGGCAAGCGGACGGCGGATTCAGAGTTGGGGGATTGTATCGACTGTATGGCTTGCGTGAATGTCTGCCCTGTCGGTATCGATATCCGGGATGGTCAGCAGTTGGAATGCATCACCTGTGCCCTGTGCATCGACGCTTGTGACGACATGATGGCCAAGATCGGCAAACCACGAGGGCTGATCGACTACATGGCGTTGAGTGATGAAGCCCATGAGCGATCCGGCGAACCCCCCAAGAATGTCTGGAAGCACATTCTGAGGCCACGTACGATCATGTACACCGCATTATGGGCGCTGGTCGGATTCGGGCTTCTGTTTGCACTGTTCATCCGTTCTGACATCGATCTGACGGTCGCGCCGGTGCGTAACCCCACTTTCGTCACCCTTTCGGACGGAACAATCCGCAACACGTATGACGTTCGTCTTCGCAACAAGCACGGTGAAGACCGTCTGTTCAAACTGTCTTTGGCGGGCGATCCGGCGATGCGACTGGAAATTGAGGGAACCAAGATCGATACTGTGAATGTCACGGCGGATACGGCACAATTGACCCGTGTATATATCATAGCTCCTCGCGACAGCGGTCCGGCCGCAGCAGAGGCGACACCAGTGCGGATCTGGGTCGAAGACCTCAGCAGCGGCGAACGCGCATACAAGGACACCACGTTTAATGGACGAGGGAACTGATCATGGCCGAACGTAAATTCACCGGAAAGCACGCTTTGGCCGTGTTTGTCGGCGCTTTTGGCGTGATCATCGCGGTGAACCTCGTGCTGGCCTACAATGCCGTGAAGACGTTTCCCGGGCTCGAGGTGAAGAACTCCTATGTCGCCAGTCAGGAGTTCAATGAGAGATTGCAAGAACAGCGGGCGCTGGGCTGGACCGTTCGGGCGGAAACCAAAGGTGGTCTTCTGATCCTTCACATTACCGACGAAAGCGGTGCACCGGTTCAGGTGAGTGAATTGCAGGCGGTGGTTGGCCGGGCAACCCATGTACGCGACGACTTCGTACCCGACTTTACGTTCGACGGTACCGCCTATGCCACGCCTGCCACTTTGGGTAAGGGCAACTGGAATATCCGATTGGTGGCGCGTGACGGAAACGGTGCCGAATTCTCGCAGCGCGTTCCGCTGTACGTGAAAGGGTAAGCATGACGGCTCAGCTTTCATCCGGTACAGCAGCCTGCCCGGGCTGCCTTGCGGCCCCGGCAGAACCGGCCCGGCCCGTACCGGAGGATGTACAGATCGCTTTGTCGCTGCCGGGCATTCATTGCTCGGCCTGTATCGCGACGGTCGAGCGTGAACTGAACGCGCACCCCGGCGTCGAAGATGCCCGGGTGAATCTGACGCTCAAACGCGCGATGATAAAAGCCACGCCGGAAACGCGCGCAAGCGATCTGATCCCGGTGCTTGAACAGGCGGGATTCGAAGCACATGAGCTTGATCCGGGGGTTTTGTCCGCAACGCAGACGGACAAGGCCGGTCGTGATCTTCTGATGCGCCTGGCCGTGGCCGGGTTTGCATCCATGAACGTGATGTTGCTGTCGGTTTCGGTCTGGTCCGGTGCGACGGATGCAACGCGGGACATGTTCCACTGGATTTCAGCGGCCATTGCGCTGCCGGCCATTGCGTTCTCGGCCCAGCCGTTCTTTGTCAATGCCTGGAGCGCCCTGCGCGTGCGACGGCTGAATATGGATGTACCGATTGTACTGGCGATCCTGTTGGCGCTGATCACATCGCTGTGGGAAACCGCGTTGAGCGGCGAGCATGCCTATTTCGACGCTGCTCTGACATTGACCTTCTTTCTACTGGCGGGACGGTATCTTGATTACCGTACCCGTGCTGCGGCGCGATCAGCGGCCGAGGAATTGACAGCGTTGGAAGTTCCCCGCGCCATTCGTGTGGTCGATGGGGCCGAAGACGAGGTTCCCGTTGCCGAGTTGCACGTCGGAGATCTGGTCCTTGTGCGACCGGGTGGGCGCATGCCGGTGGACGGCCAGATCGTGTCGGGCCAGTCCGAACTGGATCGATCCCTTCTGACAGGCGAGACGGTGCCGGTCTTTGCCGAAGCCGGGCAGGTTGTGAGCGCGGGTGAAGTCAACCTGACGGGTCCGTTGACAATCCGGGCAACGGCGGTCGGGGAAGACACGTCGCTCCATCGCATGGCTGATCTTGTAGCCATCGCCGAGTCTGGCCGGTCCCGCTATACCTCGTTGGCCGACAAGGCCGCCAAGCTCTATGCGCCCGGGGTTCATATTCTGTCGGCGCTCAGCTTTGTTGGGTGGTACATCTATTCCGGTGACTTGCGCACGGCACTGAACATCGCGGCGGCTGTTCTGATTATTACCTGCCCCTGCGCGTTGGGTTTGGCCGTGCCAGCGGTAACAACGGCCGCGTCGGGTCGGTTGTTCCGCAAGGGAATGCTGATCAAGCACGCCACTGCACTGGAGCGGTTGTCCGAAGCCGACACAGTTGTATTCGACAAGACGGGCACCCTGACATCCGGCGTACCGGAACTGGTCAATCTGGCAGACCATGCCCGCGCCAAGGTCGAGGTCGCTCTGGCGCTGGCCGAGGCTTCTGCGCATCCCTTGTCCGTGTCATTGGCAAAAGCGGCGCGTGCGGCAGGGATCAAACCAGCAAGTGTTCGAGGAATAGCCGAGGTTCCCGGCTATGGCACCGAGGGCGAGTTCCGTGGCCAACGTGTTCGTCTGGGGCGGGCGGCCTGGGTCGGCGCGGATCAGGGCACCAATACTTCGGCCTGGCTGGCAATCGGTGAAGACGCACCCGTGGCCTTCCGATTCTCGGACGCCTTGCGCCCGGGCGCCGCTGAGGCTGTAGATGCGCTGCGCGCTTCGGGCAAGCAGGTGCTTCTGATTTCAGGAGACTCGCAGGGGGCCGTGCGAGCATTGGCAGAAAAACTGGGGGTCAGGGATTGGATTGCCGAGGCTTTGCCGCAGGACAAGGCAAGACGCATTCAGGATCTCAGCGATGAAGGTCACAAAGTTCTGATGGTTGGCGACGGGCTGAATGATACCGCTGCTTTGACGGCGGCGCATGTGTCGATCTCTCCGGCTTCCGCGCTGGATGCGGCACGGGTCGCGTCGGATATAGTACTGTTGGGCAATGATCTTTCGCCTATTGCGGATGCGTGCGACACGGCTGTCAAAGCCACCAGACGCATTCGCGAAAACTTCCAGATCGCAACCGTTTACAACGTGATCGCGGTTCCTCTGGCCGTGATTGGATTGGCGACACCGCTGATCGCGGCCTTGGCGATGTCGACCTCGTCCATTACCGTGTCCCTGAACGCCCTGCGGCTGAGGTAACCTGAATGGAAGTGCTTGCCTATCTGATCCCGATTTCCCTGTTCCTGGGGGGCGTTGGTCTTGCCGCCTTTGTCTATACCGTTCGTTCGAACCAGTACGAAGACCCCGAAGGCGACGCGCGCCGGATCCTAAGCGACGAATGGGATGACAAACCCAAACCCTGAACGAATGCCCCATAGAGGCAGAGATGAACCAACTGCCCTTGAAATTGTCGCAATGCCCGGATATGTCCGGCCCATCCGCTAGCAGAGAGAATACGCCAAATGGCCACTACCAATCCGATCCAGTTCATTCAGCAGGTCCGAGCCGAAGTCTCCAAGGTCGTCTGGCCGACCCGGCGCGAGGTGCTGTTGACCACGGTAATGGTCTTTATCATGGCCGCGCTGACGGCTGTATTTTTCGCTTTGGTCGATCTGGGTATCCGGGGCGGCCTGCAACTGATCCTGGGCGCGTTCAGCTAAGCAGTATCAGCGCGTTGAAACGTCTCTGCCCCCTTGCGTCGCGCGCAATGTCAGAGTAGGTGACGCGGTACTATTCGGAATGGGCGTGTGGCGATTCGGGCTGCGCGCCGCTTTTTATTCCGGATGGCGTGACGAGATTTTAATGACGGGTGTGTCCGGTACGCGGGATACCTCGAAGACAAACAAGGACGACAGGTTCATGGCGAAACGGTGGTACTCGGTCAGCGTTCTTTCGAATTTCGAAAAGAAGATCGCAGAGCAGATCCGCACGTCGGTGGCTGAACAGGGCCTTGAGGACGATATCGACGAAGTGCTGGTGCCCACCGAAGAGGTGATCGAAGTGCGCCGGGGCAAGAAAGTCACGACCGAGCGCCGTTTCATGCCCGGTTACGTGCTGGTACATATGGAAATGTCGGATCAGGGCTATCACCTGATCAACTCGATCAACCGCGTCACCGGTTTTCTGGGCCCTCAGGGGCGTCCGATGCCGATGCGCGATGCTGAGGTCAATCAGATCCTCAATCGTGTTCAGGAAGGTGAAGAAGCGCCCAAGCTGATGATCAGCTTCGAGGTTGGTGAAAAGGTCAAAGTCAACGACGGCCCGTTCGAGGATTTCGACGGCATGGTCGAAGGCGTGGACGACGAAAACCAGAAACTGAAGGTCTCGGTCTCGATCTTTGGTCGGGAAACCCCGGTCGAGCTGGACTTTACGCAGGTTACGAAGCAGGGCTGAGGAAACTCTCCTCGAGAATTGAAACGCCGCGATGCCAAGGGTAACGCGGCGTTTTTGTTTAGGTATTCGCTGAAAACGTATCGACCTATTGTGCTTGAACCATAGCCGCGCGCAAAAGTTGCGGCCTGTCGGTCTGGGACGGCAGGAACACGGCTTGCGATCCGGCATCCAGCGCCGAAAGGCTCGCGTCATACCACTGCATCGCAAGGTCGCGGCGCTCCTGCACGCCGAAACCTTCGCGCAGATGGTGGCCAATCAGTTCGCCGTACGCCGGTTCACCCATTGCGACCAGCATCAGAGCAGACCCAAGAGCGGCATCCATGTTGTCCTGACGGTAGCCAATCGCCAGGCAGACCTTGCTTGTTGCGGCAAGATCTTGGGGGCTGAGCCCGGAGTCCAGCGCCAGCTTGCGCATCTGGGTTTCAGCCTCAGTTTTCGAGTTGATCGACAGAGCGTCAACTTGTGGAGCCACCATTTCACCATAAGAGTCGCATTGGGCGCTAACCTGATCCGGCGTCAGTCCCTGGATATCCTGAATCAGATCTTCACCGCGTGCCATCGCGTAACTGCGGGCAAGGCAGAACTGCTCGCTGAGCGCAAAGTCGGGATCGGACATGTTCGACAGGGTTGTATAGCCGCCATTGGTCGATGTTTGCAGCATGACTCCGCTGCAGCGATTGGCCAGCGACGGGCCTCCGGTACCGCCTGAAAACAGGCTCGGCAGGCTTGCAGACGCTGTTTCAGTGGTCTCGGGTTCGGGTTCCTGCGGTGTCGTAACCGGGACAGGTTGTACCGGCACGGCTTTTGCCGGGGCCTGAGGGGCAGCAGCCAGAGCAGAGCCCGTGTGCACCTGACGGCGATACGCCATCAACAGCGGTTGGCCCGAAAGCTGAGTGGCCGACTGCCCACCGCTTGTGGCCCAATAGTAGGCCTGCATCAAAAAGTCGGACTGATAGGGCTGAAAATCATAGCCGTTCACAGGATAGCCCATCGAGGCCTGATAGCGTTCGATTGCGGACCGGGTGCCACGACCGACCTGGCCATCGACCCTTCCTGCATTGTATCCGAAGTAATTGAGCGCGGTCTGGGTTTGCGCGCCCTGTGAAGTCGATGGGATGCCCGACCGGTAAGTTCGATTTGATGTGGTCGTTCTCTGCGACTTTTTCTTCTGTTGGTCCTTGCCAATCGCGTAGCCAACGATTCCGCCGACGACGGCGCCGCCGAGGAATTCACCAGCGTCCGCCCGCGCTGTCTGAGGGGCAGCTGCAGCAAGAGAAAAGGCGATGCCAAGAGTTAAAACTAAACGAAGTATCATAATTAACCTCCACCAAAATTCACTAATTTTTCGAAGTATAACACGGCCACGCGCTTTGTGGTGATGCAAGCACCAAAATCCCGATTGATGAGCGACTGATTTGTGGTTTTCGCCGTTTTTTTAAAACGTTAGTGGCATTCACAATTGCACTGCCAGTGGCCTACAATCTTTTAGGTGGCGAATAACCTTCCTGGTTTTGATTCGGTATATCCAGATTGCGGCGCCAACCACTTGTCATCTCTACTGATCCCCTGTAAACGCCGCCTCTATCGTCTTCGGGCGAGATTCTCTCGTGGGAGGTTGCAGGGATCGCGATCCCGGATCGGACCACGCAACATAATCTGGGTGGGACGCGTTTCACCTAAGTTGAAAGGAAAACCAAATGGCCAAGAAGCTTGCTGGTACAATGAAACTGCAGGTTCCTGCAGGACAGGCGAACCCGTCGCCGCCAGTTGGTCCGGCGCTGGGTCAGCGCGGCATCAACATCATGGAATTCTGCAAGGCGTTCAACGCCAAGACCGCAGACATGGAGCAAGGCGCGCCTTGCCCGACCGTGATTACCTATTATCAGGACAAGTCCTTCACCATGGACATCAAGACGCCGCCCGCGTCTTATTACCTGAAAAAAGCGGCTGGCCTGAAGCCGGTTGGCAAGCGGAACCGCCCTCGCGGTGCGGAAAACCCAGGTCGTGAGACTGTGGCAACCGTGACCTCGAAGCAGGTTCGCGAAATCGCCGAAGCCAAAATGAAAGATCTGAACGCCACCGACATCGAAGGCGCAATGCAGATCATCCTGGGCTCGGCCCGCTCCATGGGCATCGAGGTGAAGTAAGATGGCAAAACTCGGTAAACGTACCCGCACTGCGCGCGAAGCTGTCGCTGGCAAGGAAAACCTGTCGGTTGAAGAAGCGGTTGCCCTGGTCAAAGGCAACGCAACCTCGAAATTCGACGAGACCATCGAAATCGCGATGAACCTGGGCGTTGACACCCGTCACGCGGACCAGATGGTTCGTGGCGTCGTTGGCCTGCCGAATGGCACAGGTAAAGCGATGCGCGTCGCCGTATTCGCACGTGGCCCCAAGGCGGACGAAGCGAAAGAAGCAGGCGCAGATATCGTCGGCGCAGAAGACCTGATGGAATCCATTCAGGGCGGCACCATCGAATTCGATCGCTGCATTGCAACCCCGGACATGATGCCGATCGTCGGCCGTCTGGGTAAAGTTCTGGGCCCCCGCAACCTGATGCCGAACCCCAAGGTTGGCACCGTGACCATGGACGTGAAAGCCGCCGTGGAAGCAGCCAAAGGTGGTGAAGTTCAGTTCAAGGCGGAAAAAGGCGGCGTTGTTCATGCCGGTGTTGGCAAAGCGTCGTTTGACGAAGCCAAGCTGGTCGAAAACGTCCGAGCGTTTGTCACGGCTGTTGCCAAGGCGAAACCGTCGGGCGCCAAGGGCACCTACATGAAAAAAATCGCGCTGAGCTCGACCATGGGTCCTGGCGTGACCGTTGATGTGGCGGAAGCCGCGGGCGAATAAGCCCTAGATTTCCGATTTGAAGAATTGATCCCGGGTGGTGCGAACTGTCCGGGATTTTCTTTTGCGGGGTTCGGTGCAAAAGTGGCCAGACATCCAATTCGGTGCTCGTCAAAAAAACGGACCCTCGCCATGGAAACCAAGCGCGTTCTCATTCAAAAATTTCTCAAGGGTCTGGAAACCGGTGACGCTATGGCGGCAGCGGTGGTCAATGAAGACAAGTATATTCAGCACAATCCTCAAACCCACGAAGGCAGTGAAGGTATTGCGGAATTGTTCGCGCGACTGTCAAAAACCTCGCCTAGGGTCACATTCAAACGGGTTTTCGAAGATGGCGATTTTGCCTTTGCGCATATCGAGTACGATTTCAGCAGTCTGCGCGCAGCGTTCGAGGTGTTTAGGTTCGAAGATGGAAAAGCCGTAGAGCATTGGGACAACATTCAGCCTTTGCGAGGTCCAAACCTCTCGGGGCGTGGAATGCAGGATGGCCACACTGAAATAGCGGATTTGGAGAAGACCGAAGAAAACCGGTCAACCAGCCGTGTGTTTGTCACGGAGGTCCTTATCGAGCGTCGGTTCGATAGGTTGGCAGAATTTGTGGCCGAAGACCTGAAACAGCACAATCCGGAAATGGCTGACGGCATCTCGGCACTCAAGAGCGTGTTGGAAGGTCGAAGCGCAAGCAATCTGGTGTTTGCTTACGAGACGTCGCACAGGGTTTTAGCCGAGGGCAATTTCGTTCTGTGTGTGTGCGAAGGCCAGAGAAATGGGGTTCATTCAAGCTTTTATGATTTGTTTCGGTGGGACGATGATCGAATTGTTGAGCACTGGAGCACGATCGAAGAGATCCCGCCGCGCGAAGAATGGAAAAACGATAACGGAAAGTTCTGACGCCACGTGGTCGGAGTTTGGGCGGTTTTTTGATCCGCTTTGGGAGCAATTTACCCCTTGGAAACCCCCTTTATCTGCCCTAATAAGACCTACGGAACAAAGCGTGCGATTCGTCGTGCGCTTTGTTTTGTTTCGTCCAAGACGGTGGGTGGGTCCATTCGGCCCCTTAATTCCCTGCCTGAGACGGGTAGACCAAAGAATTCTGGGGGTCCCACCCTCGGGCGCATTTTGGCCAATCCCGTAACAACGGACCTGAACGCCGGAGCGAAAGCTGCGGCAAATATGAGCCGGGGTGAGATATCGCCCCAAACTTGGAGAGAACTGTGGATAGAGCCCAGAAAGAGAAAGTGGTCGAGGAACTCGGCCAAATCTTCGAAAGCTCTGGCGTCGTAGTGGTATCCCACTACGCCGGTCTGACAGTTGCCGAGATGCAGGACCTTCGCGCACGTGCTCGTGACGCGGGTGGTGCCGTGCGTGTTGCCAAGAACAGGCTCGCCAAAATCGCCCTTGAGGGTAAGCCGTGTGAAAGCATGGCCGACCTGCTGACAGGGATGACCGTTCTGACCTATTCCGAAGACCCCGTGGCGGCAGCCAAGGTGGCCGAGGACTTCGCCAAGGATAACAAGAATTTTGAGATTCTTGGTGGTGCAATGGGTGAGAACGCTCTGGACCGCAAAGGCGTCGAAACAGTTTCGAAAATGCCGTCTCGTGAGGAGCTTATTGCTTCGATCGTGGGCTGCATTGGCGCACCTGCTTCGAACATCGCCGGCGCGATTGGCGCACCTGCAAGCAACATCGCAAGCATCCTTTCCACCATCGAAGAGAAGGCGGAAGCTGCGTAAGCGGTTGGCACTGAATGATCTGCGTGGGGCAGATGCCCTGACGTTGGAACACACACTGTAAACGGAAAGAGCTGATAAAATGGCTGATCTGAAAGCACTCGCAGAAAGCATCGTGGGTCTGACCCTGCTGGAAGCACAAGAACTGAAAACCATCCTCAAAGACGAATATGGCATCGAGCCCGCAGCAGGCGGCGCAGTTGTCATGGCAGCCGGTGGCGACGCCGGTGGCGCAGCTGAGGAAGAAAAAACCGAATTCGACGTCGTTCTGAAGAACGCCGGCGCTTCGAAAATCAACGTGATCAAAGAAGTTCGCGGCATCACCGGTCTTGGCCTGAAAGAAGCCAAAGAGCTGGTCGAAGCTGGCGGCAAGATCAAAGAAGGCGTGTCGAAAGACGAAGCCGAAGAAGTCAAAGGCAAGCTGGAAGCAGCTGGCGCCGAAGTCGAGCTGGCCTAAGCCATTCGACAGGTGCATCACTGATGCGCCGCAAGATTTGGCTGGATCCGGGGAAATCCGGGTCCAGCCGAACCTGTCTCAGAAAGGGCCTCAGAACTTGGGGTGTTTTCTAAGACGCGGTTCGCGGATCGGGAGGCTGCCATTCGGGACGGTGGCCACGAATTGATCCGGACGTGTCCTCTCTAATGTGCAAGGCGCCGGGGCCCGACGGTGTCTTTGCCCGCTGAGAACATCGAAAGGTGACATCTGACATGGCTCAATCGTTCCTTGGCCAGAAACGTCTTCGGAAATACTATGGCAAAATCCGCGAAGTGCTGGAAATGCCGAACCTCATTGAGGTGCAGAAATCTTCTTATGATCTTTTCCTGCGCTCCGGCGATGCAGAGCAGCCCGCAGACGGCGAAGGCATCAAAGGCGTGTTCCAATCGGTTTTCCCGATCAAGGATTTTAACGAAACCTCCGTTCTGGAGTTCGTGAAATACGATCTGGAAAAACCCAAATACGATGTCGAAGAATGCATGCAGCGCGACATGACCTACAGCGCGCCGCTGAAGGTTACCCTGCGCCTGATCGTGTTCGATGTCGATGAGGACACCGGTGCTAAATCGGTGAAAGACATCAAGGAACAGGATGTCTTCATGGGCGATATGCCTTTGATGACGCCGAACGGCACATTTGTCGTGAACGGGACCGAGCGTGTGATCGTATCCCAGATGCACCGTTCGCCCGGTGTGTTCTTTGACCACGACAAGGGCAAGACCCATTCCTCGGGCAAGCTGCTGTTTGCCTGCCGCATCATCCCGTATCGCGGCAGCTGGCTGGACTTTGAGTTCGACGCCAAGGACATCGTGTTCGCCCGGATCGACCGCCGCCGCAAACTGCCTGTGACAACCCTGCTTTATGCGCTGGGCCTGGATCAGGAAGCGATCATGGACGCGTATTACAACACCGTGTCCTACAAGCTGGACAAGAAGAAGGGCTGGGTCACACCGTTCTTCCCCGAGCGCGTGCGCGGCACCCGTCCGACCTATGATCTGATCGACGCCAAGTCCGGTGAAGTGATTGCTGAAGCGGGCAAGAAAGTCACGCCTCGCGCGGTCAAGAAACTGATCGACGAAGGCACCGTTACCGATCTTCTGGTTCCGTTTGATCACATCGTCGGCAAATTTGTCGCCAAAGACATCATCAACGAAGAAAACGGCGCGATCTATGTCGAGGCCGGTGATGAACTGACACTGGAATATGACAAAGACGGTGACCTGATCGGCGGCACTGTGAAAGAGCTGATCGACGCAGGCATCACCGACATCCCGGTTCTGGACATCGACAACGTCAATGTCGGCCCTTACATGCGCAACACCATGGCTCAGGACAAGAACGTGAACCGTGAAAGCGCGCTGATGGACATCTACCGCGTCATGCGCCCAGGCGAGCCGCCCACCGTCGAGGCAGCGTCGGCCCTGTTCGACACGCTGTTCTTCGACAGCGAGCGCTATGATCTGTCGGCTGTTGGCCGCGTGAAGATGAACATGCGTCTGGCACTTGATGCGCCGGATACCCTGCGTACCCTGCGCCGCGAAGACATCGTTGCCTGTATCAAGGCGCTGGTGGAGCTGCGTGACGGCAAAGGTGACATCGACGATATCGACCACCTTGGCAACCGTCGTGTGCGTTCAGTCGGCGAACTGATGGAAAACCAGTACCGTGTTGGTCTGCTGCGCATGGAGCGCGCGATCAAAGAGCGTATGTCGTCGGTCGAGATCGACACCGTCATGCCGCAGGACCTGATCAACGCGAAACCAGCCGCTGCCGCCGTCCGCGAATTCTTCGGCAGCTCGCAGCTGTCGCAGTTCATGGACCAGACCAACCCGTTGTCGGAAGTCACCCACAAACGCCGTCTCTCGGCGCTTGGCCCCGGTGGTCTGACACGTGAGCGCGCGGGCTTTGAGGTGCGCGACGTTCACCCGACCCACTATGGCCGGATGTGCCCGATTGAAACACCGGAAGGCCCGAATATCGGTCTGATCAACTCGCTGGCCACCTTCGCCCGTGTGAACAAATATGGCTTCATCGAAACACCGTACCGTGTCGTCAAAGACGCAGAGGTGACTGATGAGGTCCACTACATGTCCGCGACCGAGGAAATGCGTCACACCGTGGCGCAGGCGAACGCGACGCTGGATGAAAACGGCAAGTTCATCAATGATCTGGTGTCGACCCGTCAGGCCGGTGACTACACCCTCGCCCCGCGCGAGAATGTGGACCTGATCGACGTGTCGCCGAAACAGCTGGTTTCGGTCGCTGCATCGCTGATCCCGTTCCTTGAGAATGACGACGCCAACCGCGCTCTGATGGGCTCGAACATGCAACGTCAGGCGGTTCCGCTGCTGCGGGCCGAGGCGCCGCTGGTCGGCACCGGTATCGAGGAAAAGGTTGCGATCGACTCGGGCGCTGCGATCCAGGCGAAACGCGCCGGTATCATCGACCAGGTCGATGCCCAGCGTATCGTTATCCGCGCTACCGAGGATCTGGAACTTGGCGACGCTGGTGTGGACATCTATCGCCTGCGGAAATTCCAGCGTTCGAACCAGAACACCTGCATCAACCAGCGCCCGCTGGTGAAAGTGGGCGACACCGTCCAGAAAGGCGAGGTGATCGCCGACGGTCCGTCAACCGACATGGGTGAACTGGCTCTGGGTAAGAACGTGATTGTCGCGTTCATGCCGTGGAACGGGTACAACTACGAAGACTCGATCCTGATTTCGGAACGTATCGCGCGTGATGACGTCTTTACCTCGGTCCATATCGAGGAATTCGAAGTCGCCGCCCGTGACACCAAGCTGGGTCCGGAAGAGATCACCCGCGACATCCCGAACGTCGGTGAAGAAGCGCTGCGCAACCTCGACGAGGCCGGCATCGTTTACATCGGTGCGGATGTTGAGCCGGGCGATATTCTGGTCGGCAAGATCACTCCGAAGGGCGAAAGCCCGATGACCCCGGAAGAAAAGCTGCTGCGCGCCATCTTTGGTGAAAAAGCATCAGATGTGCGCGATACTTCGCTGCGCGTGAAGCCGGGCGATTACGGGACTGTCGTGGAAGTCCGCGTCTTCAACCGTCACGGCGTCGAGAAAGACGAGCGTGCGCTGCAGATCGAGCGTGAGGAAGTCGAACGTCTGGCCCGTGACCGGGATGACGAGCTGGCGATCCTTGACCGCAACATCTATGCGCGTCTGCAAGGTCTGATCCTGGGTAAGACCGCTGTCAAAGGCCCGAAAGGCGTCAAGGCAGGATCGGTGATCACCGAGGAACTGCTGGACATGCTGACCCGTGGTCAGTGGTGGCAGCTGGCACTGGAAGACGAGAAGGACGCCCAGATCGTAGAGGCTCTGAATGAGCAATACGAAGTGCTCAAGCGCGCTCTGGATGCCCGTTTCGAAGACAAGGTTGAGAAAGTCCGTCGTGGTGACGATCTGCCGCCGGGTGTGATGAAGATGGTCAAAGTCTTCATCGCCGTGAAGCGTAAGCTGCAGCCGGGCGACAAGATGGCCGGTCGTCACGGGAACAAAGGTGTGATTTCCAAGGTTGTCCCGATGGAAGACATGCCGTTCCTGGCCGATGGTACTCCGGTTGACTTCTGTCTGAACCCGCTGGGCGTGCCTTCGCGTATGAATGTTGGTCAGATCCTTGAAACCCATATGGGTTGGGCCGCGCGCGGTCTGGGTCTGAACATCGACGAAGCTCTGGGTGAATACCGCCGTTCCGGCGACCTGACCCCGGTGCGCGAAGCGATGAAGGTGGCCTATGGCGAAGATGTCTACGAAGAAGGCATCACCGGCATGGACGAGGAAACGCTTGTCGAAGCAGCGGGCAATGTAACCCGTGGTGTTCCGATCGCAACCCCGGTCTTTGACGGTGCCAAAGAGGCTGACGTCAATGACGCGCTGGTGCGTGCCGGCTTCTCGCAGAGCGGTCAGTCGATCCTGTTCGACGGTCGTACCGGTGAGCAATTCGCACGTCCGGTGACCGTGGGTATCAAGTACCTGCTGAAACTGCACCACCTTGTGGACGACAAAATCCACGCGCGTTCGACCGGGCCGTACAGCCTGGTTACCCAGCAGCCGCTGGGTGGTAAGGCGCAGTTCGGTGGTCAGCGCTTTGGTGAGATGGAAGTCTGGGCTCTGGAAGCCTACGGCGCCGCCTACACCCTGCAGGAGATGCTCACCGTGAAATCGGATGACGTCGCCGGCCGGACCAAGGTCTATGAGTCGATCGTCAAGGGCGAGGATAACTTTGAAGCCGGCGTACCGGAATCGTTCAACGTTCTGGTGAAAGAAGTCCGTGGCCTCGGCCTGAATATGGAACTCCTGGATGCGGAGGAAGAGTAGGGGCGGCAACGCCACACACTCATCCCATCCCAATTTGTAAGGACGCAAAATGAACCAGGAAATCACCAACAACCCGTTTAACCCGCTGACGCCCCCGAAGGTCTTTGACGAGATCAAGGTCTCGTTGGCGTCGCCCGAGCGGATCCTGTCTTGGTCCTATGGCGAGATCAAGAAACCCGAAACCATCAACTACCGGACGTTCAAGCCTGAACGTGACGGTCTGTTCTGCGCGCGTATCTTTGGCCCAATCAAAGATTATGAATGTTTGTGCGGCAAATATAAGCGGATGAAGTATCGCGGCGTTGTCTGCGAGAAATGCGGTGTGGAAGTCACCCTGCAGAAAGTCCGCCGCGAGCGTATGGGCCATATCGAACTGGCAGCACCCGTAGCACATATCTGGTTCCTGAAGTCGCTGCCGTCCCGCATCGGTCTGATGCTGGACATGACGCTGCGTGATCTGGAACGCGTTCTGTACTTTGAAAACTACGTCGTCATCGAGCCCGGTCTGACCGACCTGACCTACGGCCAGATGCTGACCGAAGAAGAGTTCATGGACGCTCAGGATGCCTATGGCATGGACGCGTTCACCGCCAATATCGGTGCCGAAGCCATCCGCGAAATGCTGGCCCAGATCGATCTGGAAGCCGAAGCCGAGCAGCTGCGCGCTGATCTGGCCGAAGCAACTGGTGAGCTGAAGCCGAAGAAGATCATCAAGCGTCTGAAGGTTGTTGAATCCTTCCTCGAGTCGGGCAACCGGCCTGAGTGGATGGTGATGACGGTGATCCCGGTCATTCCGCCGGAACTGCGTCCGCTGGTTCCGCTGGATGGTGGTCGTTTCGCGACCTCGGATCTGAACGATCTGTATCGCCGCGTCATCAACCGGAACAACCGTCTGAAGCGTCTGATCGAGCTGCGTGCGCCTGACATCATCGTCCGCAACGAAAAGCGGATGTTGCAGGAATCCGTTGACGCTCTGTTCGACAACGGCCGTCGTGGCCGCGTGATCACCGGCGCCAACAAGCGTCCGCTGAAATCGCTGTCTGACATGCTGAAAGGCAAGCAAGGCCGCTTCCGTCAGAACCTTCTGGGGAAACGCGTCGACTTCTCGGGCCGTTCGGTCATTGTGACCGGCCCGGAACTCAAGCTGCACCAGTGTGGTCTGCCCAAGAAGATGGCGCTCGAGCTGTTCAAGCCGTTCATCTACTCGCGTCTTGAAGCCAAAGGTCTGTCTTCGACCGTCAAACAGGCGAAGAAACTGGTCGAGAAAGAGCGTCCCGAAGTATGGGATATCCTCGATGAGGTGATCCGCGAACACCCTGTCATGCTGAACCGTGCGCCGACGCTGCACCGTCTTGGCATTCAGGCGTTCGAGCCGGTTCTGATCGAAGGTAAAGCCATCCAGCTGCACCCGCTGGTCTGCTCGGCCTTTAACGCTGACTTCGACGGTGACCAGATGGCCGTTCACGTTCCGCTGAGCCTTGAGGCGCAGCTGGAAGCGCGTGTTCTTATGATGTCGACGAACAACGTTCTGTCGCCTGCAAACGGTGCGCCGATCATCGTTCCGTCACAGGATATGATCCTGGGTCTGTACTATGTGACCCTGGAACGCGAAGGCATGCCGGGCGAAGGCAAGGTCTTTGGCTCGATCGACGAAGTCCAGCACGCGCTGGACGCGGGCGAGGTGCACTTGCACTCGAAAATCACCGCTCGGATCAAGCAGATCGACGACGAAGGCAATGAAATTCAGAAGCGTTATGAAACCACTCCGGGTCGTCTGCGTCTGGGTGCTCTGCTGCCAATGAACAACAAGGCACCTTTCGAGCTGGTCAACCGCCTGCTGCGGAAAAAAGAAGTGCAGCAGGTGATCGACACCGTCTACCGCTATTGCGGTCAGAAAGAGTCGGTTATCTTCTGTGACCAGATCATGTCGATGGGCTTCAAAGAAGCGTTCAAGGCGGGCATTTCGTTTGGTAAGGACGACATGGTCATCCCGAACGGCAAGTGGAGCATCGTCGACGAAACGCGCAGTCAGGTGAAAGACTTTGAACAGCAGTACATGGATGGTCTGATCACTCAGGGCGAAAAGTACAACAAAGTGGTCGATGCCTGGTCGAAGTGTAACGACCGCGTGACTGAGGCAATGATGAGCACGATCTCGGACGTTGCAAAGGCCGAAGACGGGTCGGACATGGAGCCGAACTCGGTCTACATGATGGCTCACTCCGGTGCGCGTGGCTCGGTTACTCAGATGAAACAGCTGGGCGGTATGCGCGGCCTGATGGCCAAGCCGAACGGCGACATCATCGAGACGCCAATCATCTCGAACTTTAAAGAAGGTCTGACCGTTCTCGAGTACTTCAACTCGACTCACGGTGCCCGTAAGGGTCTGTCGGATACCGCTCTGAAGACGGCGAACTCGGGTTACCTGACCCGTCGTCTGGTGGATGTCGCTCAGGACTGCATCGTTCGTGAGATCGACTGCGGCACCGAGCGTGCAATCACTGCCGAAGCTGCGGTGAATGACGGTGAGGTTGTCGCCTCGCTTGCCGAACGTGTTCTGGGCCGTGTCTCTGCCGACGACGTTCTGCGTCCGGGTACGGATGAGGTTCTGGTCGCTGCAGGTCAGTTGATCGACGAACGTATGGCCGACATGATCGACGAGGCCGGTGTTGCTTCGATGCGTATCCGGTCGCCTCTGACCTGTGAGTCCGAGGAAGGCGTCTGTGCGACATGCTACGGTCGCGACCTTGCACGCGGTACCATGGTGAACACAGGTGAGGCTGTCGGCATCATCGCAGCCCAGTCCATCGGTGAACCCGGTACGCAGCTGACGATGCGGACCTTCCACATTGGTGGTGTTGCGCAAGGTGGCCAGCAGTCGTTCCAGGAAGCCAGCCAAGACGGTGTCGTTTCGTTCGAGAACCCGCAGATCCTGGCCAATGCCGCAGGCGAAAGCCTGGTCATGGGCCGGAACATGAAGCTGGTGATCAAAGACGAACATGGCGAAGAGCGTGCCAGCCACAAGCTGACCTACGGCTCGAAGCTGTTCGTGAAGGATGGCACCAAGGTAGCCCGTGGTGACAAGCTGTTCGAATGGGATCCCTACACCCTGCCGATCATCGCCGAGAAAGCGGGTACCGCGAAATATGTCGATCTGGTTTCGGGCCTTGCTGTCCGCGACGAGACCGATGAAGCAACCGGTATGACCCAGAAGATCGTGATCGACTGGCGCGCGGCCCCGAAAGGCAGCGAGCTGAAGCCTGAGATCATTCTGGTTGGCGAAGATGGCGAGCCGGTCCGCAACGATGCGGGCAACCCGGTTCACTATCCGATGTCGGTGGACGCGATCCTGTCGATCGAAGATGGTCAGCAGATCGAAGCAGGTGACGTTGTTGCGCGTATCCCGCGTGAAGGTGCCAAGACCAAGGACATCACCGGTGGTCTGCCGCGTGTGGCTGAACTGTTCGAAGCCCGTCGCCCGAAAGATCACGCGATCATCGCCGAGGCGGATGGTTACGTGCGCTTTGGCCGTGACTACAAGAACAAGCGCCGCATCAGTATCGAGCCGGCAGACGAGTCGATGGAAACGATCGAGTATATGGTACCCAAGGGTAAACATATCCCGGTCGCGGAGGGCGATTTCATCCAGAAGGGTGAATACCTGATGGACGGCAACCCGGCTCCGCATGACATCCTGTCTATCATGGGTGTCGAAGCGCTGGCGGATTACATGATCGACGAGGTGCAGGACGTGTATCGTCTGCAGGGCGTGAAGATCAACGACAAGCACATCGAAGTCATCGTGCGTCAGATGCTGCAGAAGTGGGAGATCCTGGATTCAGGCGACACCACCCTGCTGAAAGGCGAGCATGTCGACAAGCAGGAGTTTGATGCGGCCAACGAGAAGACACTCTCGCGTGGTGGCCGTCCGGCTCAGGGCGAACCGATCCTCTTGGGGATCACCAAAGCCTCGCTGCAGACACGTTCGTTCATCTCGGCGGCGTCGTTCCAGGAAACCACCCGCGTGCTGACCGAAGCGTCGGTGCAGGGCAAGAAAGACAAGCTGGTTGGCCTGAAAGAGAACGTCATCGTCGGCCGTCTGATCCCTGCCGGTACTGGTGGTGCAACTCAGGCCGTTCGTCACATCGCGCAGTCGCGTGACAACGTAGTCATCGAAGCACGACGGGAAGAGGCCGAGGCCGCCGCTGCCCTGGCCGCTCCGATCATGGATGATGATATGGTCGGGGATGAACTGGACGTTCTGGTCGAAACACCGGAAAGCCGCGAGTAAGCAGCGCCATTCAGAACTAAAAAGGCCCCGCGAAATCGCGGGGCCTTTTTTTTTCTGGCCGCACCAAAGTACGGAAATGTGAACCGAAGTGTCAGAACACGTCTATTGACCCAATTGCGCCATGCTTGTGGTTCTGCAATCAGTGAATTAGCGCTGTAATGTGTTTTCAGATAGTTTTGAGCTGACCCATGGACATCAAAAACAATTCCTTCGAGGACCGGGTGGCGCGGATCAAACAGCGCTCGGAAGAAAACACAAGCAAGTCACCTTCGCCTGGTACCGAAAGTGTCTGGCAGCGCCTGAGTTATCCCGCTGCGTTTCTGGGGGCTTTTTTGCTGGGTATTCTTGCGGTCTTCCTGTCTCGCTTCATTCAATATCAATCGGTTGGTATTCCGGTGCCCGGTCAGGTTGGTACGCAGGACTTCGTCAGCCTCGGCCTCGCAGGAGGGGCCTGTATTATGGTGATGCTTTTTCTGAAAGGTAAACTACGAGAGTTTGCCGGGGCGCTGACGGTTGGCGCGTTGGTGACGACATTTACTTTTCACAACCTTGTGTGGCAATACCCGGTGTTTTTCGAACGTGCATACGGAGAGGACTGGGTGGAGTTTGTCAAAGACACGACAGAGCCTTCCAGCCTGAACCTGTTTGGGACCATCCTCCCATTCGGTTGATGATCACGCTGTCGCATGGTGCGATATTGACATCCGGCTCAAGTCCTTGGCCAATGCGGGGCGATCAATAGCCCCGGAGCTTGAAACAGCATGACTCCAAACACAAAAGGCGCCTTGCTGATGATGGGTAGCATGGCTGCATTTACCCTGAACGACACGCTGGTGAAGGTTACCTTGCAGGATCTGCCTTTGTTTCAGTTGGTGGCCCTGCGCGGGTTCTTGGCGGTTTTTCTGATCTATGTACTTGCCCGGTCTTTGGGCACGTTGCATCTGAATTTTTCGCGCCATGACAAGTGGCTGGTTGCACTTCGCTGCCTTGCAGAGCTGGCCGCGACTTTCTTTTTCCTGACGTCGCTGAAGAACATGCCCCTTGCCAATGTTACGGCCATTCTTCAGGCATTGCCTCTTACGGTAACCTTGGGTGCGGCTTTGGTTTTTTCCGAACAGGTTGGTTGGCGACGCTCACTGGCTATCGCCGTGGGTTTCTTCGGAATGCTTCTGATCGTAAGACCCGGGCCAGAGGGATTCAGTGTGTATTCCATCTATGCGCTGGTTGCAGTGGCTTCGATTACAGTTCGGGACCTTGTCACGCGACGTATGTCAGCCGACGTGCCATCGATGCTGGTTACGTTGGCCACTTCGGTTTCCATTGCAGGGGCCGCAGCAATAGCCTCGGTTTTCGAAGGATGGGTTCCGGTTTCGGCAACAGCGGGTTCCCTGGTCGCGGCGGCGGCCGTGTTTGTGTTGCTTGGCTATTTGTTCAGCGTCATGGTCATGCGTCAGGGGGATGTCGGATTTATTGCGCCGTTCAGATATTCCGGCCTGATCTGGGCGCTCGGGTTGGGTTGGGTCGTGTTTGACGAATGGCCCGACAATCTGACGATGCTGGGTGCCGCCCTGATCGTGGGTGCCGGGTTGTTTACGTTGTTCCGGGCACGTGCGCGTCAGGGCTTGGCGTGACTCCGTCTGACCATGTCCTGATCAATGGCGAAACGGGTTTGAAACTCGAGCTCCTGCTGCCGGGTAAGAGGTGTAAGCCCGACATCGATCTTTCTGGTTCGTGGTGAGTCATTGAACCGGTTCAATCCCCGTACCCACATCGGAGTATCCGGTCGCGTCACAACGGGCATCGCTCGGTTGATCCTGTTATGGGCAAAATTCATGATCGATTTCTGCTGCCCACCCCGCACGTACATTCCAAGACCGGCTGATATCAACGGGCGGTGTACGCGAGCGGCTTGTATACCATCAGCAGTGGCACGGGCCAGATAACCGCAATTGAAATCAACAGCGACCATAGCGCGCTTTCCAAACAAACCGACGCAGTCCCTGACACAACCTCGGAGCCGTTCGACAAAATCCACGGCCACTGCATCATCGTCGTCGTGACGAAACTGAAGGCAGGGTTGATCGGGATTGTTCCGCGCCGAATTCAGGACATCCTGCATGACTTTCCTGTGTCGCCCCGGAGGTTTCGCGACTATGCGCACCTGCTTAAAACCCCCTGTCAGATCGTTGAGGCGGTCATATGCCAGTTTGGGCAAGCAATCGCCGACCACGATTATCAACTGGAAATCGTCGTCAGACTGTTTTTTGAAACCGGGCAGGGCGACCGTCTCAAACAGGCGAAACCGCTCTTCCAACCTGTCGTGCTGGTACAGAAATCGCCGTCTGTCTTCGACACTCTCGTGCGTTGTCTGAAAACCGCCAATTGCGGGATAGGAAAACCTGCAAAGACCGATAACCTGCATTTTCTCAGCGCGCTGCATATTTGACGTCGGACGCGTCCAGGTCGATCAAGAACCGCGCCCGCAGGTCTTCTGCCTGCTGTGGCGTGAAAGATGATAACTCACTGGTATCTTTGCGCGCGTGGTCCGAGTCGTTGTACGCGTGAAGCATCCTTACCCACATGGGCGTGTCCGGATAGCTGACCACAGGCATGAACCGGGCCAGCCTGTTGTGCAACCGGTCAAAGATTGTCCGCCTGCTGCTGGCCTGAACATACATACCCAGGCCAACACCCAGCAACGACCGATAGACCTGAGCGGCCTGAAACCCTCGAGCCTCGCGCCGGGCGATGAAACCGTGATTGAAATCTATGCCGACAGACTCGCTCTGCTGCATCAGTCCCTCATTCTCATGAACAGCGGCGCGGAGGCATTCTATGAAATCAACGGAAACGGCGTCATCGTCGTCATGTCGAAATTGCACGCAAGGCTGATGCTGATTCGTTCGCGCGGTGTTCAGTACCTCACGCATAATCTGCTTATGATCTCCAGGTTCCTTTTCAATGACACAGATCTGTTTGATCCCGGCGGTCAGATCGCGCAGCCGGTCCGCATAGATCTGAGGGAGGCAAGTCCCCGTTAACACCAACAGCTCAAACGCCTCATCTGTCTGGGTGCGAAAGCTGGGCAGAGTGATGGTCTCAAACAGGTGAAAGCGCTCTTCCAGCCGGTCAGGGGCATACAGAAACTGCCGCTGCTCTTCGATTGTATCCCGATTCAGTCGAAAGCCGCCCGTTGCGGGATAGGAAAATCGGCAAAGGCCAATCACTTGCATCTGTAATCCATCAGCAGGTACTCCACACGACTATGCCCGTGCTACGGTTCAGCCGCAACAGCGACGGTGGCGCGTTATAAGGCAATCCGATACACCCGACACAACGCGAGCGCAGGGGCGTTGGTGTACAGCTGTTGACACTCGGGACGACTCCCCCTATACGCGCGTCATCTCGGTGCCGGGGGCCGCCCCGTAGCCGATTCCAGTAATGAACTGGTCAAGGCCCGGACAATTTTGCAGTTCGCGCCCTCTGAGAAACAACCGCGACGTTCACCTCGGAATGGGAACGCTCGTGGGTTTTGCGCTTGTGGACGCATGAGTGCAGCGAATTTAGCCGCACGCGACGCGCGTGCATGTCATGTGTGTTGCAAAACGGGGAAAGAACCGGAATGCCAACTATTCAACAGCTGATCCGCAAACCGCGGCAGCCTAAAGTAAAACGCTCGAAGTCCATGCACCTGGAGCAGTGCCCGCAGAAGCGCGGCGTCTGCACCCGCGTGTATACCACCACACCGAAGAAACCGAACTCGGCTATGCGTAAGGTTGCCAAAGTGCGCCTGACCAACGGGTTCGAGGTCATCTCGTACATCCCGGGTGAAAGCCACAACCTGCAGGAACACTCGGTTGTTCTGATCCGTGGCGGTCGTGTAAAAGACCTTCCCGGTGTGCGTTATCACATCCTTCGCGGTGTTCTGGATACTCAGGGCGTCAAAGATCGTAAACAACGTCGTTCGAAATACGGCGCGAAGCGTCCCAAGTAAGAAGGAGAGGCTGATATGTCACGTCGTCACGCCGCCGAAAAACGCGAAGTCCTGCCTGACGCCAAATTTGGCGATAAGGTTCTGACAAAATTCATGAACAACCTGATGATCGACGGCAAGAAGTCGGTCGCAGAGCGCATCGTTTACAACGCATTTGACCGCGTTGAAGGCAAGATCAAGCGCGCTCCTGTCGAAGTGTTCCACGAAGCGCTCGACAACATCAAACCGTCGGTCGAGGTTCGCTCGCGCCGGGTTGGTGGTGCAACCTACCAGGTTCCGGTCGAAGTGCGCCCCGAGCGCCGCGAAGCACTGGCCATCCGCTGGCTGATCACCGCAGCGCGCGGCCGCAACGAAAACACCATGGAAGAACGCCTCGCCGGTGAACTGCTGGACGCCGTACAGTCCCGCGGTACCGCCGTTAAGAAGCGCGAAGACACCCACAAGATGGCCGAGGCGAACAAAGCCTTCAGCCACTACCGTTGGTAATTCCAGAGGCTTATCAAAATGGCACGCGAATATACACTCAACCATTACCGTAACTTCGGTATCATGGCGCATATCGATGCAGGGAAAACCACCTGCTCGGAACGCATCCTGTATTACACCGGCAAATCCCACAACATCGGTGAGGTGCACGATGGTGCAGCCACCATGGACTGGATGGAGCAGGAGCAGGAACGCGGCATCACCATTACCTCGGCTGCGACCACCACGTTTTGGGAACGCACCGAAGACGGTGAAACTGCTGACTCGCCTAAGCACCGCCTGAACATCATCGACACTCCCGGCCACGTTGACTTCACCATTGAAGTTGAACGCTCGCTGGCGGTTCTCGACGGTGCCGTTTGCGTTCTGGACGCAAACGCCGGTGTTGAGCCCCAGACCGAAACAGTGTGGCGTCAGGCTGACCGCTACAAGGTTCCGCGTATGGTGTTCGTCAACAAGATGGACAAGATCGGCGCGGACTTCTTCAACTGCGTTGCAATGATCGAAGACCGTACCGGCGCACGTGCTGTTCCGGTTGGTATTCCGATCGGCGCAGAGACCGAGCTGGAAGGCCTGATCGACTTGGTCACCATGGAAGAATGGCTGTGGCAGGGCGAAGACCTGGGCGCAAGCTGGGTCAAAGCACCGATCCGTGACAGCCTGAAAGACATGGCTGACGAATGGCGCGGAAAGATGATCGAAGCGGCCGTCGAAATGGACGACGACGCGATGATGGAATACCTGGAAGGCAATGAGCCCGACGTTCCGACCCTGCGCGCCCTGCTGCGTAAAGGTACTCTGGAAATCGCGTTCGTTCCGGTTCTGGGTGGTTCGGCGTTCAAGAACAAAGGCGTTCAGCCGCTGCTCAACGCTGTGATCGACTATTTGCCCAGCCCGCTGGACGTTGTCGACTACATGGGTTTCAAACCCGGCGACGAGGAAGAAGTTCGTGACATTCCGCGCCGCGCGGATGACGACATGGCGTTCTCGGGCCTGGCGTTCAAAATCATGAACGACCCCTTCGTTGGCTCGCTGACCTTCACTCGGATCTACTCGGGCACCATGAACAAAGGTGACTCGATCCTGAACTCGACCAAAGGTAAGAAAGAGCGCATCGGTCGTATGATGATGATGCACTCGAACAACCGGGAAGAGATCGAAGAAGCGTTTGCAGGCGACATCATCGCGCTGGCGGGTCTGAAAGACACCACCACCGGTGACACCCTGTGTGACGCCAAGGATCCGGTGGTTCTGGAAACCATGACCTTCCCCGATCCGGTGATCGAGATCGCGGTCGAGCCCAAGACCAAGGGCGACCAGGAAAAGATGTCCCAGGGTCTGGCCCGTCTGGCCGCAGAAGACCCGTCCTTCCGTGTGGAAACCGACCTGGAATCAGGTCAGACCATCATGAAGGGCATGGGCGAACTTCACCTGGACATCCTGGTTGACCGTCTGAAGCGCGAGTTCAAGGTCGAGGCCAACATCGGTGCGCCGCAGGTGGCCTATCGTGAAACCATCTCGATGCCGGTCGAGCACACCTACACCCACAAGAAACAGTCGGGTGGTTCGGGTCAGTTCGCCGAGGTCAAGCTTGAGATCACGCCGACCGAGCCGGGCGAAGGCTACTCCTTCGAGTCCCGCATCGTTGGCGGTGCCGTTCCGAAGGAATACATTCCGGGTGTCGAAAAAGGCATCCAGTCGGTTATGGACAGCGGCCCTCTGGCTGGCTTCCCCGTGATCGACTTCAAGGTTGCCCTGCTGGACGGTAAGTTCCACGACGTTGACTCGAGCGTTCTGGCGTTCGAAATCGCGGGTCGCATGTGTATGCGTGAAGGCATGCGCAAAGCCGGCGCGAAATTGCTGGAACCAATCATGAAGGTCGAAGTGATCACCCCGGAAGAATACACCGGTGGTATCATCGGCGACCTGACCTCGCGTCGTGGCCAAGTGTCTGGTCAGGAGCCGCGCGGCAACGCAATCGCGATCGACGCATTCGTTCCGCTGGCGAACATGTTCGGCTACATCAACACCCTGCGTTCGATGTCGTCGGGCCGTGCCCAGTTTACCATGCAGTTCGACCATTACGATCCGGTTCCGCAGAACATCTCGGACGAGATCCAGGCGAAATACGCATAAGCGAAGATTTGAGGGAGCTCGGTTCACGGGCTCTCTTCATTACCGAAAAAGGAGGCCATCATGGCAAAGGAAAAGTTTGAGCGTAATAAGCCGCACGTCAACATCGGCACGATTGGCCACGTTGACCACGGCAAGAC
>NZ_JBXWMM010000017.1:0-77928 GCF_059609825.1 Ruegeria sp. YTSB088 | reverse complement strand
AATAATCGGTAGGCCGGGCTTCAGCCCGGCACATCGTTGAAACAAAGAAGGCCGCCCCAAATCGGGGCGGCCTTTTTCTTGTAATAAGTTACTTTACATTAAAAAGGTTTTCGTATGGCGAGTAGAGATCAGCTCTATGCAAAACTTGGAATTACTGCAGAAGCTGCGCAGCTTTTCGAAACCGCGCTCGGAACTGTTGTTCTGGCAAGCAAGGGACATAACAATAATTGGTATGTCGAGCAGGACCCGAAGGCGGCCGCAATGGCTCTAGAAACTATCGAATTCAGTACGTTGGGCAGAGTCTTGGCGATGTTAAAACAAGAATTGCGCTTTGAAGACGATCTAGTCACTAGTCAGTTCAAACGAGGCTTAATTGCGAGAAACAAGCTCTTTCACGGGTTTTTTGAACGCCACAACTTCAAGGTTCAATCCGAAGAGGGCCAGGACGATATGATCGCGGACTTAGAAGACTTGCATGAAGAGTTTTTTCGGTGTTGGAGGGTGGCTGAGGGTCTCGCGAATGCGCTTGCAGAAGTCGTCATCACTGAAGAGCAGTTTGAGAAGCACACTTCAGGTGAAAGTCCAAGTAAATAGGCCTTGCCAAACCCCATCAACCCCTGTAGATCGCGCGAGTTCTCTACAAGAACATTGAGGCGGGGTGATTCCCGCCTTTTGGGTTCGAAGAGGGTTGGCGATGCTCGCTTGTCCTCCTCTCAACCTCAACGCCTGAAAAAAGGCTGTTATTATGCAAAGCCAAAACATCCGTATTCGGCTGAAGGCATTTGACTATCGCGTTCTGGATGCCAGCACGCAAGAGATCGTCAACACTGCCAAGCGGACCGGCGCGAACGTGCGCGGCCCGATCCCGCTGCCGAACAAGATCGAGAAGTTCACGGTTCTCCGTGGCCCTCACGTTGACAAGAAATCCCGCGACCAGTTCGAGATCCGCACGCACAAGCGTCTGCTCGACATCGTTGATCCGACCCCCCAGACCGTTGACGCGCTGATGAAGCTCGATCTCGCCGCTGGTGTGGACGTCGAGATCAAGCTGCAGTCGTAAGATCGGAGGGTATAGATTATGCGCTCTGGTATTATCGCAAAAAAAGTTGGCATGACCCGCCTGTTCATGGAAGACGGCAAGCAGATTCCTGTGACCGTTCTTCACCTGGACGGCCTGCAGGTCGTTGCACAGCGTACCGCTGACAAAGACGGTTACACCGCCGTTCAGCTGGGTGCCGGTGCTGCCAAGGCAAAACGCACTTCGAAGGCCATGCGCGGTCACTATGCCGCTGCAAAGGTCGAGCCCAAGCGTAAGCTGGCCGAGTTCCGCGTCTCTGAAGATGGCCTGATCGAAGTGGGCGCCGAGATTTCGGCAGAACACTTCCTGGAAGGTCAGAAAGTTGACGTTTCGGGTACTTCGATCGGTAAAGGCTTTGCCGGTGCAATGAAGCGCCACAACTTCGGTGGTCTTCGCGCCTCGCACGGTGTTTCGATCAGCCACCGTTCGCACGGTTCGACCGGTCAGTGTCAGGACCCGGGCAAGGTTTTCAAAGGCAAGAAGATGGCCGGTCACATGGGTGCTGCCCGTGTAACCACCCAGAACCTGGAAGTCGTCAAAACTGACGCCGACCGTGGTCTGGTCTTCATCAAAGGCGCCGTTCCCGGACCGAAATCGGGCTGGGTTACCGTCAAGGACGCCGTCAAGAAGAAAGCACCGGAAGGCCTGCCTTTCCCGGCTGCTGTGAAATCGGCTGCAACCGAAGCACCTGCGGAAGAAGCTCCCGCGGAAGGTGGTGAAGCATGAAACTTGATGTAATCAAACTGGACGGCGGCAAAGCCGGCAACATCGAGCTGGATGCAGACCTGTTCGGCCTCGAGCCGCGCGCGGACATCCTGCACCGTGTGGTCCGTTGGCAGCGCAACAACGCGCAAGCCGGCACCCACAAGGTCAAAACCCGCTCGGAAACCAGCTACTCGACCAAGAAGATCTATCGCCAGAAGGGCACCGGTGGCGCACGCCATGGTGACCGTAATGCGCCGATCTTCCGTGGTGGTGGTATCTACAAAGGCCCCGTCGTGCGTTCGCACGGTCATGACCTGCCGAAGAAGTTCCGCAAGCTTGGCCTGCGCCACGCTCTATCGGCAAAAGCCAAAGCCGGTGAACTGGTTGTGATCGAAAACGCCGAAGCCGAAGGCAAGACTGCCGCTCTGGCCAAACAGGTTGCAAACCTGGGCTGGAAACGCGCTCTGGTCATCGACGGCGCGACTGTTAACGAAGGGTTCCTGAAAGCGTCCAAGAACATCGAGGGTCTGGATATCCTGCCTTCGATGGGCGCAAACGTCTATGACATCCTCAAGCGTGACACTCTGGTGCTCACCAAAGCGGCTGTCGAAGCACTGGAGGCTCGACTGAAATGAGCGCGAAGGCAGAACACTACGACGTGATCCGCAAGCCGATAATCACCGAAAAGTCGACCATGGCGTCCGAAAACGGCGCGGTTGTCTTTGAAGTGGCGATCGACAGCAACAAGCCGCAGATCAAAGAGGCCGTTGAGGCGCTGTTTGGTGTGAAGGTCAAGGCGGTGAACACAACCGTGACCAAAGGCAAGGTCAAGCGGTTCCGTGGCCAGCTGGGCCGTCGGAAAGACGTCAAGAAAGCATATGTGACCCTGGAAGAGGGTAACACCATCGACGTAAGCACCGGTCTCTGATCCGGCGCTTACTGCGACTATTCAAGGCCTCGGCGGTTCAACCCGCCGGGGCCGATTTCGTTTCAGGTACCGGAACCGGGTTGAACGCTGCCCAGGACGATTCAGGTGGGCTGCGGCTGGACGGTTTGAAGTGGGAAGGATCTGAACCGCCGGTGAGAGGCCGCAGGAGGGCCGCAGGTCGTTGGATCAAACCTTCCTCAGGTGAGTAATATTCTGCGTCGTGTGGCGCGTTTAAGGACGCTCGCGCTTGTCCTAAGGATCGTGGCAACAAAACTGATTGGCGCAGCCGAGGTTTCTGCCGAGATTGTTTCTTGGTAGTGTTTCCCAAGTGCTGCAGGGCCGCGCTGCAGCTTCAATCAATCCATTGCGTTGATTTTAGCGTCGTGGGGCGATGAAATGGTTGCAGCCGGAGAAGAGAGCGTGCCGCATATGTTTTAGCGCTCAGGACGCCCCTGAGAGCCCTTCACACCGGGTGGGAGTCTATTTCAGAAAGCAGAAAAGGCGCCATATGGCGCCTTTGAGTTGGTTTGCAGGTATTTGCGGTTACGAGCAGTATACGTGCTTGTGTGCAATATCCGCGATGTCGCAACGGCGAATGCCGATGTCATCCAGTTCGCGGTTGCTCAGGTGCTGCAACTCGGAATAGGTGCGCTGATACTCAGCCGCACGTGCACGCGCCGTTTTGATCCGTTCGATCATGTCCTTGATCCGGGTGCCGAAGTTGAAGCCGGTATGGGTCAGTGTTGCTGTTGTCATTTCTGTGCTCCTTTCTCAAATCAGGGCGAATTCCCCGACGTTTCCTTGTGTGTTCCTTGTTTGGACAAGGTTGAGATAGGTGTGTTTGGTATCGCTAACAACGGAACTTTTGGTCTAGCCGATATGCATCTATTGAATGGCTGTACATTTCGCTGGCCCATTGCAATCAAATGCTGCTTTCACTTCTTGCGCACATTTTTTTTGCGGGCAGTCATCGCCCGGCCGTCACGAATGCTGAGCCCCATCAGCGTCAGATTGGTTGCGCCAGCAATCAGTTCGACGATCTGTACAGTATAGAAGTTGGTGTCAAAAGAGCCAGCGTTTGCCTTTGCGCTGAGGTAGATGGCGGCCGGAACCAGGATGAGCAACCCGTTCATCGCTATGATCGGCATCCGCTTCTTCTTGGCAAGCGCTGGCGCATCTTTGCGGCGGCGCCCAAGGGACATACCGGACGCGCCGACAATTATCATAGCAGGCACCAGAACAAAGAGACCGCTGACGATCATGGACTTTACAGCGGCAACGGTCGCATGGGTTGCAAACAACTCGCTGTACAAGGTGGAAGTCCAGAACACGAGGATTGTAAGAAATCCGATGACTCCGGCGATGGGGTGAATTGCTCTAAACATGGGGCTGCTCCGGTTTTTATTTCAGGCGACGCAGTGGTTTTCGACTGCGAGTTTTCGAATAAGATGTGGCCGGGTTACTGCGCTTGATGGATAGTCCGCAATCCGACGTTGGAACTCAGGATGCGTGAACGCGTCGCGAAAGCTTTTGACGTCCTGCCAGATCGCGTAGTTCACAAAGGTTGAACTGCCCGCGATGCCCTGATGGAGCTGGGTGGAGATGTATCCTGGCTGGGACTTCATGAAATCTGCATCATGTGACCATGCCTCAAGCAGCGCTTTTTCGTCTTCCGCGTCCACCGTGAACAGGTTGATCAGCACCACCGGACCTTCTTCACTCTGCATCTGATCTGCCAAAGTGACGATTGTGTCCAATTCTTCGATATGAGCCATTTCTATTCCTCTTGTTTCATTCGCATAGCAAGCTATATAATATTGCATAGCATACTATTCAAGTATAAATCTCGAACATGGACTTCGAAAAAGAGAACTCGGCCGGATATCTGGTCAATCACATGGCGCGATTGTTTGCTAAAGAGCTGCAGCAGCGCATTGCGCCTTTGGGCATCGTTGTTGGACAGTTCCCAGTCTTGCTGGAGCTTTGGCTCAAAGACGGGGTCACCCAAAAGGATCTGCTGGCCAAAATTGACGTCGAACAGGCGACTTTGGCCAACACGCTCAACCGAATGGAGCGCGACGGCCTGATTAAAAGAACAAAGAGTCCCGCTGACGCCAGGGCGCAATTGATCTGGTTGACCGAGAAGGCCACCGCACTTCGAAACCGCGCCTATGAGGCCGCCCAGACCGTGAATGCTGATGCGCTACAGATATTGAACGAAGCTGAGCGCACGCAATTCATGAATTCCATGCGATTGGTAATCAACAGCATGCGTTCGGTTTGAGCGAACCCAAAGCAGCCCGAAAACTGAAAAGCGAATTTTTACATCCCCGGTTTTGTATAGGGAGTTCCATTTCCGTATTGGGTACACTTAGCCATACAAGACTGCTGTCTCACCCTGCATGTTGCCGAAAATACCTATTTTCGTATTTGGCCGACGTAGCGCTCTTTTTTCTCGTTTACTAAAACCAGCTTGCCGTCGTTCACAACATAAAGGTCAAAACGCGGTTTTTGGTATCCGATACACCGCATTCCGTTATCGTAGAATTTGTAGGTATTTGCTTTCCAAGTTTGTCCCTTACTTTTGTAGGAATAGGACCCATCGGCGAAATATGTTTCAGTGTCTTTGCCAGCGTATACGACTTTGTGCCCCCCAAGGTTCTTTTGCAGCCAAGCCGCATTCACCTTTTGGTCCCCGTCTGAGAAATTGCTTTTTGCTAGTTTTGGAGCCTTGCTAGGGCACGCTGCATGTGCAGTGACACCAATAACTGTCACACAAATGGCGGTAAGGAATAGTCTCATCTTTTCTCACTCTTTAAACAAAATAGATCAAAACGATACTTAAATTGTACTTAAAGGCAAGAAAAAGCGCCCCTGACCGGTGTCAGAGGCGTTTCCAAAGTTCTTGAAGAAGTCGCGCTTAGCCGCGCTCTTCGATGATCTCAACCAGATGCGGGATCTTGTTGACCATGCCGCGGACCGAAGGAGTGTCTTCCAGCTCGCGGGTTTTGTGCATCTTGTTCAGGCCCAGACCGATCAAGGTCGCGCGCTGTTCTGCGGGGCGGCGGATCGGCGAGCCGATCTGCTTGACGACGATGGTTTTTGCCATGGGTCGCTCTCCTTATGCTTCTGCTTCAGCAGCAGCTGGTGCTTCGTCCCGCTTGGGCAGGATGTCAGCAACCTTTTTGCCACGACGCTGTGCAACCGAACGCGGGCTCTGCTCTTTGGTCAGCCCGTTGATGGTGGCGCGGATCATGTTGTACGGGTTCTGCGAGCCCAGCGACTTGGACACAACGTCCTTGACGCCCAGCATTTCGAACACGGCACGCATCGGGCCACCGGCGATGATACCGGTACCTTCAGGTGCGCTGCGCATAACCACTTTACCGGCGCCGTGACGGCCTTCGATATCGTGGTGCAGGGTCCGACCTTCGCGCAGTTGTACGCGGATCATCTGACGCTTGGCTTGCTCGGTCGCTTTGCGGATGGCTTCAGGTACTTCTTTCGCTTTACCTTTGCCAAAGCCGACGCGGCCTTTCTGATCGCCGACAACCACCAGAGCGGCGAAGCCAAAGCGCTTACCACCTTTTACGGTTTTCGACACGCGGTTGATCGCAACCAGACGATCTGCAAATTCCGGTGTTTCTTCACGGTCGCGGCCACGGCCCCGACGGTTTTCACGTTCTGCCATTTGGCATCCCTTTTCTCATATGGCGCTCTCGGCACCGTTTGTTCAATCCAAGTGGGCCCCGGCATTGCCAAGGCCCCCGGATCATCGGGGCGGATCGAAACCCGCCCGCAAGTCTTAGATCTTCAGACCACCTTCACGCGCAGCGTCGGCGACTGCCTTCACTTTGCCGTGGAACAGGAAGCCACCACGATCGAAATAGGCCTCTTCGACACCTGCCTTCTTGGCACGCTCTGCGATGGCCGCGCCCACTTTGGTGGCCGCTTCGACGTTGTTCTTGCCAACAACACCCAGATCCTTTTCCAGGGTCGAGGCCGAGGCAAGGGTCACGCCACGTACGTCGTCGATCAGCTGAACAGAGATGTTCTTGTTCGAACGGTGTACGGACAGGCGCGGACGACCCGCGTTGACCTTGCGAAGTTTGTTCCGAACGCGCAGGCGGCGCTTCAGAAACAGGGTTCTTTTGCTGTTTGCCATTGTTTGCGTCCTTACTTCTTCTTGCCTTCCTTGCGGAAGATGAACTCGCCCTTATAGCGGATGCCCTTGCCTTTGTAAGGCTCGGGGCGGCGCCACTCGCGGATTTTGGCCGCAGTTTCGCCCACCAGCTGCTGGTCGATACCTTCCACAACGATCTCGGTCTGCTTCGGCGCGGTGATGGTGACACCTTCCGGAGCTGTGAAATCAACATCGTGGCTGTAGCCCAGGTTCAGCTTCAGGGTGTTGCCCTGCATCTGAGCCCGGTAACCAACACCCTGGATCTCCAGCTCTTTCTTGAAGCCGTTGGTTACGCCTTCAACAAGATTGGCAACCATAGTGCGGCTCATGCCCCACTGCTGGCGCGCGCGCTTGGACATCCCACGAGGGTTGATCTGCACAACGTTGTCTTCGACCGAAAGCGTTACATCATCAGTCGCGGTGAAGCTGCGGCTGCCTTTCGGACCTTTGACTTCGATGGTCTGACCCGACACAGAGGCGGAAACGCCGCTGGGCAGCTCGACCGGTTTTTTACCAATACGAGACATTGCAGACCTCCTTAGAAGACGGTGCAGAGCACTTCGCCGCCAACATTGTTGGAGCGAGCGTTTGCGTCCGACATCACACCTTTCGGAGTGCTGACAATCGACACACCCAGACCCTGACGGACCTGCGGGATGTCATTGACGCCCATGTATACGCGGCGACCGGGCTTCGAGACCCGCTTCAGTTCGCGAATGACAGGGGTGCCTTCGTAGTATTTCAGGCTGATTTCGATGGCCGGATGACCGTTTTCACCGGTCGTCGCTTCGTAGCCACGGATATAACCTTCGTCCGCCAGCACGTCCAGAACCCAACCACGCAGCTTGGAAGCTGGGGTGGAAACGGTGGACTTGCCGCGCATTTGCGCGTTGCGGATACGGGTGAGCATATCGCCGATAGGATCGTTCATATCTATGTCTCCCTTACCAGCTCGATTTCACCATGCCGGGGATCTGACCAGCAGAACCCAGCTCGCGCAGCGCGATACGGCTGACCTTCAGCTTACGGTAGTAAGCGTGAGGACGACCGGTCAGCTGACAACGGTTGTGCAGACGAGTGGCCGAGCTGTTGCGCGGCAGTTTCGCCAGTTTCAGACGCGCTTTGAAGCGCTCTTCCATCGGCTTGCTCTCGTCATTCGCGATTTCTTTCAGCTCGGCACGCTTTGCGGCATATTTGGCCACCAGGCGTTCGCGCTTCTTCTCGCGTTCGATCATTGCTTTTTTAGCCATGTCTCAATCCTCCCGGCGCTTACGCGTTGAACGGCATGTTGAAAGCTTTCAACAATGCCTTTGCTTCAGCGTCGGTTTTCGCTGTGGTGGCAATTACGATATCCAGGCCCCAGACCTCGTCGACCTTGTCGAAGTCGATTTCCGGGAACACGATGTGCTCTTTCATGCCCATGGCAAAGTTGCCCTGACCATCGAAAGAAGGTTTAACACCGCGGAAGTCACGAACGCGCGGCAGCGCGATGGTGATCAGACGATCCAGGAATTCGTACATCCGGTCACCGCGGAGGGTCACTTTCGTGCCCAGCGGCATGTCTTCACGGACGCGGAATCCCGCGATCGACTTCTTCGCCTTGGTTGCAACGGCCTTTTGACCGGCAATCGCAGTCAGATCCTCGACAGCAGCTTTCGCTTTCTTCGAGTCTTTGACGGCCTCAGCACCACAACCGATGTTCAGAACGATTTTTTCCAGCTTGGGCAGCTGCATATCGTTCTTGTATCCGAACTCTTCTTTCAGAGCGGCACGGATGGTTTCGGCGTACTGAGCTTTCAGACGCGGGGTGTAGGTTGCGTTATCAAGCATCGATCACGTCCCCTGTGGTCTTGGCGAAGCGGACCTTCTTGTCACCTTCCATGCGGAAGCCAACACGGGTTGCTTTGCCGTTCTTGTCCAGCAGTGCCAGGTTCGACAGCTCGATCGGGTTTGCCTGAGGCAGGCGACCACCTTGCGAGTTCTGCGACTGACGGGTGTGGCGGATGGCGATGTTGATGCCATCAACAACAGCTTTACCGGCTTTCGGGTCAACCGAGGAAATGGTTCCCTCTTTGCCCTTGTCCTTGCCGGCCAGCACGACGACCTTGTCGCCTTTGCGGAGTTTAGCAGCCATGATTACAGCACCTCCGGAGCCAGCGAGATGATTTTCATGAAGTTCTTGCCGCGCAGTTCACGGACAACGGGGCCAAAGATACGGGTACCGATCGGCTCATTGTTGTTGTTCAGGATGACGGCGGCGTTGCGATCAAAACGGATCGCGGTGCCGTCTTCACGACGGACTTCCTTGGCGGTGCGTACGACGACGGCCTTGCGGACGTCACCTTTCTTTACGCGGCCGCGTGGGATGGCTTCCTTCACCGAGACGACAATGACGTCGCCGACGGAGGCGTATTTACGCTTGGAACCACCCAGGACCTTGATGCACTGAACTCGGCGTGCGCCGGAGTTGTCAGCGACATCCAGATTGGTCTGCATCTGGATCATGTGGTTTCTCCCGACCTGTGGGGGCTGGTCTGGTTAGATCCCCCAGGGTTTCGACAAATGGAAAAATCCTGAAAGCTTACGCTTCCAGAACTTCCCAACGTTTCGTCTTCGATTTCGGCGCGCATTCGATGATGCGTACGGTGTCACCGACCTTGAAGGCGTTCTTTTCGTCATGAGCCCGGTACTTCTTGGACTTACGGACGGTTTTGTGCAGCAGCGGGTGCTTGAAACGGCGTTCAACCGAAACAGTCACGGTCTGCTCGTTGGCGTCGCTGGTTACGATTCCGGACAGGATACGCTTGGGCATAGGATTACTCCTCCGATGCCGCAGCAGCGGCCTTTTCGTTCAGAATGGTTTTGACGCGGGCGGCATTGCGGCGGGCCGCTTTGATACCAGCAGTGTTTTCCAGCTGACCGGTTGCCTGTTGAAAGCGCAGGTTAAAGCTTTCTTTCTTCAGGTTGGCCAGTTCCTCGCGGAGCTGGTCCGGGGTCTTGTCACGCAGTTCTTGGGCGTTCATCGCCTTTTTCCTTTGCTCAAAACACCAGAAGGCCCCGTACACGGGTCACCTTTGACCTGGTGGATGAATGATAGACATACGAATCCCCCGACTCAGCCGGGGGAACGCAAGATGCCGCTCTATAGGGGGTTCAGCAGTGGGTGGCAAGAGGAAGTTTGGCGGGTGTGTGAGCGTGGGCATTCGCCCACTACTTTCTGTGACCCACTTTAGCCATAATCCGAGTAATGATTCCTTCAAAATGCCAGGCATCTGGAAGGCGTGGCAACCACAATCTAGTGTCCGCACCCATCAACATCAAAGCAGAACGTGACCCACGGATTCTGTCGATGTCACTCAAACGCGCCTCGCCGATTACACCACCCGCATCCAACACGAGAACTCTTTGCGTAGTGATGACGTAATAGGTTCTTCGAAAAGCGAAATGAATAACAAGCCATGGAAACATCATTAGTGTCGGTGCGAAAATCAAAATCAAAATCGCATCCGTAAGCGTTGGTAGAACGCATGCTTTGACCGCGTAGACGGCTTGCTCATCCTGATTCAACAAAATCGGTGACACCAAACTTGCGTGCAATACGCCACCTGTCCTCAAATACTATATACTTATAGCTCCTTCCGTTTTTCACGCTTTATCGATGAGGTCGCAAGCTGGTATTCCATTCAGCTACCTAGTCAATTGGCAACAAGTGTCTGCAACCGCTGTTTTAGAGTGGAGTAGCGGCGTAGTTGAGTACGGCCCGATTTCCCCACAAACACAAAACGCGGCCTCGTTTGCACGAGACCGCGTCTTCAACTGTCTAAGTCTGTGTGACTTACGCCAGAGCGATGTTCACAGCCGACTCACGACCATCACGGCCGGGTTCGATGTCGAATGTTACTTTCTGGTCGTCAGCCAGGCCGGTCAGACCCGAGCGCTCAACAGCAGAGATGTGTACAAACACGTCTTTGCCACCGGTCTCCGGTGCGATGAAGCCAAAACCTTTAGTTGTATTGAACCATTTTACGGTGCCATTGGCCATATCCGTAGTCTCCTAATAAATTGCTGTCCGCGGAATTGCGACAGCGCGGCGTAGTCGGTCTGGATCGAGAGACTGAACGCCGAATAACGGGAGACAGTGGTCGAAATAGAAAAACGTATGCGTGGTTCACATGGGCCATGTTGGCGCATATTGCAAGGTCTATCGGTAACTTCTTGTGAATCGTGACCGGAATGGGCACCGTCCGTTCGTCTCGCAATCGCTTCACTGGGGTGACCCGTGTGTCATGAACCGGGGCTCACTCCCACTTGTAGTTGAAGCTGACGCTGATCCGCTCATCCTCGGCCATGTTCATCGGCACCTCGTGGCGCAGCCAGCTTTCCCAGAGCAGGACGTCTCCGACGTGTGGTTTCATATAAATGAAGGGTTGCAGGTCACACCGCCCGTCTTTGAGCCGTGTCGGTGCGGCCATCATGCGGCCTGAACGCGGATCTTCCAGTTTCAGCGCACTGGCCCCTTCGGGCATTGTCACGTAGGTCGTACCCGAAATGACGCTGTGCGGGTGCAGGTGGCTGGAATGCATCCCGCCCTCGGGCAGGATGTTGATCCACAGGTCCTCCAGCTTAAGCTCTCCTTCGCCCAAGTCGAACTCCAGGTCTTTGGCAAAGGCAGCCACATGTTGGTCCAGTACTTTGACGAGATCGGCGAATATCGGAAACCGCCACGGCAAGTCGGTCAGTGACGCATAGCTGGTATAGCCGGGATAACCATTCTGTTCGCACCAATTCTGTCCGGCCTCGTCATCCTCGGCAATGACAAGGCAAGAGTTTTCCAACTCTTCCGCGTCGATTTTCGGATCGAATTCGGACAAGGAGGCGCGGTATAGGCGGGTGACGAAAAGCGATTCAATCTGTGGCATGGGCTCTCTCTTAGACCAGTGATGTGCGGAAGGCGATGGGGGATTTGCGAGGCTCTGCCTCGCGCTCCGGGACATTTTGGGCCAGATTAAGAACGGACCCGCGCTTTGTCTGTTTCAAGGCGCCACGGGGGAGGTGCGGCTTATGTCGATTGTGGGTAGGTCCTTCAAAGAAAAACCCCCGCCGGTTTCCCGACGAGGGTCAATCTTGTCACGACTGGGGTCGAAACCCCAAGCGCTTACCAGTCTTCGCGAACCACGACGCGGGTCTTGATCGGCAGCTTCATCGCGGCCAGGCGCAGGGCCTCACGGGCGATGTCGTCATTGACGCCGTCGATCTCGAACATCACGCGCCCGGGCTTGACCTTGCAAACCCAGCGGTCCACCGAACCCTTACCTTTACCCATACGAACTTCGATCGGCTTTGCAGTGACCGGAGTATCGGGGAAGATACGGATCCAGACACGACCCTGACGTTTCATGTGACGGGTCATGGCACGACGTGCAGCTTCGATCTGACGCGCGGTGACGCGCTCGGGCTGCAGAGCTTTCAGACCGTAAGTGCCAAAGTTCAGATCAGAGCCGCCCTTGGCTTCACCCTTGATCCGGCCTTTGTGCATCTTGCGGAATTTAGTACGCTTTGGTTGAAGCATATCTTTCCCTCCTTAGCGACGACCGCCACCAGCACCACGAGGTGCAGGGCCGTCCTGGAGTTCCTGTGCTTTACGGTCACGTGCCTGCGGATCGTGCTCCATGATCTCACCTTTGAAGATCCAGACCTTGATCCCGATGATCCCGTAGGGGGTCATCGCTTCGGCATGTGCGTAATCGATGTCGGCACGCAGGGTGTGCAGAGGCACGCGGCCTTCGCGGTACCACTCGGTCCGTGCGATTTCAGCACCGCCCAGACGGCCAGCGACGTTCACCCTGATACCCAGGGCGCCCATACGCATGGCGTTCTGAACCGAGCGCTTCATTGCGCGACGGAACGAAACACGACGCTCCAGCTGCTGAGCGATGGACTCGGCAACCAGCTGTGCGTCAAGCTCGGGCTTGCGCACTTCGACGATGTTCAGGTGCAGTTCGCTGTCGGTCATACCAGCAAGCTTCTTGCGCAGAACTTCGATGTCCGCGCCTTTCTTGCCGATGATGACGCCCGGACGTGCGGTGTGGATCGTGACGCGGCACTTCTTGTGCGGACGTTCGATGATCACACGTGCAACACCGGCTTGTTTGCACTCTTTCTGAATGAACTCACGGATCTTGATGTCTTCCAGCAGAAGATCACCGTAATCCTTGGTGTCAGCGTACCAGCGACTGTCCCAGGTGCGGTTGACCTGAAGGCGCATGCCGATCGGATTGACTTTATGTCCCATTAGGCTTGCTCCTCAACTTGACGCACCTTGATGGTGATCTCCGAGAACGGCTTCATGATTTTGCCGAAACGGCCACGGGCACGCGGACGACCGCGCTTCATGACCAGGTTTTTGCCAACCCATGCTTCGGCGACGATCAACTCGTCAACGTCCAGGTTGTGGTTGTTCTCGGCGTTCGCGATTGCGGACTGCAGGCACTTCTTGACGTCCTGCGCGACACGCTTGTTCGAGAAAGTCAGGTCGGTCAGAGCCTTCTCGACTTTCTTGCCGCGGATCATTTGCGCAACCAGGTTCAGTTTCTGCGGGCTGGTGCGAAGCATGCGCGTTTTCGCCATTGCTTCGTTTTCAGCCACGCGGCGGGGGTTCTTTTCCTTGCCCATGACTTACTTCCGCTTCGCTTTTTTGTCAGCGGCGTGACCGTAATAGGTACGAGTTGGCGAATACTCACCGAACTTCTGACCAATCATGTCTTCCGAGACGTTGACGGGAATGTGCTTATGGCCGTTGTACACACCAAAGGTCAGACCCACGAACTGGGGCAGAATGGTGGAACGACGCGACCAGATCTTGATGACTTCGTTGCGGCCCGACTCGCGCGCTGCTTCGGCTTTTTTAAGCACGTAAGCATCGACGAAAGGACCCTTCCAAACAGAGCGAGACATAGATTAACGTCCCTTCTTCTTGGCGTGCCGCGAGCGGATGATCAGCTTCTGGGACGCTTTGTTCTTGTTGCGGGTACGCTTACCCTTGGTGTCCTTACCCCATGGAGTAACCGGTGTACGGCCACCCGAGGTACGACCTTCACCACCACCGTGCGGGTGATCGATCGGGTTCATTGCAACACCACGAACCGACGGGCGCACGCCTTTGTGGCGCATACGACCGGCTTTACCGAGGTTTTGGTTGCTGTTGTCGGGGTTGGACACGGCACCGACGGTGGCCATGCATTCCTGACGGACCATGCGCAGCTCGCCCGAGCTCAGACGGATCTGAGCGTAGCCGCCATCGCGACCAACGAACTGAGCGTAAGTACCGGCCGCACGTGCGATCTGACCGCCCTTACCAGGCTTCATCTCGATGTTGTGGACGATGGTACCAATGGGCATGCCCGAGAACGGCATTGCGTTGCCCGGCTTGATGTCGGCCTTGGCGGATGCCACGACTTTGTCACCAACAGCCAGACGTTGCGGAGCCAGGATATACGCCTGCTCGCCGTCTTCGTATTTTACCAGTGCGATGAATGCGGTCCGGTTCGGGTCATATTCGATCCGTTCAACGGTTGCCGCGACATCAAATTTGTTCCGTTTGAAGTCAACGATCCGGTAGAGACGCTTTGCGCCACCGCCGCGGCGGCGTGAAGTGATCCGTCCGGTGTTGTTCCGGCCGCCCGATTTGGTCAAACCCTCAGTGAGAGACTTGACCGGACGTCCTTTCCAAAGCTCCGAACGGTCGATCAGCACCAGCCCGCGCTGGCCCGGCGTCGTCGGCTTGTACGACTTGAGTGCCATGCTTTCTGTCTTCCGTTTAGCAAGTGCGGGGGTTTCCCCGCTATGTGATAGGCCCCCGTAGGTGCCAAGGGTATAGGGCCCCGAAGGTCCCCGGTTCAAAATATCTAAGGCCCCGGAACGAATCCGAGGCCGCAAGATTGGGTGCGTTTAGCAGTGTTGGGGCCGGGTGACAAGTGAGAGTATCAAACTTCTTCTGTAGCCGTGAAAAGCACACCCTGGCCAAACGCGGTGTGGTTTACGGCCTGGTTTCTAAACCCAGTAATGCACGAGCTGTCGCTGGAACTCAGAGAGCGGGAACAGGACCTGACAGAAGAGGTTGAACCCGATTCCTGTGGACTTTGGTGCAGTGAGCCCCGATCAGAAAGCTCGGTGACCGGGCTTATTGGGTCGGGTCGGAAGGTTTCGCGGAAACCGATCTGGCAAAGTGCTGCCCCGGCAATCAGTCCGATGTATTTTATGTTGAGCCGCTGCTTCTTGGCGGTCGCATTCATGAGCGGGCCGGGGAAACACTCTACCGAGTGGCCGTATGCGTCGATCCATCGCGATATCCGTGCAGGCCGGGTTGATCCGGAGTGGAGGGGTGTGGTCACCGATGGCACGTTCGGAGAGCCGTAGGATGGGGTTCCACCCCATCCTACGCTTGTTTGGTTTCCCCAAAGGTCCTAGCAAATCCGTTGACATGAGCGGATAAGCTGGCATGCTAGATTGCATTTCTGAAAATGTAGTGAGTTACGTATTTTGATTGGCGCAATGAGGAATAAGATCCAACCAAACCTCTTGCACATACTATGCGGTATGTCTTTGATATTGGTGCCGGCAAAAAGCCATTCTGATGTTGCCGATGCTCTCGTTGGTGGCGGTGCCACAGTCATTTTGAACCATCAGTTTAAATCGGGAAAGAATAAGCGTAGCTCAACGAGAGCAATACCAGTGACCCCGCGTGATCAAAGTTTGAACTTACGTCGTGAGATCGTCCAACAACTCCAAAAGGACTTAAACCTGCTCGGATACAATGCTGGTGTTCCTGATGGGATATTGGGAAGAAACACAAAAGCGGCGACTTCTCGGCTTTTCGAAGATGCTGGGGTGCCTATTCCCAATGATCAGAATGTAACAGCAGCTTGGGTGCGCCAAGCAGCTCAACACGCAAGCGAAGGAACGGGAACGTCACCGGCTGTGAGCTATTTGCAAGGAGTTTCAGAAGGTTACCAAGCCGGCTTGTCTTCCAACGTCTATTCGCAGGCTTCATCTGAGCAGACAGCAGTAGTCTATACGGCAGCAACTCAGACCACAGCTGCAGTGCAGGCAAGCGATGCAGCGGCAGTACCGACACGCAAATTCGCAGGTCCGAATGAATATCCGCCATCTGGGTTCCGAGGATATGGCGTAATCGCATTCAAATCACTCGCGACTGAATTTGATCGTCTCAGACACAATGTTATTTGCGAAGCATATACAGCGGCGCTGGTACCAAATGCTTTGGAAAAGAGCCGCAATATTGACAAGTTTGTAACGATTTGGCCGGTTCTAACCGAAGAAAAATCATTCAAGCTGAACATGACCCCAATCTCGCGTCGTGGAGAGATCTGTTCGGAGGCGATTGACCACTACAATGCACAGCTTGCTGACACCGCGATACGCGCCGCAAGACGAGCGGGTTTCCGGGACACCGGACGCGGTCCGTTTTTTCTTGGCTGGCTGCCGTCTGATGGATATGGCAAGCAAGACGCACTTATCATCGTCATGGATTTGTCTCTTGTTCAGACTTACTCGCAAGCCGAAGCACTGATTGCCGAATGGAAGTTAGATATTCAATCTGACCCTCAGCTACTGAAAAATCCTTATGCGCCAGAAATGGTCAGACGAAAAATCAGACGTTGGTCTGACAAGTATGGCTATGGATTCTTAACATTCGTTAAGGGAAGCTGATGGATTTTCTAGGAACACTTGGGCGGGGAAGCGTCGCCGGGGTACTTGTCGGAATCCTGATCACCATATGGGTTAAACCGGCTACAACCGAAGGTCAGTTGCTTTTGGTATTCATAACGATTGCTATCGCGGTGTTAGTCACCGCGATACTACGTGTTCTTTGGCTCGCGAGAGGATCGCGAAAGTCAGCCAAAGAAGAAACCGATACGTAGCTTCCTCACCGCGCAAACTTCTTATGCTTCAACCGCTTGGGCTCCAGCGCGTCGGGTCCCAGACGGCGCTTTTTGTCCTCTTCGTAGTCTTCGAAGTTGCCCTCGAACCATTCCACATGCGCGTCGCCCTCGAAGGCCAGAATATGCGTGCAGATGCGGTCAAGGAAGAAACGGTCGTGGGAGATGACGACGGCGCAGCCGGCGAAATCGACCAGGGCGTCTTCCAACGCGCGCAGGGTTTCGACGTCGAGGTCGTTGGTGGGTTCGTCGAGCAGCAGGACGTTGCCGCCCTCTTTCAGCAGGCGGGCCATGTGGACGCGGTTGCGCTCACCGCCGGATAGCAGCGAGACCTTCTTTTGCTGATCTCCGCCCTTGAAGTTGAAGGACGAGCAATAGGCGCGGGAATTGACCTGCGCATCGCCCAGCTGGATGATCTCGGCGCCGCCGGTGATCGCCTCCCACACGGTGTCGTTGTCTTTGAGGTCGTCGCGGGACTGGTCGACATAGGACAGCTCGACCGTGTCGCCCAGCGTGATGGTGCCGCTGTCGGGCTGTTCCTGACCGGTGAGCATCTTGAACAGGGTCGATTTACCGGCACCGTTGGGGCCGATGACGCCGACGATGCCGCCGGGGGGCAAGGCAAAGTCCAGCCCTTCGATCAGCTGCTTGTCGCCCATATGTTTTGACAGACCCTCGACCTCGATCACCTTGCCACCGAGGCGCTGGCCGTTGGGGATGACGATCTGGGCGCGGGTCAGCTTTTCGCGCTCGGACTGTTCAGCCAGCTCGTTATAGGCGTTGATCCGGGCCTTGGATTTGGCCTGACGGGCTTTTTGGCCCTGACGCATCCATTCCAGTTCGCGCTGCAGGGTCTTCTGTTTGGACTTGTCTTCGCGGGCTTCCTGTTCCAGCCGTTTGGCTTTTTGTTCCAGCCATGCGGAATAGTTGCCCTCGTAAGGAATGCCGCGACCGCGGTCGAGTTCGAGGATCCAGCCGGTGATGCTGTCGAGGAAATAGCGATCGTGGGTGACGATCAGGATGGTGCCTTTATAGTCGATTAGATGCTGTTGCAGCCAGGCGATGGTTTCGGCGTCCAAATGGTTGGTCGGTTCATCCAGCAGCAGCATGTCGGGCGCTTCGAGCAGCAGCTTGCAGAGCGCCACGCGGCGTTTCTCGCCGCCCGAGAGGTTGGTGATGTCGGCATCGTCCGGCGGGCAGCGCAGCGCCTCCATCGAGACGTCGATCTGGCTGTCGAGGTCCCACAGGTTCTGGCTGTCGATCTCGTCCTGGAGCTTGGCCATCTCATCGGCGGTTTCGTCCGAATAGTTCATGGCCAGTTCGTTGTACCGGTCGAGGATTGCCTTCTTTTCGGCTACACCCAACATCACGTTTTCGCGGACATTGAGGGTTTCGTCCAGTTTCGGTTCCTGCGGTAGATAGCCGACCTTGGCACCTTCGGCTGCCCAGGCCTCGCCAGTGAAGTCCTTGTCGAGCCCCGCCATGATCTTCATCAGCGTCGATTTACCGGCGCCGTTTACGCCGACGACACCGATTTTTACGCCGGGCAGAAAGCTCAGGTGGATGTTTTCAAAGCACTTCTTGCCACCGGGATAGGTCTTGGAGACACCCTGCATGTGGTAGACATATTGATAGGCGGCCATGTCGCGTCCTCTGGGTCGGGGAAATTTGGTTGAAACGCTGGATATCCGAGCGGGACGGGCTGGGCAAGCTGGTGGTATTGTGAATTTCGTCTTTGGGTCGGACGGCGTAGTCAGGTTGCATTGAAAATGGAGGCGTTGTGTCGGAACTGGCGGATTTGATTGCAGGTTGGGCGCAGCCCGGTTGCGTTACGTGGATCGGGGCGCGACCAGAGCGCCGAGTCGAGATTACAGCGCTAGAGGAGGTCGTGATTACTGAGGCCGGTCTGGACAGTGACCGCGCCCGCGCGGGCAAGCGGGCGGTGACTTTGATCCAGCAGGAGCATTTATCGGCGATTGGCTCTTATCTGGGGCGCGGACCGGTTGCGCCGGGTGTTCTGCGGCGAAACTTGGTGGTGTCGGGGATCAATCTGGCGGCGCTCAAGGGACGTCAGGTGCAAGTAGGAGAGGCCATCCTGCGGTTCACAGTAATATGTGCGCCGTGCAGCCGGATGGAAGAATCGCTTGGTAAATGCGGCTATTCCGCAGTGCGGGGGCACGGAGGATGGTGCGCGGAAGTCGTGCGACCCGGGCGGGTTCGGCTTGGCGATTTGGCGCAACCTGTTGATTGACAACACCTCGCAGTTCTGAACATCAGCAGGGTATGGAGCGGTACGGCATACCATATGCGCGACCTGGGCAGGTCGTCGGTTTGTTCGGCGGGTCGTTTGATCCACCGCATCAGGGCCATGTACATGTCACGCTTGAGGCGATGAAGGCGTTCGGGTTGGATCGGGTTTGGTGGCTGGTATCGCCGGGCAACCCGCTAAAAGAACGCGGGCCGGCACCCATGGGCAGGCGAATGGCGGCAGCACGAAATGTGATGCAGCATCCGAAAGTTGACGTGACGAATATCGAGGCGCTGACGGGGACACGGGCGACGGCGGATACGCTGGCGGCGTTGCAGAAGCTTTTTCCGCATGTCAGGTTTGTCTGGCTGATGGGCGCGGACAATCTGGCCCAGTTTCATCACTGGAAAGACTGGCGGGTGATCATGGACAGAGTGCCTGTTGGTGTGGTGGCGCGGCCGGGCGACCGGATATCCGCCCGGATGTCTCCGGCGGCGCGGGTCTATGCCAAATACCGAATCGATGGGCAGGCGCGGCATCTTTTGGGACGGGCGCAGGCTCCGGCCTGGTGTTTCGTGAATGTGCCGATGGTCGATGTCAGTTCCACAGAGATACGGACGCGCGGCGAATGGCGCGCGGAAGTGTTGCCGGAATAGCCGCAGTGGGCGCATAATCTCAGGTAGCTGTTGCGCGCATTTGATCTGTGGGATTTTATTTCACCTATGACTGGTCGTTTTTCACGTCGTTTGTTTCTGGGAGGATTGGGGGCGTCTCTGATCCCGGTAGCTGGTCTGGCGCAGGCGCCGCTGGTTTCGCTCAGGCCGCGCGCGCGTGGTGTGCTGTTGAGCGGCACCGAGCGTTTGGTCGCAGCCGCAGGATTGAAAGGCGAAGTTGTGTTCGCCGTTGCGGATGTGGCGACCGGGGCGCCACTGGAGACTTTTGGCGAGGGTGCGGGTTTGCCACCGGCCAGCGTTGGCAAGGCAATGACCGCGCTTTACGCGCTAGACGTTCTGGGGCCTGACCATCGCTTCGAAACCCGTTTGATCGCAGATGGGCTAATTGAAAACGGAATTTTGCATGGCGATCTGATTCTGGCAGGGGGTGGAGACCCGTTGCTGGACACGGATGCGCTGGCTACGATGGCGGCCAACTTGCGCAAGGCCGGAATTACCGAGGTTCGCGGAGCCTTCAAGGTTTATGACGGGGCTTTGCCCTTCGTATTCAGCATTGATCCGGGGCAGCCGGATCATGTGGGGTACAGCCCGGCGATCAGTGGAATATCGTTGAATTTCAATCGGGTTCACTTTGAGTGGAAGCGTGCCGGTAAAGGCTATGATGTGACCATGGACGCCCGCAGCGCGCGTTACGTGCCGGCAGTGGATGTGGCGACCATGCGGGTCGACAGCCGAAGCCTGCCGATCTATACCTATCAGCCAAGCCCACGGCAGGATCGGTGGACCGTGGCCAAGGGCGCGCTGGACAATGGCGGGGCGCGCTGGTTGCCTGTGCGCAAACCGGCCTTATACGCTGGAGATGTATTCCGCACATTGGCCCGATCCAATGGGATCGTTTTGAATCGGGTGCAGGTGACGCGAGAGTCGCCGAAGGGCGTCGACCTTGTCCTGCATCGCAGCGATCCATTGGACAGTATTTTGCGCGGGATGTTGAAATACTCAACCAACCTGACGGCCGAGATGGTCGGATTGGCCGCGACCAAAGCGCGTGGCGTTGACCCACGGAACCTGGCAGAGTCGGCGGCCGAGATGAACCGTTGGGCGTCTCAGAGTTTTGGCGTGAGCGGAATTGCGATGGTTGATCATTCCGGTCTGGGCGATGCCTCGCGTATGGTGCCGGCGGATCTGGTCGCTGCCCTTGTCGCGGCCCGGAAAATGGGGGCGTTGCGCCCCTTGATGAAGCCTTTTGCCTTAACTGATCGAAATGGGCGGCCGGTCAAGAACCATCCGGTCAAGGTCGATGCCAAGACAGGGACATTGAACTTCGTATCCGGGCTGGGCGGTTTCCTGACAACGGCGGACGGGGTCGATCTGGCCTTTGCAATTTTTACCGCGGACGTGGCCCATCGCGCCAAAATTCCACGTGCACAACGTGAACGCCCAGAAGGCGCGCGCAGCTGGAACCGCAGGTCGCGGAAACTGCAGCGGGCCTTGCTGGAGCGCTGGGGCTCGCTCTACGGAAGCTAGATATCGGGATCAGAGGATCAGACCGTATGGCGCGCGCGTGCCCCGCGTTCGATGGCTGCGGCATGCAATCGGTCGATATTCAGTTCGTACCGGATTTCTTCCAGCAGGCGCAGTTCCGTTTCGGCCAGCGCACCGTCGGCGGCCGCAACATCGCAAGCCAGCGCATAGGCCGTTTCGTTCAGACGCTCGGGCAGGTTTTCACGGATCAGGCCAAACAGCGCATCCAGCCCGTCTTCCTGTTCGAACAGGTCAAAAACGATTTGTGATACGCGACGGGTCCGATCAATGTCGTATCCGGCAAAGACCGGCAGCATGTTCACGGCAACTTCGATCTTGACCAGCTCGGCGGTTCGGATGTTTTCGTCAGAGGCCGAGACTGCAACCATGATCGCCACAAGGCAATCCTGCGGAGACATCGGGTGGGGCACTTGCTCGGTCATGGGATGGTCCTGATTGGGGTTGTTCGAAGACGCACGATATGAGCGCAGCGGGTCAGGTTCAACACCTTGTTTCATCCACCTAGCGTGATCAGGTGTTCATGACCATCATTCCCGAAATCAAAAGCGCAGCCCCCAACCAGTAGCGCAGCCCAAGTGTTTCGCCGAAGAAGACGTGTGAGGCCAGTGGCACAAGAACGAAACTGAGGGCCATGAAGGGGTAGGCCTGGGACAGTGTCAGATACCGCAGGACACACACCCAAAGCACCGTTGCCGAGCCATAGATGGCAAAGGCTGTCAGAAGGAACGGATCGAATAGCGTCTGGATGAGCCCCGCCAATCCGGTGACTTCGCGCCCATCAATCCGGTTTCCTGCAAGTTTGAACAAGATTTGCCCGGCTGAGATCATAACTGGTGTGCACAGCAAACCAGCCCAGACCAGTGTCGTAGGGGCGGGCGGGGTCATCCTTGTTGCTCCGGTTCTGGTTTTTCCTCGGGGCGGTCTTCACAGTAATAGATGTCGCGCCCCAGATCCTCGCAGATATGGATGTCCGGGCTGGGATACACGGCACGCAGAAAGCTGTGTGTGTAGGGGAAAAAGTTGAAATGTGGATTGAAGGTGAACCTGCTTTCGCGTTCACGCGGGACGACGATAATAATGCGTTTTCGCGCGACACGACGCAGTTCAGCGATCGCTTGCCGGTAGTCCAGAAGATGCTCAATCACATGGGTGCAGATGACGGTGTCAAAGCTGTTGTCTTCAAACGGCAGCTCTTCGATCCGGGCAGCGACATAGTCGATATTGTCGATGGCAGCCGCATCATCGACCACGAAATCCACTCCTGTCAGTTGCGTGATATCCGGTCTGGCGGCTTTTATGCGTTGCAAAAGAACTCCGGTGCCGCAGCCAATATCGCAGATGCTTTGCCCAACGATGTCCTCGGCTATCCGTTTGATACAGGCTTCGGAATTGTCGGTGCCTTGATGCACACGTGGATGATCGCGGTAGAGTTTTTCGTACTCGTTATCCGTCAGGTAGGTTGCGCGTTCGCGGAATTCTGCAAGACGCGTGATGTGTTCGCCCCAAACCCTGCAGGCTAGCCAATGAAAGGCGGCGCTGTCACGCAGGATAGGCGGCAGGATATCTTCGAGTACAAAGCGTATACGGTTGGTGGTTTCGCGTCGCATCCCGTTTCCTCTGGTTCGGGGAAACCCCCGTGTCGCCTTTGTTTAACATTGCCGGGTAAGCGTGCGAAATAAGCAGGTCAAGTTGGCGCGCCGCCCGTGTCTTTTTTGTTTCGCGGGAACAATCGTCCCACCATTGTGGCTTGAGTAAGGCTGGTCAGTGAAAAAGCGGCGCAGATGTCACGTACAGAGTGTCTGCGGGCCAAAAACAGTTTTGCAGCAGGCCCGATGGCGGCTGTTTTTTAACTGGGTGTGCCGCGAATTGCGCCACTGCTTTATTGACTCATGCTGCACTGGCACAATAGGAGGGGTCGGTCCGGTTGCATGGGGTGGCCGTGACACTTTCCCCGATGGAGCACATTGAAATGTCTGAACTGCGTGAAACCGCGATGTCGTCCAAGGCCTGGCCTTTTGAAGAGGCGCGCCGGTTGCTCAAACGCTATCAGAAAGGTGCTCCGGAAAAGGGGTATGTGCTGTTCGAAACCGGTTACGGCCCGTCGGGCCTGCCCCACATCGGCACGTTTGGTGAGGTCGCGCGGACCACGATGGTCAAGCGCGCGTTCGAGGCCCTTTCGGATATCCCGACCAAGCTGATCTGTTTTTCGGACGATCTGGACGGGATGCGCAAAGTGCCCAGCAATGTGCCAAATCCCGAGGCGCTTGAGGAGCAATTGCAGCGCCCGCTGACTTCGGTTCCCGATCCGTTTGGCGAATACCCCAGCTTTGGCGAGTACAACAACGCCATGCTGCGTCGGTTCCTTGATACGTTCGGGTTCGACTATGAGTTCTATTCGGCACGCGATTTTTATCGTTCAGGCCAGTTCGACGAGATCCTGAAGCGCGCGGTCGACAAGTACGATGACGTCATGGCCATAATGCTCAAAAGCTTGCGGGAAGAACGCCAGCAGACTTATTCAATCTTCCTGCCGATTCATCCCGAAACCGGTCGGGTTTTGTATGTGCCGATGAAGAAGGTCTGCGCTGAGACCTATACCGTCACCTTCGATGACGAAGATGGCAGAGAATGGACCCTGCCCGTCACTGGCGGCAACGTGAAACTGCAATGGAAGCCAGATTTCGGGGCGCGCTGGGCGGCGCTGGGCGTTGATTTCGAGATGTACGGCAAGGAACACGCGACTAACGAAAAGATCTATGATGCGATCTGCCGTGCGCTGGGTGGCCGGGCGCCCGAGCATTTCTCGTACGAGCTGTTTCTGGACGAGAATGGCCAGAAGATTTCCAAGTCGTCCGGCAATGGCGTGTCGATTGACGAGTGGCTGACCTATGCACCGACCGAAAGCCTGGCGTATTTCATGTACCAAAAGCCCAAAACGGCCAAGCGGATGCATTTTGATGTTATTCCGAAGGCTTATGATGAATATAATCAACAGTTGCGCGCCTATCCGGGGCAGGACCTGAAAGCTCAGTTGAACAATCCGGTTTGGCATATTCACGGTGGCGACGTTCCTGAATCGACCCTTATCGTACCGTTTGCGATGCTGCTGAACCTGGCGTCGGTCTCTGGCGCGGAAGACAAGGAGGCGCTGTGGGGCTTTATCCGCCGCTATGCGCCGGAAGCAACAGCATTGAGCCATCCCGATCTGGACCAGGCCGCGGGCTTTGCGGTTCGCTACTTCAACGATTTCGTTAAACCAACGCGTAAACATCGTGCACCGACCGACCAGGAGCGTGAGGCGCTCGAAGCGCTGAAAGCCGCGCTTGAGGCTTATGATGGCCCGGCCGAGGATGAGGCGCTGCAATCGGTGGTCTACTCCATCGGGCGTGAGCGGTTCGACCCCATGCGCGGTTGGTTCACGGCGTTGTACGAAGTGCTTCTGGGTGCATCGCAGGGTCCGCGCTTTGGCGGCTTCATCGCTCTGTACGGTGTGCCAGAGACAATCGCCCTGATCGAAAAGGCGCTGGCCGGAGAGCTGGCCTGATTTGACCTGATCCAGTAAGGGGCTACACTTTTTGCAGGAGGTGGCCCCATGCGTCGATTTTTGCTTGCTGTATCCCTGAGTGCCGGGTTGGGGTCAGGCGCATTTGCGCAAAACGCAGAGATCGAAGCAAACATTTCGGCGCAGATACAAGCCTTCAAGGCGGATGATTTTGCCACGGCCTTTACCTTTGCCAGTCCCAGCATTCAGCGCCTTTTTCAAAATCCCGACAATTTCGGAGCAATGGTACGCAATGGGTATCCAATGGTCTGGCGTCCTTCTGACGTGCGCTTTCTGGAATTGCGTGAGGTGGCGGGGGCTTTGTGGCAGAAAGTGTTGATCACTGACGGAAATGGGCGCGTGCATATATTGGACTATCAGATGATCCCTCTGGAGGGCGGTTGGAAAATCAACGGGGTCCAATTGTTGGGTAACGCGGATCCTGCGGCCTGAGGCAACACCACCGTCACGGTGAGATGAACCGCGGTTAACTCCCTTTCGGTATCCAGACTGACGCGTTCGGGGCGGACCTGGACACGGGGTTTGGACGCGTCGCCAGATTTGCGTGGCGCGATTGAGAAAGGGTTTTCAATGAACAAGGCAATCACTGACGGCATCGTTTTCATGCCGCCTCAATTCGCGAATGGCCTGACCGTATGGTCTGCGGGGGACGGAACGCCGGGCTCACCCACATATGGTGGATCCGGCACCGGGGTTTTCGTGCCTGCGGATGCCAATTTTGGTGGCTGCCTGGAGATTCTGAAAATCCAAACCACCCAACAGCTTCGATACATGGGCCAGACACCGATTTTGCCCGGGTGCTATTTGCAGATCAAGGCGCGGGTCAAGGCGATCAGCGGACCATTGCCGTCGGTGCGTATTGCGGCCTGGGCCGGGGGTGCGGGCGACGCGCATGTGGCGGGTGTCGTGGAGCAGGGGCCTGCAACACAGTTGTCGGGCTATGGGGCCGTGCATGAAGTAACGGCGATTGTCGGAACCGGCCAGCGCCCGGGCGTGGACATGCCTTGGGGGCTTGCCGCCCTGTATGGCCATTTTGGTCTGGATATTGAGGGCTCGAACGGAGCGCTGGTGCGCATCGACGACCTGGAGATCACGGATGTCACCGGTGTCTTCCTGCGCGAAATGATCAGTGTTGTGGATGTACGGGATTATGGTGCCATCGGCGACGGTGTGACGGACGACTCGGCTGCGTTTGAAGCGGCCGATCAGGCGGCGGGTGGCCGACGGGTTTACGTTCCGCAAGGGACCTATCATCTGGCCGAAAACACCAGTATGACGTCCGAGATGGACTTTGAAGGCACAGTCACCATGCCGGATGACAAGATGTTGTTGCTGACAAAGGATTTCCATCTGCCTGCTTACATTTCGGCCTTCGGAGACGAAGAATTGGCGTTCAAAAAAGCGTTTCAGGCTCTTTTGAACAATTCGGATCATGACTCACTCGATTTGGGCGGGCGCAAGATTTCCGTCACCGCTCCGATCGACATGGCGGCAGCGGTTCCCAACAAGCAGAGCGGGTTTTCGACCCGTCGTGTGATCCGGAACGGTCAGTTTGACGTCAAAAGCAGTTCAGCGTGGGATACAGAAACGCTCACATCAACTGCGACTTACGATCCTTCGGACAATACGCGTCTGACCAATGTTGCAAATGTCGCCAACATTCCTGTTGGGTCCTACGTTGCGGGCAGCGGCGTCGGGCGTGAGATCTATGTGCGGTCAAAGAATGTCGGGGCTGGTGAATTCACACTGAGCGCGCCTCTTGTGGGGGCGTCGGGGACCCAGTCTTTCACATTCTACTCATTCAAGTACCTGCTGGATTTCAGCGGCTTCAGCAAACTTCGGAAGTTCGGAATGGAGCAGATCGAGTTTCAGTGCAACAGCCGATGTAGCGGAATTCGTCTGGCGGCCGCTGGCAGCACCTTTTCGTTGAAAGACTGTCATGTCAGTCGCCCGAAAGACCGGGGGATGACGTCGACCGGAACGGGGTGCAAGGGCATGCTGATCGACAATTGTCAGTTCCTTTCGGCAGAAGAATCTTTTGTTGTAACGGATCGGTATTCCATCGGATTGAACACCAATTCAAACGATGTGAAGCTGCGCCACAACCGCGCGGTGCGTTTCAGGCATTTCGCTGTTCTGGGCGGTGACAACAATATGGTTCTGGGCAACCATGTCTTTCAGGGCGATAGCATCCCGCAAGGTGTGCGTACTGCCGGGCTGATCATGATCGGCACCTACAATAGTTCCACCATCGCGGAGAATTACGTCGACAACTGTTTCATCGAATGGACGAATGAACGAGACCCGTCGCCGACATACACCAGTGGCTTTTCTTTCAGTGCAATGAGCATTACGGACAATATATTTTATTCCAGTCAAGCGCCGTCCTGGTTCAGTTTCATCGTTATTCGCCCTTATGGGCCCGGGCATTTTCTCAATGGCCTGGCGGTGACCGGTAACAAGTTTCGTGCCACGAGCGGTAACATTTTTCGAGCGGAACAGGTGGATACATCCTTCGCCGACTTGAACAAAGACAGGCATACGAACGTGACTTTCCAGAATAATACTTACCATGGCGTAACCAGGAAAACCGCAAACCCATTGAGGGTTCGCCATACGCAAAGCTCGGTGTCCAATCTTTGGCCTGTCTCGGCCAACGGACAGTTGCCTTTCGACGGTAAGGCACGAAGCTGCGATGGGGTTGCGACAATCGGTGTGCTCTCAGGGGTGTTCAACAACCACGTCTTCAGCGCTCCTCATGTTGAGGTCGAACAGGGGGCGACAGGCGACAGTTTTCTGTTGCGTTGGCCAGAGCATGTGAAGGGTACGGCCTCTGTTCTGATGCGCATGGAACGTTAAGAGACCGGATGGCCACCCCGAGCCGGGTGGCCATTTCACTCTGATTTGACCGGTAATGACAGACCCGGTTTGCGAAGCTTGCAGGAAATAGGCGACGTTTGATTTTGATGTGTTAGGCTTGGGCCAGGAAGTGGAGAATCCCGATGCTGAAAATTGCCAAAAACGCCAGTGTTCAAACAGTTATCACGACCTTTGAGATGACACCTGGCACGTGTCAGGACCTTTTGGAGGCCTTGACGGACGCCTATTCCGAGTTCATTTCGAAGCAGCCAGGTTTCGTTTCCGCCGGGCTGCACGTTAATGATGCACAAACCCGGATCGCAAACTATTCGCAATGGGAACGCCGCGAAAATTTCCTTGCTATGCTGCGCACACCTGAAATGCGTGATCGCAACCGCAAGATCAACGAGCTATGCAAAAGCTTTGAGCCGGTCATGTACGATGTCGCTGAAACATTTGGCAGTTCCTGACCTGAATCAAAGCCTGTGCTTCATATCTGTTTCAAAGTGATCCTGCAAAAATGGAGGCTCACACTATGTATCACAACATTCTGGTCCCCATCTCGTTCGATGCTGAAAGAGATACGTCCGGGCCCTTGAAGCTTGCCCAGATTCTGGCCACGCCAGACGCTAAAGTGACATTGTTGCATGTGGTCGAGCATATTCCCAACTATGCGATCTCTTACATGCCGTCCGAATACCTGACAGAAGCACGGAAAGCGATTCAGGCAGAACTGGATGAACTGGCATCTCAACTGCCGAATGCCAAGGGTTTGGTGATCGAAGGACATTCCGGCCGAACCATTCTGGATTGGGCCGAGGCGAACAAACCCGATCTGATCATAATGGCGTCGCACCGGCCGGGGATGCAGGATCTGCTGCTGGGCTCAACCGCATCGCATGTCGTGCGTCATGCGGGTTGTGCCGTGCATGTGGTTCGCTGATGGCTAGAAATCCTGAGCGGTAAGGCGAAAAGCCTTGCCAAATCCGGCGTTCAAAAGGCCGTCCTGAATGGTAAACCGCACCAATCCGAAATCAGCGAAATCTATGTAGAGTTTCGCCTTGGGTCGCTTGGCCAGATACCGGTCTCGCAAGGCGCGATAGCCTGCCATACCCCGGTGAACAGGCTGAGCGATCACGTGCAGTGTCAGGCGCGGATGGGTCAGCGGGTCGCCCTTGTCTGCGGGCTCTCCGATCAGAAGGGCGCAATTGGGACAGGCGTTCAACGCACGCGTATGTTCCGCAAGGGTGGAGATCAGCGAGACAGGGCAACCTGCTTCATCCGTGGTCAACGCGATCCGGGAGAGTGACGGCAAGCCCGTGTCAGGGCGCAGAAAGGCCAGCGCGGCAAATGGAGCTTGAAAGAGAAGATCCTGCGCTTGCAAGCGCACCGCTTTGTCGGGCGTCTGATAAGGATTGGGTTCAGTCACGATGTCGGTCCGGCAGTACAGAATGAACGGGCAGTTGGCGGTTTTTTTATCTTAGGGGCCTGACCTGAACTGCGCCATTTGTTTCGCCTCGTTCAAATTCGGATTGCCTCGGCTTTGCCACATATCGGCGTTATGGTTCAGGGAATGCTGTTTAAGAAACCCTCGCAGGATATGCCTGATCTGAAGCCACGGTCGTCCAAACGACACCGACGCGCAGAGGCAACGCGCAGGCAGGCGCTGTCTCCGGTTCGCATTCTGGTCATGGTTCTGTTGTTGCCGCTGACCACCGTGGTGATCGCCACCGGTGTTTTTCTGCGCCTGTCCGAATTTGAGCGGGACGAGGCGGTGATCCACCTGATCGCATTGGCAGGTTGTGATGCAACGCAGTCGCTGGGGGTAGGGCCATTTTACGAGGGGCAGGCGGGTTATCACAAGCGCAATGACCCGGATGGCGACGGGGTCGCCTGTGGTGCTGCCAGCGTGCCGCGGGCAAGTGCGCCGCCAGCTCACAACAGTCCTGAACCGCAACAACGGTCTCTTGGAACTGCCAAGTTCGTGCGACCCTGACGGCGGCAATTGCGAAGTTCAGAAGATCTGCTCGGGCCAGGACCAGTTGCCCGTGTCATCCGACTTCGGCCCAGGCGAACGGGCGTCATGTCACAGAGGGATGGCAATGCAGCGGATCAACCCCATCTCATACTGATAGCAAGATGGGAGATCGTATGATGCAATGCCCGATTGACGGCACTCAACTGGTCATTACGGACCGAAACGGGGTCGAAATCGACTATTGCCCGCAGTGCAGAGGCGTTTGGCTGGATCGGGGTGAACTGGACAAGATCATCGAGCGGTCGACAGCGTATTCTCCGCCACAATCCGGCTATGATGACCGGGCGGATCACGGCTATCGCAAGAAAAAGAAACGAGGCGGTTTTCTGGAAGATCTGTTCGATTTCTGACCCGGTCAGGACAGCTGGGCCCCGGCACATTCGCGAAAAATGCGAACCTGGGGCGCCGCACCGTTCAAGGGAAATTCAGTCTCCCTGTCCTGCGTGAACGCATAGGCGGTCAGGTTGTATTCCAGCCCGTCCAGCACGTTTCCAAATCCTGTATCAGTGACCGTCAACGATGATGCACCGTCAGAAAGGACATGATGCGGAGTGGCGATTTCGATGGGGTTTGGCCCCTCGAACCGCATCGCGAACCATGGGGTGTTGGTCCAGCCTTCGGTCTTGCGGGTAACGGACAGGGTATAGAGGGGTTGTGCGGGGTCGTAGGTCAGGAGTATCTCTGCCGTGTCCGTCACATGTGACAGGGTGCAGATCTGGCCCACCGTTGCTTCCCACGCGGCGGCTGGTGTGCCGAGGATCAGTGATAACATAACAACGCGCATGGTGCGGATTCTAGTGGCCGAAAGGTCCAAGGCAAGGGTTGCCTCAGCCTTTCATTGCATTCAGCAGTTCCAGCAACCCTTTGCGGTCGTCATCATCGGCATAATCGCCTGCGGCCAACCGTTCAGCGATGCGCAGGCGCAGACGCTCGTGCTGGGTGCGCACCTCTTCCCCGGCAGTTTCGGCGAGGGTCTTCATGATCACGGCCACGGCTTGTTGCCGTTTGGTGGTGGGGTTGGCGATGTAATCGACAAGGCTCTGCTGCCCGGAATCGAGGATGTTTTCGGCCAGATCGCGCAGCTGTTCGCCATTGGGCAGCAGCGGGGCGGTGGCATCCTTTGGCGGCAGGATCTCCGGCACGCTGCGTGGGGTTTCGGCCAATGCGTTTGCGCCGTCTACAAAGGCTTCGGTGATCATTCGCGTGATCTTGATGGCGCGCGGGTCTTTGAACAGGGCCGAGGCGATGGCCACGCCGTAATCCGTATAGACCCAAGGATTGACCCGCCGCCCACCGCGGCCCTTGGGTTTTGAAATCACATTCTGTGATTGCAAATCGGCGACTTCAGCATCGGTCAGCTGAAAGCGGTAGCCCTCGAACAGGTCCTTGTTGCGCGAGACGGCCTGATTGAAGGCGCTGACGGATTTTCCATAGAACAGCGCCAGATCCTCGGCCAGCACGACGCGAGTGCCGCGCACCCGGTGAATGGCGCTCTGGACTTCATGCGTGCTGGGCAGGTTATTGGGTTTCGTCATGTCAACCGTTTGGAATCACAATTTGTGATTTCAAACGTGGCGGAGGGTGGAGCGGGGTGCAAGTTTGAAGTGTGGGGTGGTGGCAGGCTTAGTTCGATTGCCGACTTACCCGTTGATACATACTTGTCGACTTTCGAATGGCTCATTAGGTTTACTATTGAATAGTCAAACTTTCTTTTTTCAGAGTTATCTCATTGAGTTGCTTTATTTACATCGATGAAAGCGGCGAGTCCGGAATAGCCAAAGTTCGTGATGGAAAGCAGGGCGGATCTTCCCCATACTTTGTGCTTGCTGCTGCTGTCATGCCCAGAGCGGTTGCAATTAACGCAAAGCGTGTACTGGATTCGGTGAATTCTGACCTAGGAAAGAAATGGCGACACGCAACTGATCTCTCGCATAGCCAAACGGTTTATTGGTCGCGCAAAAGCGTCGAAGTTAACTTACGGTATTTTGCGGTAGTTTCTAACAAAGCAACGCTGGGTGCGTATTCCGACCGAATTCAAAAAGACCCGCAAAAGTTCTACAACAAGTGTGCCGTCTACTTATTGGAGCGAGTTGGGAAATACCTTCTCAATCGCGGTTTTGCCAACGAGCCACCAACAGTGATTTTCGAGACTCGAAACCACGACTACGACGCAATGAGACGCTACATTGGCAAGATAAAAGACAACCCAATGCACTCGGATGCTAAGTATCTTCGAGTGTTTAATCCCTTTGCAATAACAACGAGATCAAAAGAGGAAGAACCTCTCCTGAAGTATGCTGACTTGGCCTCATACGCGGTTTATCAATGTGCAAACAAGACACCCAAGAACTTTAGCATTCCTGAACCAAGATACTTTGTTGAACTCAGCAAGAGGTTTGGTGCTGATGAGGCGGGAAAGATTCTGGGGAACGGCGTAAAGACAATACATACGCTTGAGCAGTTAAACCTCGACTCAGACATAGAGGGTCTTTTTCGTTCGATCAAAGCAGCGCCGATGCGCAAGTAAGACTTACCGTCTCTTCCGCTTCACATTCCCACCCCGCTGCCCCGGCCGACCAGCCGTTGACCGTCCGCGCGATTTCACTGCGTCTTCCGAGGCTTTCTCGACCGCCCATTGACGCGCCATGGGGTCGTCGGCGACGGCCAGATCGACCGCTTCCAGACGTTTGATTTCATCCCGGATGTTGGCGGCCTCTTCGAATTCAAGATTCTCGGCAGCTTTGCGCATCTTGTCGCGCAGCCCGTCCAGATGAGCCTCAAGATTGGCGCCGTGCATCGGTTTGTCGATGGTGGCGGTGACGCGGTTCATGTCGACGTCGCCCTGATAAAGCCCGGCCAGAACATCCTCGACATTCTTTTGTACGGTTGCGGGGGTGATGCCGTGTTCTTCGTTATAGGCGACCTGCTTGGCACGTCGACGGTTGGTTTCGCCCAAAGCACGCTCCATCGAACCGGTGATCTTGTCGGCATACATAATCACCCGGCCATCGGCATTCCGCGCAGCGCGACCGATGGTCTGGATCAGCGAGGTCTCAGACCGCAGAAAGCCTTCTTTATCCGCGTCAAGAATGGCGACCAGCCCGCATTCGGGGATGTCGAGCCCCTCGCGCAGCAGGTTGATCCCGATCAGCACGTCGAAGGCCCCCAGACGCAGGTCGCGCAAGATCTCAATGCGTTCCAACGTGTCGATATCCGAGTGCATGTAGCGGACTTTGATGCCCTGTTCGTGCAGGTATTCGGTCAGGTCCTCGGCCATGCGTTTGGTCAACGTTGTGACCAGCGTGCGGTATCCGTCGGCAGCGACCTTGCGCACCTCGTCCAACAGATCGTCCACCTGCATGGACACAGGGCGGATTTCGACCTCGGGGTCCAAGAGGCCAGTGGGGCGGATCACCTGTTCGGTGAAGACGCCGCCGGTCTGCTCAATCTCCCACTTCGCCGGGGTGGCCGAAACAAAGACGGATTGTGGGCGCATGGCGTCCCATTCCTCGAACTTGAGGGGTCGGTTGTCCATGCAGGACGGCAGGCGGAACCCGTGTTCGGCCAGCGTGAACTTGCGCCGATAGTCGCCGCGATACATGCCACCGATCTGCGGCACACTGACGTGGGATTCGTCGGCAAACACGATGGCGTTGTCGGGGATAAATTCGAACAGGGTCGGGGGCGGTTCACCCGGTGCGCGGCCCGTCAGATAACGCGAGTAGTTTTCGATGCCGTTGCAGACGCCGGTGGCCTCGAGCATTTCCAGATCGAAATTGGTGCGCTGTTCCAGCCGTTGGGCTTCCAGCAGTTTGCCCTCGCCCACCAGTTGGTCGAGGCGCGTGCGCAGTTCCTTTTTGATGCCGATGATCGCCTGCTGCATCGTGGGTTTCGGCGTCACGTAGTGGGAATTGGCGTAGACGCGCACCTGCTCCATCGTTGCGGCGCGTTCGCCGGTCAGCGGGTCGAACTCGGTGATACTTTCAAGCTCCTCTCCGAAGAACGAGAATTTCCAGGCGCGGTCCTCAAGGTGGGCGGGCCAGATTTCCAGTGAGTCGCCGCGCACCCGGAACGACCCGCGTTGAAACGCCTGATCGTTGCGGCGGTATTGCTGGGCCACCAGATCGGCCATCACCTGCCGCTGGTCGTATTCGTTTCCGAGCTTCAGATCCTGCGTCATCGCCCCGTAGGTCTCGACCGAGCCGATACCGTAGATGCACGAGACCGAGGCCACGATGATCACGTCGTCGCGTTCCAGCAGCGCCCGCGTAGCCGAGTGGCGCATCCGGTCGATCTGTTCGTTGATCTGGGATTCTTTCTCGATATACGTATCCGACCGCGCGACATAGGCCTCGGGCTGGTAGTAGTCGTAGTAGGAGACGAAGTATTCGACCGAGTTTTCCGGGAAAAACCCCTTGAACTCACCATAAAGCTGCGCCGCCAGTGTCTTGTTGGGTGCGAGGATGATCGCCGGGCGTTGGGTTTCCTCGATCACCTTGGCCATGGTGAAGGTTTTGCCCGTACCGGTCGCCCCCAACAGAACCTGATCACGCTCCCCATCCAGAATACCGCCTGCGAGCTCCTTGATCGCGGTTGGCTGGTCTCCAGCGGGGGCGAACTCCGTATGCATGACAAACTGTTTGCCGCCTTCCAGTTTCAGGCGGGCCCGAACATCTTCGGTTGTCATTTGGGTCTTGTCGGAATGGGCGTATGGCATGGGCAGGCTCCGGATCAGGCTCCTACATTTGTTCTTATTTTGTCCAACTGCAAGGGCTGATCCGGTACAAATCTCCCAGTTTTGATACTAGGCAGATACGCATCCGGATCGTGATCCGAACCAATCTTACCGGCCAACGCGGCAAGCTCGCTGTCGAGAGCCTTCGTCATCATCGGTTTGACGGCGATCACGGCATGGGCTTCGGTCGAGGGCATCGCCAAGATGTTCCCGGGGTTTGCGTCGACGTCCATAGTGCGTTCGCGATGGATCATCTGTTTTATCCTTCGGCTGATTTTTCGAAGATCATAGTTGGTCCTGATGACAGTTTCTGGCATTGGCGGGCTTCGGTGATCCGCGACAATTGTTGTCTTGTCCCGGGCTGCGCTCTGACGCATAAACAGGGTCAGCCAAGTGAGTACGGAGAGGCGACATGCGCGCACGGATTTACCAGCCTGCAAGGAATGCGATGACCTCGGGGATGGCCAAAACCCGCAAATGGGTTCTGGAATATGCCCCTGCTTCGGCACGTGAGGTTGATCCGCTGATGGGCTGGACGTCATCCAATGACACGCAAACCCAGATACTTCTGAAATTCGACACCAAGAAAGAGGCGATTGATTACGCTCGCGACAATGGTATCGACGCGCAGGTCAGCGAGCCGCACAAGCGCAAACCCAACCTGCGTGCACGGGGCTACGGGGAAAACTTCGCCACCGACCGGCGTGTGCCCTGGACACACTGAATGATCGAAATTCGCGAGGCCGACCCGACTTCGGACGTGTTGCGCCCGGTTGTCGAAGCGCATTTCGCCCACAGCGAATCAGCGGGCCCTGCGGAAAGCAACCACACGATGAGCGCCGAGTCACTGGCCGGACCGGGGATTCGATTCTGTGCGATCTACGACGGCAAGCAGGCTTTGGGCTGCGGCGCTTTGAAAGCGCTGCCCGATGGTACGGCCGAGGTGAAATCGGTGCATATCCTCGCGCAGGCGCGTGGGCGCGGACTGGCGCGCGTCATGATGATCCATCTGGCAGAACTGGCGCGTGCTGAAGGTGTCGAAGCCCTGGTTTTGGAAACCGGGGCAGAGCATCTTCCGGAGTATGATGCCGCTCGTAAACTCTATGAAGCGTTGGGCTATTCCTACTGCGGACCGATCTTTGGGTACAGCGACGATCCGAACAGCGCATTCATGCGCTTGGCTCTTGAACCCCGCGCGTAAAAACCGCAAGAAGGTTGCAGCGGTCCCTTAGCTCAACTGGATAGAGCAGCTGACTTCTAATCAGCAGGTTGAGGGTTCGAGTCCTTCAGGGATCGCCATTCTCGAACGCCAATTTCAATGAAAGCACCGGGCCGTTGGGGCCGCCGCTTTCTTGTGGCTGCTGGGTGGGGGGGAAGGGCTGGACGAGGGGGTCATGCCAGCCCTTCTTAGGGGTCACAGAGTGGTAGTGTGTTCCTTAATTAAACATTAACCTGATTCACCGTGTTCCGAAATTGGGGGATTCCCGTAGGGCGGCCAATGCGCGGATTTCAGCGTGTGGAGTGTTGCTGAAGGTTCGGGATCTGGGATCATGTCGCTGCTTTTTCGAGGGGATTTGGGGCTTTGGGAGCAAAAGCTCTGAGGTAGTGAAAAAAAATATTGCAACCGGTTGCAAAGAGAATCATTGTTGCGCGCAATAACGAGATTCGGGAGAGTTGCATGTTGAAGGTCGGATTGTTGGGCGCCGGGCGCATCGGGCGTGTTCATGCACAGGCGATTGTATCTCATCCGGGCAGCACGCTCAGTGCCGTTTCCGACGCCTTGCCCGAAGCTGCGGCGAGCCTGGCCAACGATCATGGGGTCGATGCGCGCCGCTCTGAAGAGATCCTTGCGGATCCGGAGATTGGCGCGGTTCTGATCGCAACTCCAACCAACACGCATTCTGATCTGATCGAAGCTGCGACCGGCGCAGGCAAGGCTGTTCTGTGCGAAAAGCCTGTTGATCTGAACCTTCAGCGTGCCACGGATTGCCTGAACACTGTCTCGGGACGAGGCAAGCCGGTAATGATTGGATTTAATCGGCGATTCGATCCCAATTTCGCGTCCTTGAAGGCGGGGTTGGACGCGGGTGAAATTGGTAAGGCGGAATTGCTTTCAATCACCTCGTTTGACCCAGCACCACCGCCGGTAAGCTACGTAAAAGTGTCTGGTGGGTTGTTTCGAGACATGATGATTCATGATTTTGACATGGCAAACTACCTGATGGGGGAGGTTCCCGATACCATCTCGGCAGTTGGATCTTCGCTTGTGGACGCCGAGATTGGCGCTGCAGGAGATGTGGACACAGCCGTAGTTACAATGTCCTACGCGGATGGCCGGATTGCAGTCATCAAAAATTCACGGCGCGCGGCCTATGGCTATGACCAGCGGGTCGAGTTGTTGGGTTCTGGGGGGTTGCTGCAGGCTCGGAATGTACTGGAAAACACAGTCGTAAAATCAACGGCAGACGGTGTTGTGGGCGCCAAACCAACCTATTTCTTCCTGGAGCGCTACATGCCTGCGTACCGCGTGGAATGGGCCGCATTCGTCGAAGCTGTTGAAGGCGGATCCGACGTTCCGGTGACATTGAAAGATGGTGTTGCGGCACTGGCGATGGCCGAGGCTGCAACCGTGTCAGCGCAGACAGGAAAACCGGTTCGAATGGAAGAAATTTTGAAACCGGTTGCAAAATGATCGAAATTCTTCAAACTTACGCCAGCTCGGCCCAGCGCCGTAGCCACGGAGATTCGGCACAGCCGGATGATTGGGGCCGGTACCCCAACAGAAGATCAGACTGAACCAATGGGAGGAAACTGAAATGAAGAAATTCGTTAAAGGCGCGCTTGCTGCGGGGGCACTGGCCTTGGCCACGCCCGCGTTTGCACAAGAAATCGTGGTCGTGTCGCATGGCCAGGCAAACGACGCATTCTGGAACGTCGTGAAAAACGGTGTCGAGCAGGCCGGTAAAGATGTCGGTGTGAACGTGGAATATCGTGCGCCTGAAACCTTTGACATGGTGGCCATGTCGCAGCTGATCGACGCCGCCGTGAACCAGGAACCCGACGGGCTGATCGTTTCGATCCCGGATGCGGACGCGCTTGGCCCCTCAATCGAGCGCGCGGTTGCCGCCGGTATCCCGGTGATCTCGATCAACTCGGGCGCGGAAGTGGCCAAGGAACTGGGTGCTCTGCTGCACGTAGGTCAGGACGAATACGATGCAGGGAAAGCAGCTGGTGAAGAACTGGCGTCGATGGGTGGCTCCAATGCGATCTGTGTCAACCACGAGGTTGGCAACGTGTCACTTGACCTGCGCTGCGAAGGCTTCACCGAAGGGTTTGGCGGTAAGGTAACCGTTCTGCCGACCTCGAACGATCCGTCCGAGATCGAGTCCAAGGTTGCTGCCGCGCTGGCTTCTGACGAAAGCGTCGATACCGTTATGGCTCTGGGCGCAAGCTCGGCCGGCGAGCCATCTGTCGCTGCTGCCAAAGCGTCGGGGCGGGATGTGAATGTTGCCTCGTTCGACCTGTCGGCCAACTTCCTGCAGTCAATCGTTGATGGCGATGCGGCCTTTGCCATCGACCAGCAGCAGTACCTTCAGGGTTATCTGTCCGTGAACTTCATGGGTCTGCACGCCAAGTACGGCCTGATGCCGGGCGGCGACGTGCCTTCGGGTCCGAACCTGATCACTCAGGAAAAGGCCGCTCAGGTCATCGAACTGTCCGCACAGGGCATCCGCTGACTTCGGCGCGATCCGGCAAACAACAGGATCGGCGCCAGCGCGCCGGTCTCACCGAATTGGGAGGAAACCATGAGTGAATCAGCGCCCGTCCTGTCGGACGAAAGGGTCAAGAAAGAACCATTCCTAGCCAAACTAATGAAACGACCCGAGTTGGGTGCCATTGCCGGTGCTGTTCTGGTTTTCCTATTCTTTGCGATTACCGCAGATGAATCGATGTTCACCCTTGCTGGTGTTATGAACTTCATGACCCCTGCGGCGCAGTTGGGCATCCTGGCTATCGGCGCCGCACTACTGATGATTGGCGGAGAGTTCGACTTGTCAATCGGATCGATGGTTGCGTTCTCGGGGCTGTTTTTCGGCGTCTGTGTCGTGACCTGGCAATTGCCACTGATCTTCGCCATCCCAATGACATTCGTATTCGCGGCCTGTGTTGGTGCGATCAATGGCAATATCGTGATCCGTTCGGGCCTGCCATCGTTCATTGTAACGCTGGCGTTTTTGTTCATCCTTCGTGGCCTGTCACTGGTCGGCCTGAAAATGGCAACAGGCGGTTCGACCCAGTTGCGCGGAGTACGCGATGCGGTCGAAAACGACTGGCTGGCTCCTTTCTTTTCGGGCGAAGCATTCGGCAGCCTGTTCGCATGGCTGGCCGCCAACGGCATGATAGATACATTCAAAAGCGGCGCGCCCAAGGTCCCGGGAATTCCCGTCGAAATCCTGTGGTTCATTTTCATTACACTGGCGGCAACCTACGTACTGTTGCGCACCCCGGTCGGGAACTGGATTTTCGCCTCGGGTGGTGACAGCACAGCTGCATCCAACTCAGGTGTTCCGGTGAGCCGCGTCAAGGTTTCACTGTTCATGCTGACGGCCTGCTGTGCCGCTCTGGTGGCCATCATAACCGTCATGGACGCAGGCTCGACCGATGCGCGGCGGGGGTTCCAGAAAGAATTTGAGGCGATTATCGCCGCGGTGATCGGCGGCTGCCTGCTGACTGGCGGATATGGCTCGGCCATCGGTGCCTTCTTCGGCTCGATCATCTTTGGTATGGTCGTCATCGGCCTGACCTATACCGACTTTGATCAGGATTGGTTCCAGGTTTTCCTGGGCGCCATGCTGTTGATTGCCGTTCTGTTCAACAACGCGATCCGTAAGCGCGTAACCGGGGAGCGCTGATATGACCGAAGACACCAAGTTCCACCATGGCGATGCCGTCGGCGATCAGGCGCCCATCGTACAGATGAAAGACATCGAAAAACACTTTGGCAATATCATCGCGCTCGCTGGTGTCAGCTTTGACGTCAAACCCGGTGAATGCCATTGCCTGCTGGGCGATAACGGTGCGGGAAAGTCCACCTTCATCAAGACCATGTCCGGGGTACACAAGCCCACCAAGGGCGAGATCATGTTCGAAGGCAAGCCGCTTCACTTCGACACGCCGCGCGATGCCATGGAAGCGGGCATTGCAACCGTGTTTCAGGATCTTGCGATGATCCCGCTGATGAGCGTGACGCGCAATTTCTTCATGGGGCGTGAACCTACCAAGGGTAAGGGGCTGCTCAAGCGGTTCGATGTGGATCATGCAAACGACGTCTGCATGGAAGAGATGCGCAAGATGGGCATCAATCTGCGCGGACCGGATCAGGCTGTCGGTACATTGTCAGGTGGTGAACGTCAGACTGTCGCCATCGCGCGGGCGGTGTATTTCGGCGCCAAGATCCTGATCCTGGACGAACCGACCTCGGCGCTTGGTGTGCGTCAGACGTCGAATGTTCTTGCCACAATCGACCGGGTGCGCAGCCAGGGTGTCGGCGTGGTTTTCATCAGCCACAACGTGCGCCATGCGCTGGCGGTGGGCGATCGTTTTACCGTGCTGAACCGTGGCAAAACACTGGGTACGGCCACGCGCGGCGAAATCACACCGGAACAGCTGCAGGATCTGATGGCCGGCGGTCAGGAAATGGCCGAGCTTGAGGGATCGCTGGGCGGTACTGTTTAAAACAAAATATCCGGATGTCCCCACGGGGGCATCCATCGGGCGGTGGCACCTGACGTCACTCTGTTTTCAGGCTCTGGTAAAAGGCCTGACACCTTCGCAAATGAGACAACCCGCGGACCGCCAACAGCGGCTCCGAGTTGAAAGGGATCATGATGAGCAAAACAGTCCGATTGACCGCGGCGCAGGCTCTGGTGCGCTATCTCGGGACGCAGATGAACGAGGCCGGAGAGCCTTTTATCGCAGGTGTGTGGGCGATTTTTGGCCATGGCAACGTGGCTGGTCTGGGTGAGGCACTGCATGGCGTGAGAGACAGTCTTCCGACCTATCGCGGTCACAACGAACAGACCATGGCACATAGCGCGATTGCTTTTGCCAAGCAGTTGGGTCGGCGCCGCGCGATGGCGGTCACGTCGTCAATCGGACCAGGGGCCACCAACATGGTCACTGCGGCTGCTCTGGCCCATGTAAACCGCCTGCCTGTTTTATTGCTGCCTGGCGATGTGTTTGCGACGCGTGGCCCCGACCCGGTTTTGCAGCAGCCCGAAGTGTTCTCGGATGGAACCATCAGTGCGAATGACTGTTTCAGACCGGTCAGCCGGTATTTCGACCGCATCACCCGCCCGGAACACCTGCTGACGGCTCTGCCACGCGCCTTCCGCACGATGACGGACCCGGCGGATTGCGGCCCGGCGACGCTGGCCTTTTGTCAGGATGTGCAGGCCGAAGCTTATGACTATCCCGAAAGCTTCTTTGAGCCACGCGTCTGGTATCAGCGCCGCATTCGCCCGGATGAGGGTGAACTGGCCCGTGCCGTTGCCGCGATCAAGGCCGCCAAGCGTCCCGTTATCGTTGCAGGCGGAGGTGTGCATTATTCGGACGCAACCGCCGCGTTGCAGCGCTTTGCCGAAGCACACAATGTCCCGGTGGCAGAGACACAGGCCGGCAAGTCCGCATTGGCCTGGGATCATCCGCTCAACCTTGGTCCTGTTGGTGTAACCGGGGGCGAACCCGCCAATGACATCTGTGCAAAGGCGGATCTTGTGCTGGGCGTCGGCACCCGGTTTCAGGATTTCACCACCGGGTCATGGGGTTTGTTCGCGAACGCCCAGCGTGAGTTGATCAGCCTGAACACCGCCGCCTATGACGCCGAAAAGCACGGAGCGATGCCGTTGCAGGCCGACGCTCGGGTTGGTCTGGGTGAACTCAGCGAAGCGTTGGCAGACCATCGCGCGCCGGATCTGCCCGCGATATTGAAATCTGATTGGTTCGGTAAAGTTGATGCGCTGACGGATGCCCCCACCGACAGCAATGCACTGCCCACGGATATGCAGGTGATCGGCGCAGTGCAGCGGGCTGCCAATGAAAACACTGTTGCGATGTGTGCCGCCGGCACGATGCCGGGTGAGTTGCACAAGCTGTGGAAAGCGCCGCGCCCCGGTGCCTATCACATGGAATATGGTTTCAGCTGTATGGGGTATGAGATCGCCGGTGCCATGGGCATCAAGATGGCCCAGCCGGACCGCGACGTGATCTGCTTTACCGGTGACGGTACTTATATGATGGCCAACTCGGAAATGGCGACGGCGGCGATGATGGGGATCTCGTTCACCGTTGTCGTCACTGACAACCGGGGGTTTGGTTGCATCAACCGTCTGCAAATGGGGACAGGCGGGGCCGAGTTTAACAACCTTCTCGACCACACCGTACACGAAACGGCATCGGCCATCGATTTTGCCGCCCATGCGGCAGCGATGGGGGCTACTTCGGTCAAGGTCAGTTCAATTGCCGAGCTTGAAGACGCGCTGGCCAAACGCGGTGAGGTCAAAGGCCCCTATGTCGTGGTGATCGACACCGATCCCTACCCATCGACCGAATATGGCGGAACGTGGTGGGAAGTGGCGGTGCCCGAGGTCAGCGTCCGCCCTGAAGTGAATGAAAAACGTGCGGCCTATGAAACCGCCATCAAGGAAAGAAACACGAAATGAGCGTGAAGATCGGTATCTCTCCGATTGCCTGGCAGAATGACGACCTGCCGGACCTGACCGCAGCCTACACAATGGAGCAGGCGCTGAAAGAAGCGCGCGAGATCGGTTACACAGGTGTCGAACGCGGTCAGAGGATGCCCGCCGACACCGAAGGGCTGCGCGCGTATCTGGATGCCAACAACATAGCGTTGTGTGGTGGTTGGTGCTCGGGCAGCACTCTGGTCAATGACCTTGACGCCGAGATCGGCGTCGTGCGCGAACAGGTCGAACAATTCGTCGCGCTGAACAGCCCATGTATCGTTTACGCCGAGTGTTCCAATACCGTTCAGGGGCAGATCGGAACGCCTGTCAATGATCGCCCCAAACTGTCGCAGGATGAGGTACTGGCCTATGCGGGCAAGCTGACCGAACTTGCCAAGTGGATGGCAGATCAGGGCATGCCGATGGCCTATCACCATCATATGGGCACGATCATCGAAAGCGAAGATGAAGTGAACTGGCTGATGGAGGGTTCCGGCCCCGAATTGAAGCTGTGCTTCGATACGGGCCATCTGCTGTTTGGCGGCGGCGATGTGATGGCCACACTGAACCGTTGGGGCGACCGGGTTCATCACGTACATTTCAAGGATATCCGACCCGAAATCGTACAGGACACACGCGAGAACAATCGAAGTTTCCTGGATGCGGTGATCGCAGGTGCGTTTACAGTGCCGGGTGATGGTTGCATCGACTTTCAGGCCGTGGCCAATGCATTGAAAGCAATGGATTACAACGGCTGGATTGTGGTCGAGGCAGAGCAGGACCCCGCCAAGGCGCCGCCATGTGAGTACTCCAAAATGGGCTTTGACCACATTGTCGAGGTTTGTGGCAACGCAGGGTTGGAAATCACCGCTTAAATCATCGCCTTACGGGGCAACACCGAAGCCATGTGAGAGGAGCACGTCATGGTACATCAGGACCTTGGATATGTCGGCTATTTCGACCGGGAATCCTGTGATCTGGACGAATTCAAGGTGTTGACCTCTCAGAGCCTTTCGACCGAGACGGTGCCTTTTGCCGTCTCCGTCGAAAAGAACGTGCCCGTCTATGATATGCAGGCACTGCGTTCCGGTTTGGAACAGCCTGATACGCGTAGGGCCTTGCTGGCGGAATGGGGCCGGGTGCTGGGCAAATCCGCCGGTGTGATCGCCCTGAAAGGGGCGTATCCGGACACGTCGATCATTGATCGGGCGACGGAAGTATTTCGTGAAATCATCGAAGAAGAACGCCAGGGTAGCGCGGGTGAGGGCGATCACTTTGCCGCCTCGGGCGCGAATGACCGGGTGTGGAACGCGCTGCAAAAGCAATGCCTGCGCGACCCCGAGGGCTTTGCGCTCTATTTCGGGAACACGGCGATTGCTGCGGCATGTGAAGCATGGCTTGGGCCGAACTATCAGGTGACCGCTCAGATCAATCAGGTGCGCCCCGGTGGCAAGGCGCAACAGGCGCATCGGGACTATCACCTTGGGTTTCAAAACGCCGAAAGCGCGGCCCGGTATCCGGCTCATGCACATCTGGTGACGGCCTCGCTGACCTTGCAAGGGGCGGTTGCGCATTGTGACATGCCGGTGAAAAGCGGCCCGACCAAATTGTTGCCGTTCTCGCAGCTCTACCCATCGGGCTATCTGGCGTTCCACGATGAAGCGCACCGTGCGTATTTCGAAGACAGCTGTATCCAGTTGCCTCTGGAAAAGGGTGACGCGGTGTTCTTCAATCCGGCCCTGTTCCATGGAGCGGGCGAGAACAGCAGCACCGACATCAATCGCATGGCAAACCTGCTGCAAATCTCATCCCCCTTCGGTCGCGCGATGGAGATGGTTGATCGGCATTCCATGTCGCAAGCAGTGTTCCCGTCGCTTGTCGCCCTGAAACAACGTGGGGCTTTGACTTCGGGGGACCTGGATGCAGCGATTGCTGCTACCGCTGAAGGTTATCCGTTCCCGACCAATCTGGATACTGATCCACCGATTGGAGGCAACGCGCCCGACAGCCAGGCTGACATCCTTAGACGGGCCGTTTTCGAAGGATGGAAGAAGGAACAGCTATCCGAGGCTCTTTCTGCCCTGCGGGCAAGGCAAGCTGCTTGAATACAATTCAGGCGGACCCTGTGGGCCCGCCCAATAAGGAGAACAAGAATGGCAGACCTGCTGAAGAAACCGTTTGGAACCCGTGGCAAGGTACATGACATCACTCCGGCCAGCGCGGGATGGCGATATGTGGGCTTTGGCCTGTATCATCTAAAAGCAGACGACAGGGCGGCCGAGGCAACCGGGGATCGTGAGGTTATTCTTGTGATGGTCGAAGGCAAGGCAAAGATCACCGGGGCAGGCCAGGACTGGGGCATTTTGGGCGACCGGATGAACGTGTTCGAAAAGACGCCGCCGCATTGCCTGTATCTGCCCAACGGAACCGAGTGGGAGGCCGTGGCGGAAACCGACTGCGTTGTGGCCATCTGTTCGGCGCCGGGTAAGGGCGGTCGTACGGCGCGTCGGATTGGACCTGATGGCATAACCCTGACCGAACGCGGCAAAGGGGTAAATAAGCGATACATCAACAATATCGCCATGGAGAATGAGGACTACGCAGACAGCCTGCTGGTGACCGAGGTGTTCACACCAAATGGCCATTGGTCGTCCTATCCCAGTCACCGTCACGACGAGGATGATTATCCTCGCATCACATATCTGGAGGAGACCTACTACCACCGGCTCAACCCTTCCAATGGGTTCGGAATTCAGCGGGTCTATACAGATGATGGTCAGCTGGATGAGACAATGGCCCTTTCCGATGGCGATGTTGTTACTGTTCCGCGCGGCCATCACCCTTGCGGCGCGCCCTATGGATTTGAGATGTACTATCTTAACGTCATGGCCGGGCCGCTGCGAAAATGGCGGTTTGTACCAGCCCCCGAGGTTGAATGGATCATGGAGCGTGACGGATGAACAGAGATTTTGCCAATTACCCAAGCCTTGCGGGAAAAACGGTTTTTGTCACGGGCGGGGCTGGAGGAATTGGCGCTGAAACCGTTCGGGCCTTTGCCGACCAAGGGGCAAAGGTCGGCATTCTGGATCTGAATGCCGACGCCGGACTCGCGCTGCTGTCTGGCCTGGACGGTGAACACGCTTTTGTGCAGTGCGACTTGCGCGATATCGAAGTTATGCAAGAGGCGTTGGGGCAACTGGTCGAGGAGCTGGGCGCCGCGGACGTGCTGGTCAACAACGCCGCCCAGGATGATCGTCATGACTGGCGCGAAGTGACGCCGGACTACTGGGATGAGCGCATGGCGACAAATATCCGTCACATGTTCTTTGCCATTCAGGCAGTGGCGCCCGGCATGATAGCCATGCGTGCGGGTTCGATCGTCAATATCGGCTCGAATTCGTGGTGGGAGGCAGGTGCGGGTTTTCCGGCCTATGCCACCGCCAAATCCGCAGTCCATGGATTGACCCGCACCATGGCGCGTGAACTGGGCGATCATCGTATTCGCGTGAACACGGTGGTGCCTGGCTGGATCATGACCGACCGCCAGAAAGACCTGTGGGTCACGCCCGAGGCGCTGGCCAAGCAGGTGGATCGTCAATGTCTGCCGGACCCGATTGAGCCGGTCTATGTGGCGCGCATGGTCCTGTTTCTGGCCTCGGATGACGCGGCCATGTGCAGTGCGGGGAATTTCATGGTCGAAGGTGGCTCGATCTGAACCAATCTGGACAATTGGAGAGCTGACATGCCTCAACCTTTTCAACTTGCGGCATGTGCTGAAATGCTGTGGCTCGACAAACCCATGGAGTGGCGTGCCGCGCGGCTGACCGAGATGGGGTTTGGTGTTGGCCTATGGAACTGGTCGGCCTGGGATACGGTGAAACTTGAACGCGTTGGCGCGAACTATACGATCATGAATGGTTATCTTCAGGGCCGTCTTGCGGATGATTTAGGGGCTGACATGCTCCTGACATCCGCGCGTGAGACGGTACAGATTGGCAAGCGTCTTGGTGTGGATCGTCTGAACCTGCACGGCACCGGTTTGGGCGATGGTGGAATACCGCTCTGGCAGCACGACGTTGTGACCGGCGATATGTGGCTGAAAGCGCGGGACACGTTGCGCCGCATTTGTGATCTGGCGGAAGAACAGGATGTCGTTTTCACGCTGGAGAACCTGAATCTGCTGGATCATCCCGGTTGTCCTTTTGGTTCGACCAAGGATGTTCTGGCGTTGGTTTCGTCTGTGAACCACCCGAGCCTGCGCATAAATCTGGACCTCTATCACACGCAGATCGGGGAAGGCGATCTGATCCGTTGGTGCGAGAATTGCCTGCCTTGGATCGGAGAGATACAAGTGGCCGACAATCCCGGGCGGTGCCAGCCGGGAACCGGTGAGATCAACTATGCCGCCGTGGCACGGGCGCTCAATGACAGGGGGTACCGTGGACCTGTCAGCCTCGAGGCATTTGCTGCGGGCGACCCGGAAACGGCGCTTGAGGCGTTCCGGGCAGCCTTTACGATTTAGGAAGATTGGGCATCTCACCTTTGCGGCGGGGCGCCAAAGGCACGGATCACGGTGCGGGCAGCGGCCTCAACCGGGTCGTGTGTTTCCTTCAGGATCGTGACGCGGTCAAATCGTTCAGGATCACGATTGACGGCTTCACGCATGGCATTTCCGAATGCCATACGCAGCTCGGTTCCTATGTTGAACTTGCAGATCGAGGTCTCGCGCGCCAGCTTCATACGCTGCTCTACCGGCACACCGGACCCGCCATGAATGACCAAAGGCACTTCGGTTACGGCATCGATTTCGGCGACACGCGCCTCATCCAGGCCACCTTCTTTGTTTTGCTGCAAGTGAACATTGCCAACCGAAATCGCCATCGCGTCGACACCGCTTTCGCGTGCAAACTTCGCGGCTTCTTCGGGGTCGGTGCCGTTTGATCCTTCACCACCGGAATACCCCACAAAGCCGATCTCTCCTTCGCATGAAATCCCGGCTGAGTGGGCCATCTCAGCAATCGCGGCGGTTTCATCTATGTTTTGCTGCAAGGGCTTGCGTGATCCGTCAAACATCAGCGACGTAAAACCACTGTCGAGGGCGACCTTGCAGTCCTCGAACGTGTAGCCGTGATCCAGATGGGCAACGACCGGAACCGAGGTGTTCTCGGCGAGATACCGGAACATCTTGCCCAGAACGGGCAGCGGTGTGTGCTCACGACAGCTGGGACCGGCTTGCAAAACAACCGGTGCATTTTCCGCCTCGGCCGCGGCCACATAGGCGCGCATGTCTTCCCAGCCCAGCGTCACGAGCCCGCCCACGGCATAGCCTTGTTCATAAGCGGGTTGCAGGACGTCTTTCAGTGTGACGAGGGTCATTTGAACTTCGCGATCATGTCTTTGATGCCCGGAATGGTCTCGATCTGATAGGCATGGGTGGGTTGGAAATACTGCACCAGCGACCGCTGGGTCAGCCCGCCGAGGATGGTGAAGTAATACATCTCGTATCCCGGCAGCACGCAGCAGGGGTGATAGCCCTTGTCGATGCAGATCGTGGAGCCATCGACGATATGGTAGGCATCGCCGGGTTCGTTGTCCTCGCGCTGCAACATCTGCAGGCCCGAGCCCCAGTTGGGCTTGAAACGGAAATTGTAGGTTTCGTCATGCCGGGTCTCGTCCGGCAGGCGGTTGGTGTCGTGCTTGTGACTGGGAAAGCCCGACCAGCCGCCCTGACCCTCGGTAAACAGCTCGCTGACCAGCAGGCGGCCGACCTTGTCATGCTGTTTCTGGCCGAGGATGTGCTTGATCTTGCGATGCGTCTTGGTGTCATCGCTGCCATATTGCACCAGGTCGTGTTCGCGCACATCGAACGGGTCCAGCACCTTGTCGTATTTGGAGCCGGCCACGAACACCTCGGCCGTCTCCGAGACGCAGACCATCTGCGCCCTGACCCCCGACGGCACATAGGCGCCTTCGGGCTCGCCATCCCATACGTCCTCGCCCCGTTTGCCCAGATGGGCAAAGCGCACGCCCTCGACATCCACGTCGACGCTGCCGGTGGCAGGCACGATGCAGGTCTCATAGCCCGGGACCTGGTATTCGAAGGCCTCGCCCTTTTTCAGTTTTACGATGTTGAAATAGTTCAGTGGGACAGTTGGATCATCTGCGTCGACGATCGGTTTGTTCTGGTTATCGTAGGGCGCGATATGCATGGAGTTCTCCTATGTGGCCGGGCCGGGATGAGAAGCGAGGAACGCGTCCAGTTCCGGGGTCGTCGGCATGGCGGGCGCGCAACCGGGATGCGACACCACGATCGACGCGCAGGCCGAACCGCGCATGACGGCGTCTTTCAGATCGTGCCCTGCGGCGATCGAAGCCAACAGACCCGCCATGAAACTGTCGCCAGCCCCGTTGGGTTTGACAGCAGTGACCGGGTAAATACCTGTTCGAAGTTCTTGCCCGTCCACCAAGGTGACAGCGCCTTTTTCACCCATCTTGTAGATGATGATCCGACCGGGTTTTTCAGCAAGTTCCCGGGCCTTGGCAAAACCCTTTTCGATGCCGCCGGCCATGAACCCGAACTCTTCGTCGTTGCCGACGATCAGGTCGCTGGCGTCACCAGCCCGCGACAGAACTTCGGCAGCCACCTCGGGTGAGGGCCAGCTGTAGGGGCGGTAATCGATATCGAAGATGATCGGCAGGCCTGCGTTCCGGGCGTTCTCAAAGGCCCGGAATGTAGCGCTGCGCGACGGTTCGGACGCAAAGACCGTCCCAGCCGAGATGATTGCCGAGAATGATGAATAATCGACCCTGTCCATATCCTCTTCGGTGACTTGGAAATCAACGGCCCCATTACGATAGATCACATTCTGAAAGTTCTCGATCCGGCTTTCGTACACGGCCAGAGACATGCGGTATTCGCCGCCCAGAACGCGGATATAGGATGTGTCCACACCGTAATGCCGCAACCGATTCAGACAGAACCGTCCGATCGCATCATCCGAGACGGACGTGATCAGCGACGCCTCACTGCCCAACTTAACTAACCCGGCACAAATATTCGCGGAAGACCCCCCAAGGTCGGCATGAAACGTGTCGGCATCCTCGCTTCTGACGCCGATCGGGTCGGCGTACAGGTCCATACCTGCACGACCCAGAACGGCGAAGCGGTTTCCTTTGATACCATCCATCAAAGCGCTCAAGTTTTGTCCTCCGGCAGAGTGGGGTCGGCAAAGTTTGGACCTTGCGTTGAATCGATTCACACGATACTGATTTTGCAACCGGTTGCAAATGATATGTTCGGAGCCGTTGCAGATGCCTGAAATCGGAATTGGAATCGTCGGCGGCGGCTATATGGGCAAGGCCCATTCCGTAGCCATGTCTGCGGTCGGTGCAGTGTTCAACACGGCATTGAGACCCCGACTAGAGGTCATTTGTTCGTCCAGCCCCGATAGCGCTGAACGATACAGGACAGCCTACGGGTACAAACGCGCGACTCACGATTGGCGTGTATTGGTTGAGGACCCACAGGTCGAGGCAATCGTCATCGCCTCGCCTCAATCCACGCATCGTCAGATTGCCGAAGCGGCTTTTGCACTGGGCAAACCGGTTCTGTGTGAAAAGCCATTGGGCGCGTCGCTTGCGGACAGTCAGGCTATGGCTGCTGCTGCCGAGGCTTCGGGTGCGGTCAACATGGTGGGGTTCAACTATATTCGCACGCCCGCAAGCCAATTCGCCCGCCAGCTGATCGCCGACGGAGAGATTGGGGATGTCACTTGGTTCCGGGGGGAGCACACCGAAGATTTCTACGCCGACCCGCGAGCTCCGGCGACCTGGCGCACGACGGGCATGGCCAATGGCACTATCGGAGATCTGGCACCGCACATGGTCAACGGTGCGTTGGCACTGGTTGGACCCATCGCACAGGTGATGGCGGATGTTGAAACGGTTCACAAAACCCGACCTGGTGGTGAGGTGACAAACGACGACCACGCCCAGATGATGTGCCGGTTCGAAAACGGGGTTATGGGCAACCTGTATTTCAGCCGCGTCGCGACGGGGCGGAAAATGGGCTATGCTTATGAATTATCTGGAACAAAGGGCGCTATCCGGTTCGATCAGGAAGACCAGAACGCGCTGTGGCTGTATAAGCGGGAAGGGTCCGAAGCCACGCGCGGGTTTGTCAAGATCCTGACCGGCCCGGCGCATCCGGATTACGAGCCTTTCTGCCAGGGTCCGGGCCACGGAACGGGCTATCAGGACCAGATCATTATCGAGGCCAAAGATTTTCTGCAGGCCATCCATACCGGAAAAGCCACTTGGCCCTCTTTTCGCGACGGGCATGAGGTCAACCGCGTGCTTGCTGCCGCGTTGGCGTCGTCAGATCAGCGGCAGTGGAAAGACATCTGCGATTTCTGATCGCTCAACCTAAAAGCTTTAATGAGAGACAATGACCATGGTTAAGTTGAGATGGGGCATGATCGGTGGTGGTGAAGGCAGTCAGATTGGTCCCGCGCACCGCTTGGGGGCACAGGCTGACGGGCTGTTTGAATTTGCCGCTGGCGCGCTGGATCACCGGCCCGAAACCGGCCGGGAATACGCGCAGCGATTGGGTGTTGCCACCGATCGCGCCTATGGAGACTGGCAAGAGATGCTGGCAGGCGAGAAAGACCGTGAAGACCGGGTTGACCTGGTGACCATCGCCACACCCAACTCGACCCATTTCGAGATTGCCAAGGCGTATCTTGAAGCAGGCTTCAATGTCCTGTGTGAAAAGCCGATGACCATGACCGTGGAAGAGGGTGAGGAAATAGTCCGCGTTGCCGAAGCATCGGGAAAGATCTGCGCGGTGAACTACTGCTATTCCGCCTATCCCATGGTACGTCAGGCCCGCGCCATGGTGCGCGCGGGCGAAATCGGACAGGTGCGTCTTGTGGTGACCAATTTCAGCCATGGCCACCACGGGGATGCCACCGATGCCGACAATCCGCGTGTGCGGTGGCGCTATGACCCTGCGATGGCAGGCGTTTCCGGGCAGTTTGCCGATTGCGGTATTCACGCACTGCATATGGCCAGTTTTATCTGCGATGATGAGGTGAAGACGCTTTCGGCCGATATGGCCTCAACGATCGCAAGCCGGGAGCTGGAAGACGATGCAATGATCAACTTTCGTATGGAATGCGGCACAGTCGGGCGTCTTTGGACATCCTCTGTGGCGATCGGGCGCCAGCATGGCTTTGACATACAGGTCTTTGGCGAAACCGGCGGGCTGCGCTGGGCGTCTGAGCAGCCCAACCAATTAATCTATACACCCGTTGGTGGGCGTACACAGATCATAGAAAAGGGCGAGGGCGGTCTGCATGGCGAAGCTCAGCGCCTGTCACGTGTCGCCATCGCGCACCCCGAGGGGTTCCCACTGGCCGTCGCCAATATCTATTGCGATCTGGCGGATGCAATCCGCGGTGAAAGCCGGGATGGGCTGCCCGATGCTGCTGATGGTGTGCGATCGATCGCCGCCGTTCACGCGGCTGTTGCTTCGGGCAAAGCAGATGGCGCTTGGCATGATGCCCGCCCGCCAATGTTTCGTTGATCAGACGCGGGGCCGTAGAGTGCCCCGCTCAATCACCCGGCAGGGGAAAATTCGGGCTTCGGGATAACGCTGAGGCTCTTTCAACATCTCGACGACCAGATCCACGGACGAAGTGATGATCTGCTTGATCGGCTGATGGATGGTGGTCAGGTTGATATATTCCCAGCGCGACATCTCCATGTCGTTTAGGCCGATGATTCCGATATCGGTGCCCGGTTTCAGCCCGTGATCGGCCAGCGCTGACAGCGCCCCGATCGACAGGATGTCATCGCCGCAGAAATAGGCCTGCGCCGGATCACCGGCCAGCAGGCGCAGCATCTCGGCCCGCCCCGCTTCGAAGGAATAGGCCCCGGCGAAGGAGTGGCTGACCGGAATCTGCGGATGGCCGGCCATTTCTTCAATGAAGCCCCGTTGCCGGTCCAGGGACGAGGTCGCATCCTGCGGCCCGCCCAGATAGCCCACACTGGCATAGCCCCGCGCGACCAGCTCGCGCGCAGCCATGCGTCCGCATTCCACGTTGTCGATCCCGACCACATGGACTTCGGGTGAGGTGGCAGACCGACCGAACGTGTGCACCACTGGTACACCCGCATCATGAAAGGCCTTTGCAAAACTGGGCGGTAACGTCGAGGATGCCACGATAGCTGCATCAACCGAGTATTGGCGCAGCATTCGGACAGAGTTGGCAGGTTCGGTTTCGTCCGTCAGGTTCACGATCAGCGGGCGCAGGCCGCGTTCCTGCAGGGCGCGTGTAAACTGATCGAAGACTTCCAGGAATATCGGGTTGTGAAAGTTGTTCGAAATCAATCCGATCAGTTTGGTGCGCCCGGTCGTCAGAGACGACGCCAGGGCATTGGGACTATAGCCCAGCTCACGGGCCGCCTTTTCAACCTTGCTGCGCGTTTTTGCAGAAACCGAGGCACCTTCGGTAAAGGTGCGCGACACGGCGGATCGTGAAACGCCGGCCAAAGCGGCCACGTCTTTCAGAGTTACACTCACGCCGGGGAACTCCGATAGTAGTGGGGCAGGGAAACAGATAAGTGTGGCATTGCTGGTGCATTATGCATCATCGATCTCGACTTGCAATCGGTTGCAACTGCGCCTCGGCATTTCGATATTGTTTGAATGCTGATGCTTTGACGGGAGAATGGTGGGTGATGAGAGACTCGAACTCCCGACATCTTCGGTGTAAACGAAGCGCTCTATCCTAATCCGCACGTGCAACAAGGTGCTGTTCTCCACTGCCGCAACCAGCACTATCTTGGAGAGATGTCTAGTGTTGTCAGTGGCTTGAAGGTCGCACAATCTTCTGGACGTATCAAGATCATATGACATCTTTCTTAGATCAGGTCTGTCGCTGATCGAACTGAAACAAAGAGTTGGTGCAGCGGTGGCGCAGCGCTGCATGCACCGCCGCAGGGGCTATGGGGGCAATTGTCCCTCTGTGATCCTTAGATAGGGGCTCCAAAAAGTGTGTTGCAAATCCTTGTCGGCCCGCACTTGGTGTGTAATGGAAAAGCAGTCCAAGTATTCGCAACGTAACTATACACCGTGGCGGTACTTGGTCGGTGTCATTCCGGTTTGACTTCGGAAAAAGCGAGTGAAATGGGACTTGTCGGAATAGCCGAGCATCAGACCAATCTCCGCAATTGTCATCTGGTCTTCTTTGAGGTGCTCTTTGGCGACATCGACACGCAGCCGTTTGATTTCACGGGGTAGGGTTGTGCCTTGTTGCTGAAGCGCTTTCAGAAACCGTTCCGGTTGTATTCCCAGCATTCCAGCCACCATCTCAGGTCCCAAATCGGTTTCATCTAGTTTGTCGCGTAAGACAGAGCGCAAAGCTGCCACCACGGTTACTTCTTCCTCTTGTTGAGGTGAAGCTATGGGCTTGGCAGAGCCCTCAGAGACAAGGTGCAAAAACAACCATCCCACAGGAAAACTAATTTGCATTCCGGGATCAGTCCCAAGGCCAACCTCGATCCCTTTGTAGTCGATAGGCAGCCCATTGATGTATCTGCTTTCCCATCGCACACGCGAAGAATCCCAGGAATCTCCGACTACGGTCTGCAATAGGCGTACATAGATTGCGGCACCAAAACCGGTCACCTGAATGGGTGGGACAGTTGGTTCCTGTTGCCTCTCGATACGATAAGTCGCCTTGCCTGCTTCAATCACAAGGCTGTGCCGCACAGAATTGGACTCCTGCGGGACGAGCTCAACAAAGCGAGTGAAAAACTCGAAAAGCGTTTTTGTAGATTGCAAGGCTTGAGCGAAGGGCGGCCATCCTTGTAGGTCAAACGCTTCCCCTACATTCAGTCCTAGGTATCGATCCCCTGATACTTCTGAGAAGGCATTCACTAAACCGTAGACCAGCTCTGAGTGAACGAACACGGATGGGTCAGACAACAGTTCGGGTTTCAATCCGACCTGGTCCAATGCTGGTTGCGGATTGATCTTGCGTTCGGTGAGGTATTGCAAAAACGGAGCAGCTAAGGAGAGGCGAATAAAGCCCTCGCTATGCTCTTGAGAGGTGGAGTTGAAAGGCAAGCTCGTCACCCTTGTGATGATTGGTCGATTTATTCAGTGGCCATTTTTACGAACACATCCGAACATGCTAATTCAAAAGTGGCAACCGACCCAAGATATTTCGGACTACAGTTTGCAAAACACGAATATGAAGGGAGTACTTATGTCCGGTCTACGAATGTCGCTTTGCTCGACAGTAATTGTCGCTGCAGGTCTTGCTTTTTCAGCGTCCGCGCAGGCTCAGGATCAAGAAGACCCCCAAACGTTGTTTACCAACGTGCACATCTTCGATGGCGTGAATGAACAGCGTATCGAGAATGCCAGCGTATTGGTCGAGGGCAACCTGATCAAGGCCGTCTCAACCGATGCGATCGATGCCCCCAATGCCACAGTCATTGACGGAGAGGGGCGGACACTGACCCCCGGGTTTATTGAATTGCACGCGCATCTTATGCTGATGGGGCCGACCTTGCCCGCGATGGAGGCCAACACGACCTGGGAGGACTTTGCCATACACGGTGCACGGATGGCCGAGATGTATTTGATGCAGGGTTTCACCACTGTCCGGGATGCTGGTGGCGCTAATGGCGGACTACGTAGGGCGATAGACTTGGGGCAAATCGAGGGTCCTCGTTACTATCCATCCGGGGCGTTTATCGGAACACGTGGTGGTCACGCTGACTTCGCGAATTTCACGGCACCACCTGGTTCGGAGACAAACATGGGTCGGCTGAACATGGCTCAGGAAGTCAGTGGTGTTGATGACGTCTATAAATACGCACGTAACAACTTTCGTATGGGCGCGACGCAATTGAAATTCATGCAATCCGGTGGTGTTGTGTCGGCATTCGACCCTTGGCAATTGCTGGCCGGGTCGCCCGAAGAAATCAGAGCCGCCGTCCAGGTCGCGAATGAATATGGCAGCTATGTCATGGCGCATTCCTATCGCAAGGAAGCAATCCTGAGTGCGCTCGACGCAGGTGTTATGTCAATCGAACATGGTTTTTCTTTTGACTGCGAAATTGCTGAAGTCATGAACGAGAAGGGTGCGTACATTACAACAAACCTAACGGCATTTGACCCCGGCCTTCTCGACATTCCGGCTGTGGCGGATGTTCCGGCGAGCTTGGCCAAGGCAAAGTCTGCCTCGGCCACATTTGCAGGCTACATCGATAATATGAAGGAATGCCCGGTGAAGCGAGGGTTCCAGACCGACTGTGTTGGTTCGGTTGAGGCATGCAATATCCAGATCGCCTACGAGAAGCATCTGAACAATGAATTTTTTGGACCCTATACATCCATGGTCACGCTGACATCGACGGGCGGTGAGGTGGTCGCATTGTCGGGTGACTTTATGAACCCGTATACCGCCGGCAAACTGGGCGTGATCGAAGAAGGCGCCTATGCGGATATCCTGCTGATCGACGGTAATCCACTTGAAGACCTCTCGGTTATCGGCACAGGTGATCAGTGGTTCGGCGCCGACCCGAGGCCTGAAAGCCCAGATACAATCCGCCTGATCATGAAGGACGGTGTAATATACAAGAACACACTGGAATGAACAAAAAAGCAGCCGGAGAGCCTTAATGCGTTATTGGTTTCGCTTCGCCGTATTCGTCGGGTTGATCTGGTGCGGCCATCCCGCCATGGCAGCGCCGGGAACGGCAGTTGACTGGGCGGAACTGCCGGACCCTTCTTCGCAAGTCTTTGAAGACCCCTATCGCGATCTAAGCCCCGAGCAATTTGACGATGTCCTCTTTGTCGTACGCTTGCGCGGCAGGTTGAAGCAGGATGCTGGCAGCGCGGAAGAAAGGCAAAAATGGCAAGAGCTTCTGACCGAGACCGAGGACGCTTTGGCAGCAGATGGTATTGATGTCGGATGGCTACTCGATCAGCGGGAGGTTGTGAAAGAACGGCGAAGAAAGGCAGGAACGAACGGAAATCCGCAATTCGATGGTCAAACAATCACACTCGCGGGCTTTGCCATTCCGGGCCCGAGTGATCCGGACGGTCGGCCTGTGGCGTATTTGGTGCCAGAGCGAGGGATGTGCAGTCACATGCCTCCACCTCCACCCAACCAGATGATCCGTGTACGGTTGAATGGGGACTGGACGCCCAGTTACTTCCACGAACCCGTTCGGCTGACCGGTATGCTGACTATCGATCCTTCTGTTCATAATATGATGGTTGTGGATGGCCTCATGCCTATGAATGCGACTTTCCAGTTGGAAACGGAACGTGTCGAAACTCTGGAAACCGAGGCAGACAGGCTGGAATGGAAGCAGCGTTCCGCTGATCGTATCCGAGCGGCGGGCAATCGCAAGACCGGCGGGGCAAAGGCGTCTGAATGATTAGACTTCTAGTTGCCGCATTGAGCATTGCCTTCGCTGGTGCAGCGTCGGCTCAAGGTCTGTCCGGGCCATCTTCGGTCGAAGCTGATCTAGAGCCCGGGGATGGGCTAACCGATCCGCAATACCGTTCCGATTTTCCGCGCAACATCGCACCGGGTTGGTTTCAGTGGAAAGACCGACTGGCCGAGGAAGGGTTTCGCTTCAATATCGATTACTTGGCATTGGGCCAATCCACGAATGCTGATCTGGGAACCGGCGAAGCGGCAAGCGGAATTGCACGTTTCTACGGCAGTTGGCAGGCAACTGAACGCGGCTCTCTGACATTCAAGATCGAAGACCGGCACAGTTACACCGATGTTGCCCCGCAGTTTCTTGGGCTGGATGGCGGAGCACTTTCGATCACTGGGACAGCCTTCAACGATAATGGTTTGCTGCTGACCAACCTGTTCTGGACGCAAAGGGCCGAGAACGGCGTGTGGACGCTGCAAGTCGGGCAGATTGATGTAACGGACTTTTTGGATACTTATGGGTTGGTAAGCCCCTACAGTGGTTTCCAAAACCTGTCTTTTAGTACCAATCCGACAATTAACACGCCCAACCAAGGTCTTGGCATTGCCGGTGGGGTAAAGCTGAGCGAAAACTTCTACGCTGTTGCCAGCGTCTCAGACGCAAACGCCGACCCGTCTGATCCAAATTTTGATGTGTTTAGCGATGGCAATCTCTTCAAATCACTCGAATTTGGTTACACCTCCGGCTTTGATCGCATCTACTTCGACAACATCCATTTGACCCTCTGGCATGCGGATGCGGCTGACGATGGCAGTCGAGCGGAAGATTACGGCGCTGCGTTCTCTGCCGCATGGTTTGTTGACAATAAGTGGATGCCGTTCTTTCGGGCTGGGGCCTCAAAGGGGACCGTAGCACTATATGACCGGTCCGTCTCTGCGGGTCTGGGCTACTATGGTCGCAACACCGATTTGGCAGGACTGGGCCTTAACTGGGCCGAGGCAAGAGGCATAGACGGTGACCAGTTCACGCTCGAAGCATTCTATCGGTTCTCAATCTCGCCCGGATTGCAGATCACGCCATCACTGCAGTTCATTTCCGACCCGCTGCTGAATCCCGCTCAGGATAGCATTACGCTGTTCGGCCTAAGAACCCGGATCGTTTTCTGAGGTGGATCGAAAGTGTCAGCAAAGATCAAAACAGTTAGGGAGGTTCTGTCATGAAGACCCTGTTGGCCGCATGCGCTATAGCGATCAATTTTGGTGGCGCACTACACGCCAGCGAGGAAAGCAAGACTTGGGATGCGTCAGAAAAGGCGAAGCAATTCGTGCAAGACACAATCGTCCTCGGCATGTTGGCCAGCCCCTACGGCACTGGTTGGACCGACTACGACCAGCTTCATACCTACTTCGCGCGGGCGCGGGACAACGGCATTACGGGACACGAGATGACGCTGGCTGCTGCGGATATGTCGTTTGAAACCCTGCTAGAGCAGCACTACCACTTTCGCTCGGCCATGGCGCAGCAACCGGAAAACTACCTGATCGTCAATGAAACCCGAGATATCGAAGCCGCCCATATCCAAGGCAAGACAGCCGTCATCTGGAACAGCCAAACCGCCACAATCCTGAATGGCGATCTTAAGAAAATGGCATTGCTAAAGGATATGGGGATCAAAAGTATGATCCTGGCATACAATGATTTTTTTCGAACCGGATCGGGGCAGTTGGCGGCCTATAACGGGCGCGACATTGGTCTTACGCCTTGGGGGAAGTCGGTCATCGATGAAATGGTGCGGTTCGGCATCCTGCTAGACCTAAGCCACACGGGCTCCAAAACGGCCAACGACGCCATGGACTACATGGATGAAAACTATCCCGGCGTGCCATATGTCTATACGCACTCTGTCCCAGCTGGGCTTTATGCGAACGAACCCAATGCCACGACACGCGGTTGTTATCGGGCCATTCCCGACGACGAGGCGCTGCGTGCAGCCAAATCGGGCGGCTATATTTCTCCGACCTTCACCGAATGGATGATGGACGGTGTTTGGCCCGAGGATATCTCACCCGAGCAAGCTGCTGATATGATCGACTACTATGTCCAACTTGTGGGGGTCGACCATGTTGGGATCGCGACAGACGACATGTTCTCGACTGAACTAGTCGTACAGTTCGCAACTGCAAACGCAAGCATGTACGACGACGGCGGCTACATGATCGATGCGTTCAACAAAGGGGCGACTGGCAACGGTGAACTTGCCAAAATCCTTACGGCGATTACCGATGACCTTTGGGCGAGGGGTTGTTCCAATGAGGACCTTGCGAAGATTTATGGCGGTAACAAGATGCGAGTTTATGCGCAAGTTTGGGAGGGCAAACCGACCGAACTATTTCTGAAAGAGTACCCCGAGCGTCTGCGCCTAAGGCAAGAGCTTCGTGATGGGTTCTATTCGCGTTAGATTATTGGGGGCTTACCGAAAGAAGACAGATTACTTCCCGCATGGGCGAGGCTTACGCCCCGCCCTTTGCTAGATTGTCTCGTTTCCAAAGAGGTTGAACGTTGCTGTAGTGGCAAAGTTCGATGAGGTGTTCCAGAGACCGGGCAGCCGAGAGGGGGGTAATGTGATCCACTTCCCATTGACCATACCGATCCCATGTCATGCCGTCTGAGAACTGGGCCTCTATGTGCAGCGTTAGTGTGTCCTTAGAGCAGCCGATAGGATTGGAGGGTCTCGCTCGACCCATCAGCACTTGTCCTGATCGGTTCAGTACCGACCTGAACATACGGTAAGAGGGATCGGCTGCCCGACATCTCCGATCCCGCTCCACCGTTTTCTTAGCGTTGCACTGCACGCATTGGCGATTGCTGACGTACCGCTCGGCCATGTGCCCATACTTACACGGACGACCTGTCCAGAAACGAGAAAGGCCGCGCAGGGCGGCCTCTTCATGAGTGAGGAACGTCTGTTCCGCTGCTATGTCAAACGGCACTATGCTACTGCCGCCACCTGACGACCCTCCAATCGGGTAAGCAACTCAGTCTGTCTCTGTCCTTTTGTTTTGACCGGTCCACTGTTGACCTGACCCGTCAGCAGCCAGTTCAGCAGTAGGTTCCGCATTCTATTAGATGGCATGTAGAGCGTTACCGGACGCCTAGGTGAGTAAGCTCGTCCGGTACTGTTTAGTCCACCCACGCGTATTGCAGATCGGAACAGCCACTGTACTAGTTCAGTCAACGCATAGGCATCCGAGAACCTATGCGCCTCATTGCTATTGCGCTTCATACCTAGGAACGTCAGCAGTTGTGGGTTGGGGTGTTGATCATAGAGATACACCGCTGTTGTGCATCCGATATGGTCATTGGTCCCGCGTGTAGTGTTGGGCACAAAGCTGACACCGTTTGTGGTCCACTCCTCGTCAAAGGTCTCCGTGTCCTTGTTGTACACTTCTTCCTTCATCGCCCGACCGAACAGCCGTGTATGCTTTGATAGCCTGCCTGCCTTTGGCTTTTGGCCTGTTACTGCCCCATGCCACAGGTCACGTGCACACGTCAGCATAACGGTTTTGAGGTTTACTCCATACAGTTCTCTGTCTTTGAACTTGCGTAGCTTCTGACCAACCGAAGAACATTCACGATGCGTTTTGATCGTGTTTAGCTGTGCGCAATGTGTCCACTTTTGGTTCCCTATCTCTGGCATGGGTAGAACCGTTAGCGCGTTAGCAACATCTTCTCGCCATGCTGCCTCATCTACTGCATCCAGACGCTCCACCTCCAATGTGAAGCATTCGGGGTGGTCTTTCTGCAGTTTTTGCAGGTACTGCAGCAGCACCGACCCTTCCGAAAGATACGTATAAATCGTCACGGATTTGGGCTTAAGCAAGAGTTCTTTGGGAATGGCGAGGACGAACAGCTTCTCGCTTATGCGATAAAGTGCACCCGACTTGGCCTTGTCATAGAGTGATCGGTTAAATGTCTTGTCCCCTATGCGGTATAGCTCATCCCACTTTTCCGTTGGAACAATACGTCCGTCAGGTTCCTCTTTTGCCATGCCAAGGCCGAGGTAAGCTGCGTCAAAGTCAACCTTTCGGACTGTCTGTTCCACCTCGAAGGGGTTTACGACCTCGTCGATGATGAAGTTGTATCCATCAAGAAGGTTGTCGACTACGATTGTCGGTTTGCCGCCGCTGTCGAAATCAGTACATCTCGCAATCCCCGTGCTTTGGGTTGCCAGAGTTCCAAGCCGGTAGAAAAGTGCGTGAGTGCAAGCGATTGATTTGCCCGCATGGATCAACTTCTCGCAGTGATCGCTCTTGTTGCCACCGTTGTTAACAGGCTCCGTAAGAATGAAATCGGAACCTTTTCGGGCATCTTTGATGAACCGTTCCACCTCACTCAGGTAAGGTACAACGGCGATATATTTCTCCCGCTTTTTGAAGCTGCGGTTGATCTGTGTGGATTTGCCATAGCCACACGGTTTGTCGACAATAGTGATATGGGGCATGTAAGCCTCCTGTGTGCGGCCCATTGGACCAGTTTGGGGAACGTGCTCTAGTGGATGCAGAGCAAATGGAATTGCCCCATTGGGGCGACTGGGAAAAATCCCGGTGAACACGCAATGGCTAAACTAGAAGGATCAATAGCCCTTTTTTCAGTACCTTTGCTTACAGGTCAGCGTGTTTTTGTGTTTATTTACTTATGTTTAGATGAGATCTGCTCCACTCGCATTGGAGTGAAGTAGGTCCAAACCGTCAAAGCAACCTGATCAACGCTGACAAAGCGAAACCTGTATGCTCAATTGACGGAGGGGTATGCTCAAATGAGGGAAGGGTGACGCCTGTTAGTTCTTTAGAGGGAGGGTTAGCGCCTGTGTGTTCATTAGACGAAGGGCTAACGTCTGTGCCAATGCTTGAGGATTACATTGCCAGCAACCGGACAGCCAAAATGCACAAGGGACACTTGTTGTCGCTGGATGTGGGTGAGGGTGGTCCCTGCTGACGCACTGGGGAGAGTTTGACCACCCTGCACTGTATCAAGTCGATTTAAGCAAATTCTACGGCTGCCAGCTTCGCCACGATGTCATCGGTCTGCAGGTGGGTGTAACGCATCAACATCCGCAAGTCCCGATGCCCGCTGATCATTTGGACCTGTGCTAGCGATAACCCGCTTTCCACAAAGCGGGACACCGCCTCGTGCCGAATGTCATGAAATGTAAGATCAACCACGCCCGCCCGTTGCCTGAGACGGTCAAAGGCTAGTCGCACAGAGTTGCCAGACAGAGGCAAACACCTGTCGTCAACGCGTGGCAGGTCCATCAATACGGCAACGGCATTTGGGCTGAGTGGAACTGTACGGGCGCGACCATTTTTTGTTTGAGGCAAGAACACTGTCCGACGTTCAAGGTCTACGTGCTTCCAATTCATTGACAGCAATTCTCCACGTCGCATCCCAGTCGCCAAAGCAAGCGTAAGTAGCGGTTTCATCAGCGGAGACCGAGCTTGGTTCACGGCACCCAACAACGCATGCCATTCCCCTTCCTGCAGTCGTCTCTCTCGGCGGTTGTCAATCTTTGGTCGTCGGATAGGCTTTACTGGGTTTCCTTGTGGCAGGTTCTGCCCCCAATCCTCACAGGCGACATCTAGGGAGTGCTGTAACCAACCCAGTTCCCTCACCACAGTCGCCGCCTTCATGGCTTTAATGCGCTGGTCACGATAGTGGACAAAGTCAGCGGATCGTAGCTTGCTGACCTTCCTGTTGGCCAGCTTGGAGCATTTCCGCAGGAATCCGTTAATTGCATAGCTTTCATTGTCCGCGCACCGTTTCTCGCTCGTGACATCATCTCGGTACTTTCGCAGCACTTCACCAAGTGTCATCTCGGATGCGCCCACACTGAGAGTTGGGGTTAGCAATCCCCTGTCGGCGCTCAACTCCGTCTCTCGCGCCCACTTCGCCGCATCAGCACGCTTTAGAAAGGACTTTGATCGGGATTGCCCGTCCTTCCGTACAGTCGCCTGCCACTTCCCACTAGGCCGTTTTACGATTGTTGCCATGGCCCAAATCTCCTGTGTTGGAGACATCTTTTCCGTTTAAGTGCAGCGGAGGCGCAGCGGGCACAGTTTCATGCGCAGCACAGCAATAGGTGCTAGTCGCGTAAGACCTTGATACATTGTGGGAAAAGGATGGTGGGTGATGAGAGACTCGAACTCCCGACATCTTCGGTGTAAACGAAGCGCTCTACCAACTGAGCTAATCACCCGTGACGCTGCATTTAGCCAAGCCTGCGGGCGGGCGCAAGAGGGTCTGGAAGATTTTCTTGTATTCCTTGATCAGCAGCCGACCAACGTTGCATCGTATGAGCGGTCGACTGAACATACGTGTACTCAGGACCCCCCTCAGGTCAAGGAGTGTGCAACCCAATTCCAGGCAGATCGACAGCAAATGTCGCGCTGAACTTTCGACCCATCATGTTTAAATGGCCAAAGGCGCTTGCGCGCCACCTGTGGCGTCCGATATTCCCGGAGAAACTGAAACGATCCGGTCGGGAATATACATGACCCTATCCTTCGGCCGCCGATTTTGGATGGTGGCACTGGTCTTTGGCATATTGGCGCTGGCCCCAATCAGGGCCGGTGCCGAAGGCATTCTGGTTTTTGCAGCGGCCAGCCTCAAGACCGCTTTGGATGAAATTGTGGTGGGGTATGAAAACCAGACCGGCCAGAGAGTTACTGTTTCTTATGCGGCCTCGTCGGTTCTGGCGCGGCAGATTCAGCAGGGCGCACCTGCGGATATGTTTGTCTCGGCCAACACGGATTGGATGGATGTGTTGGAGCAGGATGGTCTAATTCGGGCGGATTCTCGAGTGGATTTACTGGGCAACGGTCTGGTTCTGATCGGGTCTGATGATCGTGTCGAAATGGGCGAAATCCAACCGGGCTATGACCTCAGGGCGGAATTGAAAGATGGCTATCTGGCCATGGCACTGGTTGATGCGGTGCCTGCCGGGATTTATGGCAAAGCGGCTTTGCAGAGTCTGAACCAGTGGGAAGCTGTGCGGAATCAGGTGGCGCAGGCCGACAATGTTCGCGCTGCGCTGGCTCTGGTGGCAGCAGGGGCCGCGCCATTGGGGATCGTGTACCAATCAGATGCCAAGGTGGAGGAAAGGGTCCAGGTCGTTGCGACTTTCCGCGCCGACCTGCATCCACCGATAATTTACCCTGCGGCACTGACCCTCAATGCAAAAGAAGGAGCACACGCTTTCCTTGAACACCTGAAGACGGATGCTGTCACGGCTGTATTTCTGGAGCAGGGATTTACCCTGCCGGGCAGGTGATTGCCTTGGATTGGTTAGGGCCTGCAGAAGTTGAAGCCTTGAAACTTTCACTGCGCGTGTCCTTTTGGGCGACGCTGGCGACTTTGCCGTTTGGGATATTTGTCGCTTACGCTCTGGCCCGCTGGCGGTTTCCCGGGCGACAGGTTTTGAATGGTCTGGTGCATTTGCCGCTGATCCTGCCGCCTGTTGTCACCGGATACCTGTTGTTGCTGACCTTCGGCATTCAAGGGCCACTGGGTCGGATCTTGGCCGAGTTCGGGATCGTAGTGGCCTTTCGCTGGACAGGTGCAGCCCTTGCCGCCGGAATCATGGCCTTCCCTTTGATGGTCCGGGCGATACGTTTGTCGATCGAAGCGGTGGACCCGAAGCTGGAACAGGCAGGAGCAACACTGGGCGCGTCGCGCCCGATGGTGTTTTTTACCGTGACCTTACCGATGATTCTACCAGGGGTCATAGCCGGGTCTATTTTGGCTTTCGCCAAGGCCATGGGTGAATTCGGTGCGACGATCACTTTCGTGTCCAATATTCCGGGTCAGACGCAGACATTGCCTTCGGCTGTTTACGCCTTTTTGCAGGTTCCAGGCGGCGAGGCCGCTGCGACGCGGCTGGTTCTGATCTCGATCGTCATCGCGATGAGCGCGTTGTTGCTTTCAGAATATGTGGGACGCCGCGCCGCCGCGCGGGTGGCCGGATCATGAGCCTGTCTGTTCGGTTGCACCACCATCTGTCAGGGATAGATCTGGACGTCAGTTTTGATGCACCCCCCGGCGTAACAGTGCTTTTTGGGCGCTCCGGATCGGGCAAGACCACCATTGTCAACGCAGTCGCAGGGTTGCTGCGGCCCGAGGCGGGACGTGTGTCCGTGGATGACTGGGTTCTGTTCGACACGGAAAAGGGGCTCTGGCTGCCGCCGCATCGGCGTCGATTGGGATATATTTTTCAGGAAGGGCGGTTGTTCCCTCATCTGACCGTGCGTCAGAACCTTGCTTATGGGCGATGGTTCGCGCCGAAGAATACACGACGCGAAGACCCCGACAGGGTCATCGACATGCTGGGCATCGGTCATCTTCTGGACCGCAGGCCTGCCGGGTTGTCAGGCGGTGAGAAACAACGCGTCGCCATCGGGCGGGCCTTGTTGGCAAGCCCGCGATTGATCCTGGCAGATGAACCTCTGGCGGCACTGGATGATGGGCGAAAAGCGGAAATCCTGCCCTATTTCGAGCGTCTCAGGGATGAGGTTTCGGTTCCGATCCTCTATGTGACGCACTCGGCTGCTGAAGTGGCCCGATTGGCAACGTCCGTCGTTGCGTTGCAGGATGGCAAGGCCGTTCGTCATGGGCCCGCATCCGAAGTTCTTGCCGACCCGTCTGTGGCCCCTACGGGTGTCCGTGCCGTCGGGGCCGTGTTGCAGGTTCAGGTTGCAAAGCATCATTCCGATGGGCTGACGGAATTGAATGCCAATGGCGCACGGTTGTTTCTGCCTCGCATTGCGCATGAGATCGGAGCTAACTTGCGTATTCGTATTCCTGCGCAGGAAGTGATCCTGTCGAACAAAAAACCCGAGGGGCTTTCGGCGCTGAATGTGCTCAGCGGCACTGTCGAAGAGATCCGGTCGGGCGAGGGACCTGGTGCGATCGTGTCCGTAAGGACCCCGGCGGGCAATGTGCTGGCGCGGGTCACGCGTCGATCTGTTGCGGCCCTTAACCTGCAACCGGGCAGCACATGTCATGCGGTGATCAAGACGGTTGCATTGGCCCCGCAGGATGTCGGCGGACATATTGTGGCCGGTAGTTAGTCTCGGGCGAGGGCGCGGGCTTCGTGTTCGCGCAGTATCAGACGAGCCGCGCGCCCGAACCCGGTATGACCCGGGGTCGGCCTGTCCGGGAATATTGCGGCCAGCTCCCGCAACGCGTCAGAGGACAAGGTATACAGCGCCTCTTCCCCCAGAAACAGGCTTTCGGCCAGCGCTCCGTTGGCGCTCAGGATTTCGTGTCGGTCCAGCAGGACGTGGAGATATTCGATGGCTTCAACAGATGTATCGATGCCAATGCCGGGCCATCCGCACAGGTGTTTGGCGGCAACCAGGGCTTCGGATGCGCTGAAAAGCAACTCGACCTTCGGGCCCTTTACCAGAATTCTGTGCTGTTGTGACACGAGAAGGTCGCGAGAGGGTTCGTTCGGCCCCAGACTGCCCGCCGAGATACGAACGGGGCGCATAACAGGTTCATCGCATAATCGTTCGCGTGGAATCGTACTGCTTTCGATCCAGCGGATGGGTTGCAGACCGTTATCCTCGGTAGCCACCTTGTGACCTACCTCCAGCGTTTCAATCGCAGTTGGGCCGTTTTCAGTCTCAATCAGAGTTCCGGCTGCAAAACAGACGCCTTCAATCCTGATGACCACTTCCACCGGGTCCGGTGTGCCGGTGAATGGAAGGGTGAATGGGCCGACTTGCGTTGTACCCGAGACGCTGATGAAGAAAGAATCGAAGACAACTTCGCCTTTGTCGAGACCATCGAAAAATGTCGGGTCGACGGTATAGGTCCACTCTCCTGTGTTCGGGTCGATCGAGGCGGTTCCGTTGGCGGGCTGTGCCGCTATCGTCCAGGTTTGTGTGACCGGATTGAAGTTTCCATTGTCCAACGTGGGTTGTCCCGTCTCCACGTTGGGCGGGAAACCAGTCACATCCCCGGTCAGTTCGCCTGTGATCGGAACTGAAACCAATTAACCCTCGCCTTGCTGCAACACGCGTTCAAATTCCTTCTTTCGATACAGGCGCATGTGAACTTCGCCTGCTTCATCCCGCGTCCATTCGACAATCCGATTGCGTGTCATGTCACTGTCCATCCGGTTGGTGCGCACACGCTGGTGCGGGATCTCCTGCTTGAGGATATCAACAATTTGGCTGGTCTGTCCAAACGGGGCCACCAGATCGATGATCCAGAAAGAGGGCCCGCTGGTGAAATCCGCGTCTGTGAGGGGTTTTCCTTTTACTGCATAGCGGTGCTCGACCTCGGGGCTGAGCCCGGCGAACGTGACAAAGCCTCGGGGGAATCCGTTCTGTCGGAAGATATGGTACTGGCCCAGGCGAAACGGGGTTTCGAACGCATACAAAACCTGTGCCAGACTGCGTTTCTGATGTGTTGTCGTCAGCCCTGCCAGATAGAACATTGCTCCCAGATCCGAGTATTTCTCAGGCGGGAAATCAAACCAGACTTTTGGAAACGTCTTGCTCAAAGAAATGCCCAACAGTGTAACGGGACCCAAAAATTTACAGAGAGTGTAATGCTTTCCTGCAATTTGAGTAGAATTAATTCGCTGTTGTGGTCAGTGTTACAGGTTCGTTGGCATGTCCCGCTTTACTCGCAGGTCCTCCCGGCTATGTTATTGGTATCGGCCCCTTGTTTCGGGATATCTGGATTATGCGTTTAGTAAAGTCTTTCGCTGCTGCTGCACTTTTGTTGATACCTGCAATGGCCGAGGCTGTTGGGTTCGGTCTGTCCGTTCGACCGCAATTTCGCACGGAAATCACTCCGATGCCGGACGGTGTCTATGAGGTCAAGGCCATCGGATCGTCGGCGCCCGTGAACTATTGGTGTGGGATCGGGGACTATGCGATCCGCTCGCTGGGCGTCCCAAACAACCAGCGGATCTATATCTGGCGCGCCTATGAACCCGGTGTCCGGACCGTGCAATTCTCGCTGACCCCGCCGCCGGGGGCGGATACCAAGCCCGGGTATTCCATCACCGTCAGGAAAGTTGGGGCAAATATGTCGGCGTCGTCGGCGCAGAACTACTGCTATGACAATTTCATCATGGACACGTTCTAAGCGTCAGACCCATTTCGCCAACGGCGGCAGGCTCATCAGAACCGCGTCCGGGTCATGTCCGGTTTCCAGTCCGAACTTAGTGCCGCGGTCATAGACCAGATTGTATTCCGCATAAAGACCGCGATGCACCAACTGAGTGTCTTTGTCGGAGTCCGAGAAACCCTGTACACGCCGTTTTTCAACCAATGGCAGGAAAGCCGGCAGGAAAGCCCGACCGATATCCTGCGTCAGGGCGAAATCCGCCTGCCAGTCTCCGGTGCAATAATCATCCATGAAAATACCGCCTACGCCGCGTGCGCGTTTGCGGTGGGGGATATAGAAATACTCGTCTGCCCACTCCTTCAGACGTGGATAATGTCCGGGGCCATGCGGGTCCAGATGAGCCTTTTGGGTCGCGTGGAAATGCGCCGTGTCTTCATCATACTCGATGCAGGGGTTCAGATCTGATCCGCCACCAAACCACCAGGCGTGCGGGGTCCAGAACATCCGAGTGTTCATATGCACCGCTGGAACATGCGGGTTCTGAATATGCGCCACGAGGCTGATCCCCGAGGCCCAGAAACGTGGGTCTTCGGTCATCCCGGGAATGCCTTTGCGTGCTGCCATTGCCTGTTGTGCACGCTCGCCCAGGGTCCCGTAAACTGTCGAGACATTGACCCCGACCTTTTCAAACACACGCCCGCCTCGCATCACGGACATCAGACCGCCGCCTGCGTCAGAGCCGTCTTCGGACTGGCGTTTGGTTTCCTTCACTTCAAACCGGCCGGGTTTCATGTCGGAAAACGGGCCGGCATCGTGGCTGTCCTCCAACGCTTCGAACGCGGCAACAATGTCGTCGCGCAATTGGCGGAACCAGGCAGAGGCGGTGGATTTTTCTTTTTCGAACATGGGTCTTAATGCGCAGGTGCGGCAACAGGGTCAAGCAATGTGCGGCCGCCGTCGATTGTCAGGATCTGGCCGGTGATGAATCCGGCTGCATCCGATGCCAGGTACTGCGCGGTTTCCGTCAATTCGGTGGCCGACGCGATGCGGGCAAGCGGTGTGTGCTTTTCGATATCGTCTCGGAAGTCTCGGTTCTCTCTCAGCGTCGATTGAAGGGATGCGCTCATGACCGAGCCGAGCGCAATCGAATTGACCCGGATGCGGTTCGGCGCCAGCGCCACGGCCAGTGAACGTGTCAACTGATCCAACGCGGCGGTCGACACGGAATAGGCCATCAGGTCCGGATGCGTGCGCCGGGCTGCGATTGAAGACAGGTTGATGATCGATCCTGCCGGGCTTTCATCGTCATCCCCGGACTGTTTGATCATACGCTTTGCGACCAGTTGGCTGAGCCGCAGGGCAGGCATCAGGTTCTGGTTCAGCAAGGTGCGCATCGAGTCATCATCAGGGTCCAGCGGATCAGACTGGATCACCTGGCGCGCCCCGTTGATCAGAATATCCACCTGATCAAACGCATCCAGTGTTGCCGACAGTAAATTGGCAATGGTCAGCTTTTCGCGCAGATCGCCTGCGAAGTAGCGAATATTGCCGTCCTCTGCCTGTTCCCCAACCTCATCGACCAGGCTTTTTTCATCTATATCGGCGAACATGACGTTTGCGCCCGCATCTGCGAAATGCCGTCCTATGGCCAGCCCGATGCCATTGGCCCCGCCTGTAACGATTGCTGTCTTGCCTGCGATGGAAAAGGACATACGAATCCTCCTGAATTGGGGGCAGGTTAGCGAGCCTTAGCGTCGAGGGCGAGTGGCCTGAAACACCTTGAACCGGTTGTCGCCGGCGACTTCATTGACCTGAGTGAATTGTTCGTTCAGCGTTGTCTCGTATGGAAGGTGGCGATTTGCCACCATCCATAGGGTACCGTTGCGGGTCAGATTTCGCGCGGCAGCGATGATGAACCCCTGACCCAGCGTTGGATCCGCGCTGCGTGAGGTGTGAAACGGAGGGTTCATCACCACAGTGTCTATAGGCTCTGGCGCAGTCCAGGTGACGGCGTTGGCCCAATAAAACCGGGCCTTCGGGTCAGATGCGTTGATACGCGCGCAGTTGAGGGCCAGGTTGTCTGCTTCGACAAGGTGCACGGATTTCACAGTGTCGCGCTTCAGGATCTCTGCGGTCAGATACCCCCATCCTGCACCCAGATCCGCCACGTGAGGCCCCAGCTTGGCGGGCAAGGCGTTCAGCAACATAGCCGAAGCAAGATCAATCCCGTCGGCTGAAAACACACCCGGTGCCGTGTGGTATCCATCGACCATCTGCGTATTTGGCGCGGCCCAATCCGCGAAGGTCTGTGTGTCAGCCTGAAACCAGAAAATTTTACCGTGGGCTTTGGATAGAGGCCCTTCGACCGAGGTCCTTTTGCGTACATCTTTCAGAATGCTGTCCACACCGTCGGTCTTTGCGCCATCGATCACGACAACGCCTCGGGCTCGTGAACTGGCCAGATGGATCATCGCCCGCGTCAGCGCCTTGGCGCGCGGCAAAAACACAATGACATCCTGACAGGGGCCGTCTGTTTCTGGCACCGTGTCAAAGCCCTGCGCAGCAAAATGGTCATGAAAAGGTTTGAACGGTTGCACCAGCTGCGCCCCTTGGGGAAGCACTGACAAATCATGGTCTGGCACGGGGCAGATCACGCTAAGAGGCAGCGACAGCGACAGGCCGTTTTGCAATGCAAGTTCCAGGCGAGGGGACATGGGCGATTCCAGCAGAAAGTGGGTGAGCGTCAGGCAAAATGCCTTATTCTTCGCGTTCCATAGTGCATTGCAACGGGTGCTGGTGCCTGCGGGCAAAATCCATCACCTGGCCAACTTTGGTCTCAGCAATCTCATGACTGAAGACGCCGACGACGGCTACACCTTTTTTATGCACGGTCAGCATGATCTCGAACGCTTCCGCATGGGTCATGCCAAAGAAACGTTCCAGCACATGAACCACGAACTCCATCGGCGTGTAATCGTCGTTCAGCAACAGCACCTTGTACAAAGGCGGACGCTTGGTTTTAGGGCGCGTCTGCAGCAGGACGGACGCGTCGCTGTCGTCGGCCGGTTCGTCAGACATCATCCAGGTCTTTTCCAGCATCGTAGGCAACGGTCCGATTCAGGCTTGGGGTTTATCTCCGCGCTTATATAACGTGGGGATGGCCGGTGAAAAGAGCAAGCGGACGTAAACAAGATGACTGACAGGCTGACGACAATCGGTTTCGATGCGGATGATACCCTTTGGCACAACGAGCGATTTTTTCAGCTGACGCAGGCGCATTTTGCTGAATTGCTGGCCGAGCATGCCGACCGGGACCATCTGATGGAGCGGCTTCTGGCGGCCGAAAAGCGCAACATTCGACATTACGGTTATGGTATCAAGGGCTTTGTCCTATCGATGATCGAAACCGCTATCGAGGTCACTGACGACCGTGTTCCGGCCTCGGTCATTCGCCAATTGATCGAAGCCGGCCAAGAAATGCTGGCCTATCCGATCGAGCTGTTGCCCCATGCCCGCGAAGCCGTGGAAGGCATGACCGACTTGTGCCGGGTTGTTTTGATCACCAAAGGGGATCTGATCGATCAAGAGCGCAAACTGGCTCAGTCGGGTCTGGGCGATCTGTTCGCCGCTGTGGAGATCGTGTCTGAAAAAACCCCTGACACATACCGGTCCATATTTGACCAACACGGTGACGGCCCGGCGAGTGCGATGATGGTTGGCAATTCCATGCGATCTGACGTTGTGGCTCCGATTCAGGCTGGAAGCTGGGGGGTTCATGTCCCGCACGGCCTTGTCTGGCAAGTGGAGCATGCTGAAGCCCCGGTCGACAGTCCCCGATTCCGGGAGTTGAGGGATTTGGGCGATTTGGTCGATCTGGTGCGCAGCCTGAAGTGATGTTGCCTTTTGGCCGCAGTTCCACAAAAACCCAGCCGGGTGTTGACCCAGTTCTGCCTCAATCGCGCATCTGGTGCCCTTTGGGCAGTATCTGTCTAGATATAGCCCTGTTCGGGCGGCGTAACGAAACCGCGAAAAGCTCAGCTTTCGGTTTATTTCACTAGGTCTCTGTGATAGTCTGTACGATAATAAAACAAAATTTGCTGACCGGGAAAACCCGGCGGCGCGAGGCAGACAGAGGCAAACACCGTGCAGATTCGGCGGACAGTTCCGGCCCGAATGGGCTTATTCCTTATAGCGTTGCTATGTGTGCTGGCGTTTGCGCCGCTCAAATCCATGGCGGCACCCTACGCTGCGATGGTGATTGATGCCCGAACCGGAGAGGTTCTGCATTCGCGTAACGCTGACACTCGGTTGCATCCGGCGTCGCTGACCAAAATGATGACGCTTTATGTTGCGTTCGAAGCCGTGCGAAACGGTGAAATCACGTTGGATACCCAAGTTCGGATCACCAAGAAGGCAGCGGCCGAGCCGCCGTCGAAGCTGGGCCTGCGCTCGGGTCAGACGATTGCATTCCGGTATCTGATCCGTGCGGCAGCCGTAAAATCGGCCAATGATGCGGCCACCGCCATCGGGATTGCCATCAGCGGGTCCGAGGCGGCCTTTGCGCGGCGCATGACCCGGACCGCGAAAGCAATGGGTATGGGCCGCACGACCTTCAAGAACGCCCATGGTCTGACCGAGTCGGGGCACCTGTCCACCGCGCGCGACATGACCACGCTGGGGCGGCATCTGCTGTATGATTACCCGCAGTATTACAACCTGTTCTCGCGGCAATCGACGCATGCTGGGATTAAGACTGTTCCCAACACCAATCGCCGCTTGCTGGCCGCCTACAAAGGAGCTGACGGTATCAAGACCGGGTATACCCGTGCGGCGGGCTTCAATCTGGTGGCGTCGGCGAAACGCAAGGACGAGCGCATCATCGCAACCGTCTTTGGTGGAAAATCCGGTGCCTCGCGCAACGCCAAGGTTGCAGAGCTTCTGGATATGGGTTTCCGTCGTGCCCCGTCGCGCGCACCCATTCGCAAACCGGCACGCCCCGCTTATGCGGGCAATACCGGGCTGGGTGGCAATACGCAGGTGGCAAGTGTGAGCGGCGCGCCAAAATCCAGCTTGCGCCCGATTGTACGGCCAACTGCGGCAACGCAGGTGGCAAGTGCTGTTGCGGCGGCAGCCGATCAGAACAGCGATCGCATCACCAGCGGTATTGCGGCGGCCATTGCCGAAGCGGATATCGCGCCTACTGCCCCGCCTGTCGAAACCTCAGATACCCGTCCGGCATTGCGTCCGGACAATCTGGTGCTGGCGTCGACCGAAACCTCCAAACAGCCAGAGCCCGAGCAGGAGGTCGTCACCCGCCTGTCCTCGTCCGGTGGTCACCTGTGGGGCGTCAATGTGGGTCGCTACACCACGCGGTACGAGGCCGAGAAGGTTTTGCTGAAGACTGCATTGTCGGAAATGACCACGCTGGAAGGCACGCTGCGCAAGGTAAACCAAAACTCGCGTGGTTTCGATGCAACTTTTCAGGGCATGACCCGCGAACAGGCTGATCTGGCCTGTCGTCGTCTGCAGGCCCGCAACGTCACCTGTTTCATGATCGGGCCGTCATAAGGTTCGGCATATTCTCTCCTGAACGGGTCTGGGCTGCGGTGTTCCGCAGCCTTTTTTTCAGTCGAAAACGTGACCGTGCTGGTATTGTTCATCCTGTCCGGCGGCAGCCGTCAGGGCGGCGACGTTGTCCTTGGTGAAGAACCCGTCGTATTTGTGACACCGCTCGATATACTCGGTAATCAGCAGGGTGTGCTTCGAGTGTTTCGAGAAGATCTGTTTCAGGTTCGGGTCATCTTTGCACTCACCCACCACATGGGCTAGAAACGGCACGCCCTTGTCCTTCAAGGTGTTCACCACGAAATCGACGTTCTTTTCCCCGGCGCCGTGATCGCCATCCTGAATCTCTACGGCCATGTGGTGTAGACGGCGGCCAAAATTGCGCACGAAATCTTCGGTCGGCATTGGCAGTTTGGCGAAGGAATTGACGAAAGATGGCGTGTTGTTTGCGGTGAAAACCTTTGCCGGAGACTTTTTGTCATCGTCCACGTTGCCGCTGCGGTTCACGTTGGTCGATGAGTTCATGTCGAATATGTTGTAAGCACCCCAGAAATAGTAGGGCACCATGGTCAGGAATTCGAGGATCGCATCCTCGCGCTCACCCGCCAGCACCCGGGTCGCAAGATGGTCGATTCCCAGCATCAGCGGGGCGATCCTGCTTTCGGTTCCGAAGGCGGCGGCCCGTTCCAGACGGGCCTGTTCCGTATTGCTCAGCAACACGCGATCCCCAAGGCCCAGACTGTCGGTGTCGTTAAAGTCGTGGGGCGAATACCCAACCCGGTTGCAGGTAAAGTCCGACGGCGTGGTGAATCGGAATCCGTCTGATGTGTAGAACGGGTTCTCGGTGTCGCCGGAATACTCGAAGCGTATGTTCTGATCCTCAAGTGCTCCGGTCAGCGCGTCCAGATCACTGGCAGCGAAAACCTCACCTACATAACGCGTCTGAGGCATGTTGCGCGCCAGCGGGTACATGCGGTTGATGCGGGGGATGAAATCTTCAAATCCGGGGCTGAGCGGGGCCATCAGGATAAGCGCGGGATAGTCGGGATGCGAATGCAGAACCGAAAATCTGTGGGTCTGCCCCAGATAGCTGGCGGTGTGCCGATAAGGCGTCATCACGTAAAGCTCGACCATTGTGTCGAACAGCGCACCGGGTTCGACCTGAATGATAATGGCCTTCATTGCGCCAACCTGATCCGTGACGCCCGAGCTTGTCCGGCGTTGATATATCTTCGGAAGGTATTCATTGAAGAAGTCCGAGTTCTTCTTGTCGCCTCGGGGCTGATAAGACATCAGATCAAATGACATTCCACGACCTCCTTGCACGTGCCCGCTGTGGGTCAATGCATTGTTTGCAATTATGGTATTCAGAATATGCGTTTGCCCGTCATGCTAAGCGCTGAGACCTGCACGGGCAACAGTCGTAAAATTGGGCTGCTGGTGTTAACGCATGATGTTCAGCGGGTGAATTTCGTCACCTCTACACCGCCCCCGATCAGGCTTTCACGAACTGAGCGGGCAATCTGAACGGCAGTCGGTCCGTCCCCGTGAAGGCAAATCGTGTCGATGGATGTCTCCAGCCGCTTGCCGCTTTCGGTGATGATCGCGCCTTCACGCACCATGTTCAGGATGCGTGGTCCTGCGACATCTGCGTCGTGGATCACGGCTCCGGGCAGGCTGCGGTCAACCAATGTTCCGTCGTCATTGTAGGCGCGGTCGGCAAAGATCTCGCCCACCCAATTGCAGCCCAGCTCGCGCACGGCGTCTTCCTGTTTCGTCACGGCAAGAACCATCACGATGATGTCAGGGTCGACGTCCAGCGCGCCCTGATAGCAGGCCCGCGCCATATCAATATCAACCGAACACATATTGGCCAGTGCTCCGTGCAATTTCAGGTGCCGTATTTTAGTGCCGACCGCTCTGGCCACGCCCATCGCCGCACCCAATTGATACCGCACCAGATTGCACAGGTTGCCTTGGGACAGCTTCATGTTCCGGCGACCAAAACCTTGCAGATCGGGAAACCCGGGATGCGCGCCGATGCCGACACCATTCTCGGCCGCCAGCTTCATTGTAGATGCCATTACATCCGGATCACCTGCATGAAAGCCGCAGGCAATATTGGCGGAGGTGATGATTTTCAGAAGGCTTTCGTCATCGCCCATTTTCCATGGGCCAAAGCTTTCCCCCATATCGGCATTCAGATCGACGCTTGGCATCGGCACATCTCCTCAGTCGGTGGCAGAGATCACTCCGCTGATCAATTGGTAGGACAACAGGTCCGGGATGTCATGCGGGTCACGCACCAGCGCCTCGACTTTTGAGGGCAGGCGGGCAAGATCCGCCAGGAATGCCGAGTGCAAATCGGTGGCCTGATCCAAGCTCACAAATTCGAACGTGATCGCTCCGCCAGCGGGCGTCTGCGCTGCGCGGGGCATGTCGCAGGGCAAAACGGTCGCGATGCGAGGGTACCCTCCTGTGGTCTGGCATTCAGGCAACAGGATGAACGGGTCTCCGGTTCCGGTCATCTGGATGTCGCCCGGGGTGATCACCTCGGACAAGATGTTCAGTTGGCCAGTGGCCGCGAACCCGTCTCCGTCACTGTCCACTTGCATTCCCATACGGTTGGCGCGGGCGCCACGATGGAATGAGGTGTGGACAAATCGATCAAGCGTTGCGTCATCAAACAAGGACGTCTGAAAACTGGCTACGACGCGTAACACGCCACCCGAGAAGCGCTCGGAAGGGGTCAGTTTCAAACCTGCGCCGCCTGCATCCGGACCACATGTCAGCCTGTCGCCTGGCTGCACTGCTCGCCCGATCCGTGCCGTCAGGTGCGCTGATCTAGATCCAAGAAAAACCTCTGAATCGATACCGCCCCCAAAGTGAAGATAGCCGTAATTGCCTTGCAGGGCCGCACCGGTGATCAGCCGTTGTCCGGGCTCCAAGCGATGCGAGGCGTTCCAGGCCACGGGGCTGCCATCAATACTGGCCTGCATCCGCGCACCAGTCAAAGCGATGCGCATGTTCTGTGTGGCCTCAAACTCGCCACCCATTCCGGCCATTTCCAGCGCGGCGAGTTCCGGGCTCTGTCCCAGCAATGCGGCCCCTTCACAAAGGGCCAGTGTGTCGGCAGCACCAGACCGGGACAGGCCCTGGTCCAGATAACCAATGCGCCCGTGGTCCTGGATGGTGCAAGTCGGGCTGATCTGGTGGACGATCAGGCTCATGGCGCAATCGCCTCGCAGGTTGCCCCGCCCGTGCCATCCTCATTGTTGGCCTTAATGTGATCCAAGTCTTCGCGGGAAACGGGCTCGAACATCAGTTCATCCCCGGGGTTGAGGGCGAATGCCTCACTTGTCTCAGGTCGGAAACACCGAAAAGCTGTCTGCCCGACATGTCGCCACCCGGTTGGCGTCGGTCCGGAAAACAGCACAAACTGAGATATTGCAAGAACCAGAGCGCCTTCGGGCACCATGGGGGTCAGGTTTTGCAGCCGCGGAATGTTGAACTCGGGGGGCAATGGCCCAAGGTAGGGTTGCCCGGGGGCAAACCCTATCGTCAAAACCCGCACGCGGGACCGGCCAAGCCGCCGTATCGCTTCTGCCGGCGCGAGACCGGCAGCAGCAGCGGCATCGTCCAGCTGTGGCGCAAGGTCGGTGCCATAGACCGTCGGTATGCGCCATAGCCTGCGGCTAGTTGGAAGCGGCGTATTGTACCAGTCCCTTTGGTCAACTAGGTCCTGAAGCTTGTGCAATATCTGCTGATGGGTGGTGCGTTGCGTGTCGAACCGAACATACGCCGAGGCCAATGAGGCTGATGACTCTGTGACCTCTGACCACTGAAGCCGATCCACTTCAGATCGAAACGCCAGCGCCGCTCGGTTCGCGGTCTCAGACATTGTGTCCGCAAAAGTTACAAGCGCTCCGTCAAACCCGACGGTTCTGACCAAAGGGAACGGAAGGTGACGTGCCATGCCTGTCTCGCTACTGAAGCCGAAAACGAATTGCCGGGACCAGAGCGCATCCCGGAGAGATGTGCAAGATAGGTGATCAGAATGCGGGCCCACTGAAGGCGCGGTCGGACTTCTTAATGTCTGGTTGTCAGACTCGCCATGGTTCGAAATCTGATATTTGAGGGATTCCATGCTGAATCCGTTAAAGTCAGCGAGTCGACTCGCTGATTTGAGTCGCGCAGCCTTGTGTCCAGCATTGGTCAAATCCCAATATATAGTAGTGTCGCCTTTTGCCTTTGGTGCTGATCCGTGGTCACCCGATGGAAAAAGTCCGGGTCAGCAGGTATGAGGTGGCCTTTGAGGTTCTTCACTGCATTGACTTTAAACAATTTTTTGGGGTGTTTCAAAAAAATGCTCAGCGGCGTCATTTTCCACTTGCGGCTTTGTCGGGTTATACTTAGAACCCCCTTCACCGGCGCTGCTGAGGCGGTGCTGACGGGCTGGAGAGACGGTCGGACGCATCGGAGAGACGGTGGAGACG
>NZ_JBXWMM010000016.1:0-81436 GCF_059609825.1 Ruegeria sp. YTSB088 | reverse complement strand
CGAACCCTTCCGCCGCGACGCAATGAAAAAACCCGTCGCAGTCGCCGGAATCTCAGCCGACGAAATGAAAGATCAGGAAGCTTGATCAAAGGACGAGGCCAGAGCGTATGACAATGACACCCATTGAGCTGTTGCGTCAGAACGCCCCGGCCTCCCGCCCTGTGATTTCTTTATGCGAAGGCAGTGATCCCCGCGTTGTTGCGGGGGCGCTGGCCGCCCAGCAGACCGGGCTGGCTGATGTCATTCTGGTCGGCCCACAAGCCGAAGTCGAAGCCGCCCTCAAAAACCAGAATGCCGCTCCCTCTGAGAACGTCATGGTTCACGACCCGGCGACCTCGGACCTGACCGAGGAATTTGCCCAAACCTATTTTGAACTGCGCCAACACAAGGGCCTCGATCCAACCAAGGCCCGTGCCGCCGTTGAAACACCGCCTGTCTATGCCGCCATGCTGGTACGCAGCGGGCGGGCCACTGGAACCGTAGGTGGCGCCGTTCACACGACCGGAAACATTGTACGCGCGGCCATTCAGGTGATCGGCATGGCCCCGGATGCAGGAATGGTATCGTCCTTTTTCCTGATGTACCCGCCGGAAAACGCACAGCCCGGAGCGCGGGCAATGCTCTATTCGGACTGCGGTCTGGTCATCGATCCCAGCGCTGACGAGTTGAGCAAAATTGCCGTCGCCTCGGCCAAGTCGGCGCGGGCACTGCTGAGGGTTGACCCCAAAATCGCCATGCTCAGCTTCTCGACCAAGGGCAGCGCAAGCCATCCCGATGTAGACAAGGTGATCGAAGCCACCGAAACACTGCGCCAGATTTCCCCGGATCTCGAGGTCGATGGCGAGCTTCAGTTCGACGCGGCCTTCGTGCCCTCGGTCGGGGATCGCAAATCGCCCGGATCTTCGGTCGCCGGTCAGGCCAACGTGATGGTCTTTCCCAATCTCGACGCCGGCAATATCGGCTACAAGATCACTCAAAGGCTGGGTGGCTACGCCGCGATCGGCCCGGTTTTGCAGGGGCTGGCCCAGCCTGCCAACGACCTGTCCCGCGGATGCAGCGCCGAAGATGTGACCCAGATGATCGCCGTGACCGCACTGCAAGCTATCAGGGAATAAAGCCCAGAACTCGCGTCGTTTCCAGAACGATGTTCTCAAACCGGAAGGAAAGTGACACAGTCCTCCCGACACAACCGACAGGACCCGCCAATGACCCATCAGCAGCCGATCCTTGAAACGTCTCCGAAAGTTTCGGACGAGGTCCGCAAAACCACCTGTTATATGTGCGCCTGCCGCTGCGGCATCAACGTTCACATGAAAGACGGCAAGGTTGCCTATATTGAAGGAAACCGAGACCACCCGGTCAACAAGGGTGTGCTGTGTGCCAAGGGCTCTGCCGGGATTATGCAGGTCAACGCCCCCTCTCGCCTACGCAAACCGCTCAAGCGTGTCGGCCCACGCGGCTCGGGTGAATTTCGCGAAATCGAGTGGGACGAGGCGCTCAGCACTGCTGTTGGCTGGCTGAACGAACTGCATGAAACCGCACCGCAAAAGCTGGCCTTCTTCACTGGCCGCGACCAGAGTCAGAGCTTCACCAGTTTCTGGGCCCAGAATTTCGGCACTCCGAACTATGCAGCCCATGGCGGCTTCTGCTCGGTCAACATGGCCGCCGGCGGTATTTACACGATGGGCGGCGCGTTTTGGGAGTTTGGTCAGCCCGATTGGGATCACACCAAACTGTTCATGCTCTTTGGCGTGGCCGAGGATCACGACAGCAACCCGATAAAAATGGGGATTGGCAAGATCAAGGCACGCGGCGCACGGATGATCGGTGTGAATCCTATCCGCTCGGGCTATAACGCTGTTGCCGATGACTGGGTCGGCATCACACCCGGAACAGATGGGCTGTTCATTTTGTCGCTGATCCACGTGCTGATGAAAGCCGGCAAGATCGATCTGGATTACCTGAGCCGCTATACCAATGCGCCGGTTCTGTTGAACGCTAGCGAGGGTGCGGAAAAGGGTCTGTTCCTGCGCGACGAGGACGGCAAGCCGCTGGTAATTGATCGCAAAACGGGCAAGCCAACCGCATTCGACAAGCCCGGCGTGCGCCCGGACCTGTCGGCGACCTATGACAAGGACGGTGTGACGCACCGTCCCGTTTTCCACCTGATGGCCGAGAAATACCTCAGCGACGAACACGCGCCCGAGGCGGTGGCCAATCACTGTGGCATCCCCGCCCAACGTATCCGGGCTATTGCCGCCGAAATCGCCCGGGTCGCCTTTGACGAAGCGATCGAACTGGATCAGGAATGGGTTGATTTTCGGGGTGAAAAGCACACCAAGATGACTGGTCGTCCCGTCAGCTTCCATGCCATGCGGGGCATTTCGGCCCATGCCAACGGATTCCAGACCTGCCGCGCTCTGCACGTGCTTCAGATCCTGCTGGGAACAGTCGAGGTGCCAGGCGGTTTCCGCTTCAAGCCACCCTACCCCAAACCGGTTGAAGCGCACCCGACCCCCCATGGCGACAGGCGACCAGGACGCCCGCTGAACGGCCCGCATCTGGGCTTTCCACGGGGTCCCGAAGACCTGCTGCTGGACGACTGCGGTACACCTCAGCGCATCGACAAGGCATTTACCTGGGAAAACCCGATGTCCGTGCACGGGTTGATGCATATGGTGATCTCGAACGCGGCTGCCGGTGATCCCTACAAGATCGACACGCTGTTCATGTATATGGCGAACATGTCGTGGAACTCCTCCATGAACACCAAAGGTGTGATGGAGATGCTGACGGCCAAAACCGAAGACGGCAATTACGTCATCCCACGCATCATTTACTCCGATGCCTATTCTTCGGAAATGGTGGCTTATGCCGACTTGATCCTGCCCGACACCACCTATCTCGAGCGGCACGACTGTATCTCTCTGCTGGACCGCCCGATCTGCGAGGCCGACGCCGCAGCAGATTCCATTCGCTGGCCGGTGGTCGAACCCGACCGCGACGTGCGTGGCTTCCAGTCGGTTCTGATCGAACTGGCCAACCGCATGAGCCTGCCGGGTTTCACGAATGAAGACGGCAGCCCAAAGTGGAAAGACTACGCAGATTACATCGTCAACCACGAACGACGCCCCGGCATCGGCCCGCTGGCCGGCTTCCGGGGGCCGGACGGCGACAAGGAAGGCCGCGGCGAAGTCAATCCGAACCAGCTGAACCAGTATATCGAAAACGGCGGGTTTTATGTGGCGCATATCCCGAAAGGCGCGGATTACTACAAGCCGTGGAACACCGCGTATCAGGACTGGGCCGTGGGGATGGGCATCTATGACAGCCCTCAGCCCTATCTGTTCCAGCTCTATTCCGAACCGATGCGCCGTTTCCAGCTGGCTGCCGAAGGTCACGGAGACCGCCAGCCGCCCGAGCACCTGCGCCAGCGCATCAAGGACACCATGGATCCGCTGCCGATCTGGTACGAAACCGACCAGCAGGGCAATGAAGGCTTCACCGTCAACGCCCTGACCCAACGCCCAATGGCCATGTATCACAGTTGGGGTACACAGAACGCTTGGCTGCGCCAATTGCACGGGCACAACCCGCTTTATGTCCCGACCAAACTGATGCGAGAACACAACCTGCAAGACGGAGACTGGGCAAAAGTCAGTTCCCCCCATGGTGAGATCACCGTGCCTGTGATGGAGATGGCCGCGCTGAACGACAACACGGTCTGGACGTGGAACGCAATCGGCAAACGCAAAGGTGCCTGGGCCTTGCAGAACGACGCGCCGGAGGCGACCAAAGGTTTCCTGCTCAACCACCTGATTCACGAATTGCTGCCGTCCAAAGAAGATGGAATGCGCTGGGCCAACTCGGACCCGATCACAGGTCAGGCGGCATGGTTCGACCTGAAGGTTAAAATCGAAAAAACCGACGCGCCCGCCGATGCGCAAAGCCAGCCGAATTTCGACCCGATCCAATCTCCGGTCGGAACCGGCCCTGAGAACCTGGTCTGGAAGGTGGGCAAATGACCCGGATCCGCACTTCATCTGGCCAAAAATATCCCGGGGGTGAATTGAGCCGCAGGCTCAAGAGGGGGCCGACCCCCTCACCTGCCCCCCACAGCAGAGGTTCACTGACATGACCCAGCTACCAAACTCCACCGACCGCAAGATGGGTCTGGTCATCGACCTGGACACCTGTGTTGGCTGCCACGCCTGCGTTGTTTCCTGTAAAGGCTGGAACACTGAAAACTACGGGGCCCCGCTTTCGGATCAGGACGCCTACGGTGCAAACCCTTCGGGCACCTTCCTCAACCGCGTGCATTCCTACGAAGTGCAACCTGCCGATGGGCACGCCCAGCTGATCCACTTCCCAAAATCCTGCCTGCATTGCGAAGACGCGCCCTGCGTTACCGTTTGCCCCACCGGAGCCAGCTACAAGCGGGTCGAGGATGGCATCGTGTTGGTCAATGAAATCGATTGTATCGGATGCGGCCTGTGCGCCTGGTCCTGCCCCTACGGTGCGCGGGAACTGGATATGGCCGAAGGCGTGATGAAGAAATGCACACTTTGTGTTGACCGCATCTACAACGAGAACCTCCCAGAAGTCGACCGTATCCCCTCCTGTGTTCGCACCTGCCCTGCGGGCGCAAGGCACTTTGGCGATCTGGGCGACCCTGACAGCGATGTCAGCCAGCTGGTTGCAGAACGAGGCGGCATGGATTTGATGCCGGAAATGGGCACCAAACCCGTCAACAAATACCTGCCCCCGCGCCCCAAGGACACAGTGGAAGACCAGATCGACATACTGGCCCCCCTGCTGGCACCCATCGCCGACGAGCCCAAAGGGTTCCTCGGCTGGCTCGACAAGACGTTGGAGAAACTCTGATGCATCCCGCACCCTCCGTCATCCTGTTCACCACCCTGTCAGGTCTGGGATTTGGACTGCTGTTCTTCCTTGCCCTGGGGTTTCCGGCTGTCTCGGGTTGGATAGCTTTTGTGTTCTTCGCCATTGCCTATGGTCTGGCCGTCGGCGGGCTTTTGGCCTCGACGTTCCACCTCGGCCATCCGGAACGGGCCTTGAAGGCCTTCACTCAATGGAAAACCAGCTGGCTCAGCCGTGAAGGTTGGTGTGCCGTACTCGCGCTGGTCATCATGGGACTCTATGCGATTGGCGTGGTGTTTCTTGACCAACGCTGGAGTTTTCTGGGTTGGATCGGCGCAGTGCTGTCGCTGGCCACAGTGTTTACGACCTCGATGATCTACACGCAGCTCAAGACCATCCCACGCTGGAATATGAACCTGACACCCGCCATGTTCCTCAGCTTCAGCCTGGCCGGCGGTGCATTGCTGGCTGGTCAGACAAGCGCAGCTCTACCTCTGCTGCTGATCGCGGCGCTGGTGCAGATCCTGTACTGGCGCAAGGGAGATCAGGCGTTTGCATCATCGGGAACGGATCTGGGAACAGCCACCGGGCTTGGCGCACGCGGCTCCGTCCGCGCCTTTGAGCCGCCGCATACCGGAACCAATTATCTACTGCGGGAGTTTGTTCACGTGGTGGGTCGCAAACACGCAGAGAAACTGCGGGTAATCTCGTTTGTTCTGGCCTTTGTACTGCCGGTTTTGCTTCTGCTATTGCCGTTCAATCACGTCTTCGCCCTGTTGGCTGTGGCATCCCACCTGGCAGGCGTGGCAACGTCGCGCTGGTTGTTTTTTGCGCAGGCCGAACATGTCGTCGGGCTCTACTACGGGAAACGGTAGAGGGGCTCTGCCCCCATCGCGGCAAGCCGCGACTCCCCCGGGATTTTTTTAGCCAGATGAAGTCTGGATACATCGAAAAGAGGGCGGCGCTCAAGGTTCGAGGCCGCCCTTCGTCGTATTCTGAAATACCAGTCAGATCAGGCCAGCATGGGCCATTGCGGCCTCAATTGCATCCTTGGTGCTGTCTTCCAGCTCAGTCAGAGGGGAGCGGACTTCGGTGCTGCAAAGGCCCAGTTTGCTGAGCGCATATTTGGCAGCGACAAGGCCCGGCTCGATGAAGATCGCCTCATGCAGCGGCATCAGTTTGTCCTGATACTCCAACGCTTTTGCATAATCTCCAGCCAGCGTGGCCTGCTGGAATTCGGCGCAGAGCTTAGGTGCCACGTTTGCAGTCACCGAGATGCAGCCAACACCACCATGGGCATTGAACCCAAGGGCCGTGGCGTCTTCGCCGGACAGTTGGCAGAAATCTGCGCCACAGGCAGCGCGCTGCTGGCTGACACGGGCCAGGTCGCCCGTTGCATCCTTGACCCCGACGATACGGGGAAGCTTGGCCAGTTCACCCATTGTGGCAGGCGTCATATCAATGACTGAACGGCCTGGAATGTTGTAGATGATGATCGGGATATCCGCGGCCGCATGCAGAGCCTCGAAATGCGCGATCAGACCGCGCTGAGTCGGTTTGTTGTAATACGGCGTAACGACCAGCGCGGCATCCGCCCCGACTTTTTCAGCGAATTGAACGAAGCGGACAGCTTCGACCGTGTTGTTCGACCCGGCACCGGCAATGACCGGAACGCGGCCCGCGGCCGTTTTGACAACCTCTTCGATTACCGTTTCATGCTCTTCGTGGCTGAGCGTCGGGCTTTCGCCGGTGGTTCCGACAGGCACCAGCCCGGTCGAACCTTCGGATATCTGCCAATCCACAAAATGTTTGAGCGTCTTCAGGTCCAACTCGCCGTTGTTGAACGGGGTGACGAGGGCTGGCATCGAGCCTTTGAACATGACACGCTCCTTCAAGGTGCATTTTGCTGTTTTTGCGCCGCGGTCTCTCACGTTTCCAGCTTTGTGAGTTGATCCCGGCGACACACGGTTTATCCTCACAGGCTCTATCCTCGGTTGGTTGGGAAATGCAAGGGATGACACGCTTTCTGGCACTGTTGACTGCTGTGATTCTGTATTTGGTGACAGCACCGCACTCTGCGCAGGCAGACGCTTCGGCTGATTTACGCGCCGGGCTCAACGAGATGCGCAAAGGCGACTGGAACGCCGCATTGCGCGTATCCGGCCAGCGGGGTTCCGTATCGCGCGATATCATCGTCTGGCACTGGCTGCGCGAAGGCTTCGGCAGCTCTGGCGACGTACTGGTGTTTCTTGAACGTCGCCCGGACTGGCCCGGGCTGGCATGGCTGCGCCGCAAGAGCGAGCCTGTTTTCACCGGAGCCGATCCGGACAGGGTTTTGAAATTCTACGCCGACATGCCGCCTCAGACAGCAGAGGGCGCATTGAACTATGCCGTTGCCCTGAAAGCCAAGGGACGCACCGGAGAAGCGGAGGCTGACATTGTGACCGCCTGGCGCACCATGCCAATGGGCTCGGGCCTGCAAAGGAGCTATCTGGAGAACTTTGCCACATTGCTGAAACCGCATCACGCAGCGCGGTTGGACAGAATGTTGTGGGACGGTCATCTTGTGAGCGCCGGGCAGATGTTGCCTTTGGTCAGTTCGGACGAACGTAAACTGGCAGAAGCGCGCATAGCTTTGCAGAAACGCCAACCCGGCGTGGACACCAAGGTGTCGGCAGTTCCGAAGTCTCTGGCAGATGCGCCGGGGCTGGCATTCGACCGTTTTGTCTGGCGCGACAAGAAAGAGCTGGATGACAGCGCCGTCGATCTGATGCTGGCGCGTTCAACCGGGCCTGACGCCTTGGGTGAGCCCGACAAATGGGCCGAAGGACGACGCCGGCTTGCCCGGCTGGAGATGCGATCAGGCCGTGCGGCGCGCGCATATGATGTGGCCGCCAATCATCACATGACCCCTGAGATGGGATACGGCTATGCCGATCTTGAGTGGCTGGCCGGGTTTCTGGCTCTTCGAAAGCTGAATGATCCAGCCACGGCCGTTCGCCATTTCCAGAATTTTTTGGACGCGGTCAAATCTCCGATTTCAAAAGGGCGTGGTGGCTATTGGCTTGGGCGCGCCTACGCGGAACTGGGTGACGCGGAAAAGGCGTATGACGCCTACGCGATTGGGGCTGATTACCAGACCTCATTCTACGGCCTGCTGGCTGCGGAACGGATCGGGCGGCCCTTTGATTCGGAACTTGCCAATCCGCGTCGCGCACCGCATTGGCGGCAGGCGGAGTTTGCCGATTCCAGCGTTTTAGAGGCCGGGTTGCTACTGCTGAAAGCCGGAGAAGCAACCCTGTCCGAAAGGTTCCTGACCCATCTGGTCGAAGGCCTTGATCCAGTGCAGGCCAGTCAGCTGGGCGATCTGGTGATTGAACTGCAACAACCGCATCTGGCCGTAATGATCGCCAAACGGGCGGCGACCAACGGTACTGTCCTTCCTGCGGCCTATTACCCGGTTCACCCGGTGGCCGATATGCGATTGCCTATGGCAAAGGAAATGACACTGGCCATCGCGCGCCGCGAAAGCGAGTTCGACCCGGTTGTTGTCAGCGGTGCAGGAGCGCGCGGTCTGATGCAGGTAATGCCCGCCACGGCCAAGCTGGTTGCAGGTGAGTTGGGCATTCTCGGCGGCCATCAAACCGGGCGTTTGACCACCGACTGGAAATACAACGCAAAGCTTGGGGCCAACTACCTTTCCGGTCTGGCGGCCGATTTCAACGGCAACGTGGTGATGATGGCCGCGGGGTATAACGCCGGGCCAAGACGACCGATCTCGTGGATGGAACGCTATGGTGATCCGCGCGCTGGCGAGGTTGATATCGTCGACTGGATCGAGACGATCCCGTTCAGCGAAACGCGGAACTACGTTATGCGCGTGACCGAAAGCCTGCCTGTCTACCGTGCCCGCCTGGGGCAGGCCGCCCTTCCGATTCCTTTTTCGCAGGAACTGATCGGTTCATCTCTGGCGGCGTTCGCGCCATAAGGTGAACAGGCCTGCGGCCACGACGATGGTTGCGCCCGCCATGACTTCGGGGCGCAACGTTTCGCCAAAGATCGAAATTCCCAGGATCGCGCTCCAAACCAGGTGGAAATATGCAAAGGGTTGAACCGCACTGGCTTCGGCCATCTCATAACACTTGATCAGCAACCAGTGCCCGAATACCCCACTGACGCAAAGCAGCGCCATCCAGAGCCAATCGCCGCGCGCCATCGGCTCCCAGAACCACATGCCAAACACGGTCATCGCCACGGCACCGGCGACACCGGTCCAGAAAAAGCTGGTCGCCGCGCTGTCCTTACGGGCAACATATCGCGTCAAAAGACCATAGATCGCAAACAGAAACGCAGAGATCAAAGGTATGACAGCCCACGGGTTAAAGACCCCGGCACCCGGTTGCAGAATGATCAGAACTCCGATGCATCCTACGCCGATCGCGACCCACCGCCGCCATCCGACATTTTCACCCAGAACCGGCCCGCTCAGCGCGGCGACAAGCAAAGGATAGCAAATGAAGACGGCCATACTGTCGATCAGGCCAAGGACCGTAAACCCGAACACCGCGATGCATATTTCGGCAGCCAGCAACACGCCCCGCACAATCTGCAAAACCAACTGATTGGTCTTTGTTGCCGCCTTTAACCCACCTGGGGCCCGCGCAGCCAGAGCGATGACGAAAGCCGCAAAGAACCAATAGCGGATCATGACCACCATGTAGGTGTTGTAGGTTCCGGCCAGATGGCGCGAGATACCGTCCTGCAGGGCGAAGACAATCGTCGCGCCCACCATCAAGACGATGCCCGCGCCTACATTGTTCTTCTGGGTCATGCCTTGTGTGCCCGCGTCATGTGCCGCTTGCGGCCATAGCCGGGCGTGCGGGTAACGTTGAAACCGGCACCCTCAAGCCCCCGGCGCACAAAACCAGCGGCCGTATACGTGGCCGCCGTCCCCCCCGTGGCAGTGTGGTTTGCCACTTCCTGCATCAGGTCCGCGCCCCACAATTCAGGGTTCTTGGCCGGTGAAAAGCCGTCGAGAAACCAGGCATCTGCCATACCCTCCCAGTTCGGCAATGTCTCGCGCGCGTCGCCGATCACCACCTCAAACTGAAGCGACTCCAATGTACATGTGCGCCCCGTCCAATGCGCCAGAAACCGGCTGCTCCACGGATGCAATTCAGGAAAGGACTCAAGCGCACGTTGCATGTCTTCCGCGGCCATGGGAAAGGCTTCGAAACTGGTAAAACGCAATGGCCCTTTCTGGCCGGATGCCTCCCATTCTGACCAGGCCGTCAGCAGGTTCAGGCCGGTGCCAAAACCCAACTCGGCAATGTGAAACCCTGGCGTAAACCGCGCAGGCAAATCATTTCCCGCCAGAAACACATGGCGCGTCTCTTCCAGCCCGTTCTGCAACGAATAATAAGGGTCGTCGAAGCAATCCGAGACCGGGATCTGATCTTCGGTCCACGTCAATTTGGCGCGCTGGTCTGCCATCGGGGAATCCTGTACCTAAGCGGCGCGACACTGAACAACGTAAAGGAAATTGGCAATGGTCGATGTGACGGTTCGCGGCGCAGGAATTTTCGGCCTGTCCATCGCCTGGATTTGTGCGCGACGCGGCGCAAACGTGCAGGTTGTCGATCCGTTCGGACCGGGCGCGGGGTCCAGCGGAGGTCTGGTCGGCGCGTTGGCCCCGCATGTGCCGGAAAACTGGAACGCCAAGAAAGCTTTTCAGTTCGACAGCCTGATTATGGCTGAACCGTTCTGGCGACAGGTCGAATACACCGGCGGGGTTTCTCCCGGCTACGGCCGGCTGGGCCGTCTTCAACCAATCCCGGACGCGCGTGGCCTGGAATTGGCCCGCCAACGCGCAGGCACCGCAGATGAGCTTTGGCAAGGCCGCGCGGAATGGCGTGTCGTCACCACGGCCCAAGCGGGTTCATGGTGCCCGCCCAGCCCCACAGGTTTTGTCATCCGGGATACGTTGACGGCACGGATACACCCAAGGCGGGCCTGCGCCGCTCTTGTCGCTGCTCTCGAAGTCATGGGCGTCCAGGTTGTCAGAGATGGCGATGACAACAAGGGACAAATTGTCCACGCTACCGGCATTGCAGGATTACAGGAACTGAACACAGCCTACGGCAAGACCATTGGGAACGGTGTCAAAGGACAAGCCGCCCTGTTGCGCTTCGACGCGGGAGAAGTGCCGCAACTATTCGCCGACACGGTTCACATTGTGCCTCATGCTGACGGAACACTTGCGATAGGATCAACCTCGGAACGGGACTACGATGACCCAACCAGCACGGACGAGTCGCTGGATGATGTGATCGACCGCGCCACGCGTGCGCTGCCTCTGTTGCATGGGGCCGAGGTGATCGAACGCTGGGCCGGAGTGCGCCCACGCAGCAAAAGCCGTGCAGCGATGTTGGGGGCACATCCACTGCATCATGGTCAGTTCATCGCCAATGGCGGGTTCAAAATCGGGTTCGGCATGGCCCCCAAAATCGCCGAGGTCATGGCCGATCTTATGCTGGAAGACCGGGATACGATCCCTGATGAGTTCCGGCCCGAAGCCTCACTGTGACTGTACGACGGCCTGCATGCATTGCCGCCCGTCAGGGCCGCGCACCCACATCTTTTCATTTCTCCGGCACAACTGGGCAGTTTCGAAATGCATCAACGGTGAAGTCGCACGGAACGAAAACGATGCAAGCGGACCGCTCAGGTCGACCGCGAACAGCATCAGAAGTTGCGCCAATAGCGGCCCGTGCACGACCAGCCCGCCGTATCCTTCCACATCGCGCGCATAGTCCAGATCATAGTGAATACGGTGGCCATTGAAGGTCAGAGCCGAGTAGCGGAACAACAACGTTGAATCGAACCCGACTTCGCGGACATCAGTTTCATCGGTGCGCGCTCTGGGCGGTTGAGGCATTTCAGCATCCGGCGCAGGATCTTCGCGATAGACAAGATCCTGCCACTCTGTCAGGCGCAACTGACCGTTCTGCCAGATCTCGTGCCGTAAAGTGACAAAGCCCAACGGGCCGGACCGCCCCACCTTGGTGCCTTGACTTTCAAGAACCGATTTCTTTTCGGCGGTGATCCCTGCGACCAATGGTGCGTGAAAGGTCAACCGCCCCCCGGCCCACATTCTGCGCGGCAACCCCATATCCGGGATCAGGCCCCCAACCTTGGGATGCCCATCCCTGCCCAATGCGGCAGCCGGTTGCGCGATCCAGAAATAAAGCTGATGGAAGAAGGGCGGCAAATCCGAACCACTGCCGATCGTAGGCACAGCGCCCAGCGCCACCTGAAATGCGGCCGCTCGGGCCGGGTCCAAGAGATCGGTCTGTCGCTCTTGCGTCATTTGTCTGACCCGCGCTCAGAAACCGGCCTCGGCCCGAAGTTTCTGCATCAATTCATGCAAAGGCTTTTCGTATCGATCCGAACGCAGCTTCCCCTGATCGTCGAACTCACTCGAACTGTTCGCCAGATGGATTTCGGGCCCCTGCTGGATGCGCGGCTGAAAGGGAACCATACAGGCCCGCAGGATCATCTGCGCCCGTTCCCCGCCTGCACGACCAGCGGCCGCCGACATTACCGCAACCGGTTTGTCGGCCCATGGATTGCCTTGCGTACGGCTGACCCAATCCAGCGCGTTCTTCAGAACGCCTGATGGACCCTTGTTGTACTCAGGTGTCGAAATGATCACCGCATCGGCTTGCGCGATCTGATTGGCCAGCGTCTGAACCGTCTCGGGAATCCCTTCTTCGTCTTCCAGATCACCATCGTAGAGGGGCAGGTTCAAATCCGCTTCAACAAAGCTCACCGGATCGAACAACCGTGCCGCCTCGCGCAGAAGCTTACGGTTGGTCGCGTTCTGACGCAGGGACCCGGACAGGCCAAGAAGGGTCGGTTGGGACATCGGGAAAGCTCCGTTTCTGTGTTTGTCGCAAGTTAGACCGAGTTCACCCTGATCCAAACCCCATTTGACGCACAGTCAATGCGCGAACGGGGCCGCCCAAAGGGCGACCCCGCTGTTCACAGTACGCAGTGGTTACGCGTTTCCGCTGGGCACCACGACAATCTCGACACGCCGGTTTTGCGATTTTCCTTCCGGCGTGAGGTTGGAGGCGACAGGGTTGTTTTCGCCCTGCCCGATCGTGCGAATACGGTTGTAGCTGACACCATTGGCCTGAAGAATATCGGCCACGGCATTTGCGCGACGCTCTGACAGGCCCTGATTGTAGGTTGCGTCTCCGTCGCTGTCGGTGTGACCGATGATCTGCACGTTCGAGTTCGGGTAGTTAACCAGGTTCTGGCCCACTTTCACCAGATCAGACCGCAGCGCCGGGCGCACGGTCGAACTGTCGGTGTCAAAGGTGATATCATTCGGGACCGTCACAATCAGGCGATCGCCTGCGTTGACGATTGTAATTCCGTCATTTGCCAGCTGTTGACGCAGCTCCGCGGCCTGCTTGTCCAGTTGATTGCCAATCACACCGCCCCCGGCAGCACCGATTGCAGCACCGGCCAGCGCACCAAGACCCGGGTTCGAGTTATTGGCAATCGCCCCGATACCAGCGCCAACCAGACCACCCAATACGGCGCCCTGTTTGGCGTTCTGGTTCGGATCGTTTTGTACTGTCAGCGTGGCCGGATCGGTACAGGCCGCCAACACAAGGGCTGAACACAAGCCTGTGGCCACGAAAAACTTGGAAATCGTCATGATATCACCTTCTGCTCCAGCACCCGTTATTCGGGCATGCTTCGTTTTCCTCAGTATATCACTGTGCAGGCTTGGTGGCTCAAGCAACAATGCGGTGAAGTAGGCGAATACCCGCCAAACACGTATTCACACCGATTCAACGAGCGTTTCTGTATTCTGCTGTTCCTGCCAGAGATCGCGCAACGACCTGCTCTGTCCTGAAAAGCTTTCTTCCGTGCATTCGCTGGACCAGATACGGTCGGTGCGGAAATGGCGAAAGCCGTTGCGCAGTTCACACCAGCCTGCCAGCATCGTGCATTCGATGTGGTAGATCAGCGCCAGAGGACGCACGACCCGGGCCGTGCGTTCGCCTTCGCCATCTTCATAGGTGATACGAATTTTCCGTTCTGCCCGAATGGCCTCGCGGTAATGTGCGATCGATACACAACCCTTTTCCGGATCGTCCGCCGGGGCACCCCATGGCGCCACCTGTAGCCAGTCTGCAGGACAATGCAGCGCGTCTATCTTCTGGCATATCCGGTTGGCGGCCCTTTGCAGGTGGCTGTCGCCGGTACGTGCAAGAAGGGACAGGCCAACCCACAAAGCCTCAACTTCTTCTGCATCGAAATTGAGCGGCGGCAAATCGTAGCCGCGTCGCATCACGTACCCAATACCGGCCTCTCCTTCGATGGGCGTCCGTTGCGCCTGTAACTCGGCAATGTCCCGATAGACCGTGCGCACGGACACCTCCAACCTTGCGGCCAGTGCCTCTGCCGTGACCGGAGTGCCCGCAGCCCGCAGGATCTGGATGATTTCAAACAATCGGGTCGAACGGCGCATGGCATCCTCCTGTCAACATGCTGACACCCTAGCACACCCCACTGACAAGAAGGTGTCAGGAGTGATGGGCCAGATTGGAATGGCAACAAAAAAAGGAGCACGAAAAATGCCTTACCTCGACACCCACGTCATGATGACACTCAGGCTGGGGCAATGGTCTCAGGACCACACCCTGCGCGCCTTCGAGATCGAGCGCGAAATCGCCATGGCCCGGCAGTGCAAGCAACCTGTTTCAAAGAAACGATCAAGACGTTTTTCGCTGGGAAATCTGAAGATGCTCTGGACCAGCACGGCCTGAAATCAGAACTCGGGCCGGGCCCGAAACTTCATCGAAACCCCACCTTCCGGGTGCTTCAGGCGCAGCTCTTCTGAATGCAGCATCAATCTGGGGAAGTCCAGCGCATCGCCTGTCGCATAGAATGGATCGCCCAGGATCGGGTGGCCCAGCGCCTGCATGTGAACGCGAAGCTGATGAGACCGGCCCGTTTTGGGAAACAGACGCACACGCGTCGTATCGCCTTCGGTCTTCACAACGCGCCAGTCCGTCACGGCAGGTTTGCCCGTCCCATGACAAACCATCTGTCTGGGCCGGTTGGGCCAGTCCACGATCAGAGGCAGGTCAACGGTACCGGTCTTGGGTTCCAGCTGCCCCCAGACACGGGCGACATAGGTTTTGCGGGTCTGACGCTGCTCGAATTGCATGCTCAGGTTGCGCTGCGCGTGCGGCGTTTGGGCAAAGACCATGACACCGGACGTATCCCGGTCCAACCGGTGCACCAGCAGTGCTTGTGGAAATGCATCCTGCACCCGGGTCAACAGACAATCTGACAGATGCGCGCCCCGCCCCGGAACCGAAAGCAAGCCCGAAGGCTTGTTCACCACGATCAGCTGCGCATCTTCATGCAACACATCCAGCGGGGTTTGAGGGGGATCATAGGTGTCGCTCATGCAGGGTGCCTATCCCAGCTCGTGGCCTCCCGCAACGTCGTCCTTGCATGCCCGCCCATGTTCGGTGACCTTCACCCCAAAAGCGGAGGAGATGCCATGCACCCGACAATTGAACGCATGCAAGAGGTTGTCGCGAAAGGCGATGAGGCCTTGATCCACGAACTCTTGGCCGAAGATGTGCAGTTCCTGCCACCAACCTACTACAGCACCTGGACAGGGCGCGCTCCGGTCGCTGCCGTTCTGGGGCATGTCGGGCAGGTGTTTTCAGAATTTCGTTATCGGCGCGTCATGGGCGACGGGAAAGACTGGGCGTTGGAGTTCCAATGCAAAGTCGGTGATCTGGATGGTATCGGCGTGGATCTTGTTACGCTGAATGACAGCGGGTTGATTCAGACTTTCGAGGTCGTCATGCGCCCCTACAAAACGGTGGGTGCCTTGCGCGATGCCATGATGGCGCGGGTCATGACCGACGCTCGTTTTCTTGAATTCAAAAACGCGCTGAGCTGACAATGCCGCGTTCCTTATCTGTCGATCAGATTTTGCGGGTGCCTTTGCTTCCGGTGCTTGCCGCGCAGGGCCTATCGGTGCGACGGAACGCTCAGCTGCTGCCGGAACCGACCGGCGCGCGCGAGGGCCGCAGAGGTCGCGGGCCGCGTCTGCGGCTTCTGATCATCGGTGATAGCTCGGCAGCCGGAGTGGGCGCAGGCACGCAGGATCAGGCGTTATCCGGACATCTGGTCAACCGTCTGGCCAGGCACTACGCGGTCGAATGGCAGCTGGAAGCGGCAACCGGGCACACCACCCAGGATACGATTGACCGCCTGACGCAAATAGATGGCGAATTCGATGCTGTCGTTACGGCACTTGGAGTCAATGATGTCACCCGAGCCGTGACACGTGGGCAATTTACAAGCCGCCAGACCCGTCTCATCCGCTTACTTTCCGAAGGACTGGGCGCTCGTCGCATCGTCATAACCGCTGTCCCGCAGATGAACAGGTTTCCGGCCTTGCCTCAGCCGCTGGCCTGGGTGCTTGGATGCCAAGCCGCACGCCTGGACCAGGGGCTGCAAGAGGTTGCGGCTGCTTTTCCGCATGTTCAACACCTGCCACTCGACCTGCCGGACGACCCGGCGCTGGCGGCACCGGATGGCTATCATCCCAGCCCCCGGGCGTATGCGCTTTGGGCAGATGCAGCCGCGCGTCTGTTGCTTCAGGCCTGAGTGCGCACCTGCCGGATCATAGGGATCGAGTAAACAACCAGAGCCGCCCAGATCAGTGGGAACGCAATCATCCGGCCTGTGTCTATCTTCTCACCGAACAGGGTTATTGCTGTAATGAAAATCATGGTCGGCGCAATGTATTGCAGGATGCCCATCGTGGACAGACGCACCAGTTTGGCGCCATTTGCGTAAACCAGCAACGGCACGGCCGTCACAACCCCGGCGCAGGACAACAATAGAGTGTCCGACATCGCCACGCCGAAATGTCCTGTGCCCTGCACACCCAGAAAGGTGATATAAACCAGTGCCGGAATCAAAAGGATCAGGACCTCAAGCAGAAAACCCTGGTTCGGCCCAATCGGCAGCGAGCGTTTGAAAAACGCGTAGAACCCCCAGCTGACCATCAACCCAAGAGCGGCCCAAGGCAATCGACCGGCCTCTACCACAAGTACCACCACACCCATCACAGCCAACCCGACCGCGAACAGTTGTGTCCTTGTCAGGGGTTCCCTCAACAAGATCGCCCCCAGCGCAATACTGAACAGAGGGTTGATGTAATATCCCAGCGCTGCATCCAACGCGTTGCCCGTAGAAATGGCCCATACGTAAATCGCCCAGTTCACGGAAATTAGCGCAGCTGTCAAAGCGGCCATGCCTAACATCTTCGGATTGCCAAGCGCAGCCTTCAGATCCCGGGTTCGGCCCAGTACCACTAGCAACAACCCCGCCACGGGTACTGACCAGATAACACGATGCGCCACGACCTCGACCGGCCCCATATGATCCAACGCTTTCATATACAGAGGCAGGAACCCCCACAGGACATAAGCCGTGACTGCCAACGCAAGTCCTTTTGGTATGTCCGTGTTCTGAGAAGGTAAGAGCGGGTCAGCCACATCGGGTCTCCGGTTGCTACCGGTTCGGTTTACGGCAGAACTGAACAGGTTGAAAACTCTGAAAACAGTGAAGTGTCACATAACGATGTTTGATGAGTTATCGGACCACGCTTTTCAGGTGACGTCTGAAATGCGAGGCTCTGCCTCGCGCTCCGGGATATTTGGGGCCAGATGAACAAGGGGAACCAATCTTCATCTGGCCGAAAATATCTCGGGGGAGTCGCCGAAGGCGGCGGGGGCAGAGCCCCCACCGAACACCATGGTCACACCTTCACCCGTTCGGATTTGGGATCATACATGGGTTTGAGTGACGCTTCGGCTTTGACCTTCACGCCACACACGTCGATCTCGTAGGTCGACGCCAGAACGTCGGCGGCTTTCTCTCCCTGGCATGGCACGTAGCCCAAACCGATGGCGCCGCCGAGAGTATGGCCATAGTTGCCGGAACTCAGGTAGCCCACGTACTCCCCATCCCGTACGATCGGTTCATTGTGGAACAGCAGTGGTTCGGAGTCTGTCAGGCGGAACTGGACCAGACGGTTCCGGGGACCGCTTTCCTTGCGCGCAATCACGGCCTCACGCCCAATGAAATCGCAGCCCTTGTCCACCTTGACTGCAAAGCCCAAACCCGCATCGACGACGTGATCTTCGCAGGTGATATCGTGCCCGAAATGGCGGAAGCCCTTTTCGATCCGGCAACTATCCATCATGTGCATGCCGCACAGCTTGAGCCCCATGTCCTGCCCCGCCCCGTGCAGCGTTTCAAAGACGTGGCCCGCCATGTCGGAGGATACATAGATCTCCCATCCAAGCTCGCCCACATAGGTGACGCGGTGGACACGGGCGAGGCCCATGCCGATCTCGATTTCCTGCGCGGTGCCGAAGGGATTTGCCGCGTTCGAGAAGTCGTTGGGCGACACCTTTTCCAGCAAGGCCCGGGAATTCGGGCCCATCACCGCCAAAACGCCTTCACCCGCCGTGACATCGGTGATGACCACGTTGAAATTGCCCGAATGGCGCATCATCCAGGTCTGATCCGCCAGACGGGTCGCTGCCGGAGTGACCACCAAATAGGAAGTCTCGGTAAGACGTGTCACGGTGACATCCGCCTCGATTCCGCCGGAACGGTTCAGAAACTGCGTGTAGACGATCTTGCCATTGGGCACTGCGTAATCGCCGCCACCGATATAGTTCATGAACTTTTCGGCATCGGGACCCTCTACGCGGATCTTGCCAAACGAAGACATGTCGTACATGCCCACATTTTCACGCACAGCTCTGTGCTCAGCCGCGGAATTCTCGAACCAGTTCTGGCGCTTCCAGCTGTAGTTGTATTCGCGCTCTTGCCCTTCCTTGGCGAACCAGTTGGCGCGCTCCCACCCGGCCAGTTCACCCATCACGGCGCCCTGTTCCAGCAGGTGATGGTGGAACGGAGTCCGGCGAACACCGCGCGCGGTGGCTTTCTGGCGGAAGGGGTAGTGGTCGGCATAGAGCAGGCCCAGGGTCTCTTTCGAGCGCTCGAACAGGTACTGCTTGTTCCCTTGAAACGGTTGCATCCGACTGATGTCTACATCGCCCAGATCGAACGGTTTTTCGCCCGTATCCATCCATTCGGCCAACGCCATGCCTGCACCACCGGCCGATTGAATGCCAATCGAATTGAACCCGGCGGCAACCCAGACATTGCCCATCTCGGGCGCCAGACCCAGATGATAGGCATCATCAGGAGTAAAGCTCTCGGGGCCGTTGAAGAAGGTGTGGATGCCCGCCTCGGCCAGCATCGGCATCCGTTCGCAGGCGGCTTCGAGGATCGGTTCGAAATGGTCGAAATCCTCGGGCAGCTGGTCGAATTCGAACGTGTCCGGGATGCCATTCATCGCCCAAGGTTTCGCGTTGGGTTCAAACGCACCCAGCAGGATTTTACCTGCATCTTCTTTGTAATAAGCACATTCGTCCGGCACACGCAGCACCGGCAGCTGGGTCAGACCATTGATGTTCTCGGTCACAATGTAGAAGTGTTCGCAGGCATGCAGCGGAACGTTCACACCGGCCATGCGGCCAACTTCGTGGCCCCACATGCCCGCGCAGTTTACCACCATGTCACATTCGATATGGCCCGAGGCGCTGCCGTCATCCGCGACCCAGTCCACACCAGTAACCGACCGGCCCTGCCTGACGATATCGGTGACCTTAACCCTCTCTTTCACCACGCCCCCGCGCTGGCGCGCGCCCTTGGCCAAAGCCAGCGCAATATTGGCCGGATCACCCTGCCCGTCGAGCGGCAGATAGACGGCACCTTTGACGCCCTCGAGATTGATGTGCGGATACAGCTCCTGCACGCGCTCATTCGAGATTTCTTCGACCTCGACACCAAACGCCCGTGCCATCGCAGCCTGACGATAGATTTCCTCTTTGCGTTCTTCGGTCAGGGCCACGGTGATCGACCCGCACCGCTTGAATCCCGTAGCGACGCCGGTTTCCTCTTCCAGCGCGCCATACAGCTCTTGGCTGTACTTCGCCAGCTTGGTCATGTTTGCAGTGGCGCGCAGCTGCGCAATCAGACCTGCCGCATGCCAGGTGGTGCCACTGGTCAGCTGCTTGCGTTCCAGCAGCACGACATCTTTCCAACCCTTCTTGGTCAAATGATACGCGACTGAGCATCCGATGACGCCACCGCCGATGATGACCACACGGGCCTTGCTGGGAAGATCAACCATCCTGAATTCTCCGCTGTGTCAGGTTTGGCACAAGTTGCCATGGAAGACCGACAACAAATGCACCAAAAACGTCACGAAATCGGCAGTTTTCACCGATGTGTCGCCGCGCGCTTTTCCCGGCGCACGACAAAGGGCGTGACCCCAAAGAAGCTTTTGTAGACGGACGAAAAACCGTTCGGAAAACCACAAGCCAATCCAATTTCGCGAACGCTCATCGTGGTGTTCAGCAATAGGTTATTTGCCTTGGCCAGTCGCATTTCCCGGTAGAAACCGTTGGGAGTGGTTCCAAAAAAGGTTTTGAACTTACGCTCAAGGGACCGGTTCGACAGGTGCAGCGAATCGACAATCTGATTGATCGGCAGGGGGTCTTCGATATTAGCCTGCATGAGCTTTATGCACTGATCCAGCTTCGAATCTCCCGTCGCGGTCAACTTGGCGCCTGAGAATGGCTGCATCGAGGCGAAATCACGGATGTTCTCATGCAACATGATGTCGGCCACGGTCATCTTTGCAGGTCCCGAGATATGACGTCCGATCACTGCCAGGGCGATATCGGTTGTGGCCTCCATCCCGGCACATGTCACCACTGCGCCCTGTTGGGTTGCGATCGACAGTTTGGCTTCGAACCGGGCTCCGCGTTCCCGCAGGAACGATGCGTTCTCCCAATGGGTTGCCAAGTCGTCTGTACCCTGTTCGTCGATATAACGGCTGGCGGCTTCGGCCAGCAGGAACACCTTGGCGTCCCGGAAGGTATAGTCCGACACCACCCGTCCCAACGACAAATCCGGGTGATCCGGATCTGAGTTGCCGATTACGAACAGGTAGTTCGCCTTAGGCAGTGACGGCACCGCTTCTGTTTGAACCACAGCGTCACTGCTGCTGGCAATCGGGCCACCTTTGAGCGAGCGATAGGTGAAGGTGAATGGAGGGCTTGGGCATACACGGTTGGCCAGCCTCAACACCTCAACCAACGAAGCCAGCTCCAACAACACGAAGCCCGGCGCGACAAGGATGTCGAAATGCCGGATGGCCTGATTTGGTGCTGCCGAAGTTGGTTTTGCCGCCATTTTCTTGTTCAGACGATGTTATGACCGGCGGCCCGCAACCGGTTCGCCAGTTCTTCGATATGATCCGGTCCGATTTCGCAGCACCCACCAACAATCGTTGCCCCCTGATCGACCCACCGCATCACCTGGTCCGCATAAGCCTTGGGGCTGAGGTCATGGCGCTCTTGCAGGGCATCCACGGTCGGCGCGTCCCGAAGGAAGCCATCTGAAATATGCGTAAATCCATTGGCGTAGGCCCCAAAAGGCCGATTCATGCCGGACAGAACCTCCAGCGCCGCCGGGATCGCCTCGGGACGGGAACAGTTGATCAACACGGCATCAGGCGAAAACTCTTTCACCAGCGGAGCAATGTCCGCCAATGGTTCGCCGGACCTGAGAAAGCCGCCATCGTCATCATTGACCGAAAGGGACAGCCAAACCGGTTTTCCGCATCCGGCCGTGCCTCGCAGTGCGCCCTCGGCTTCCTGTACCGAAGACACGGTCTCGATCAGAAACAGATCGACCCGAGCGGCCATCATGGTCACAAGCTCGGCGAACTTTTCAGCCGCGTCTGCCGGGTCCGGGTTAAGATCGGGTCGATATGATGCCAGCAACGGCCCCAATGCACCCGCGATCCGCCCCTCGGTTTCTGTGCGGGCACGTTCGGCCTGTGTCAGGGCAGTGTCGATCAGGGTGGGCATGTGATCTTCCATCCCCACCCGCACCAGACGAGAGCGATGCACGGCATAAGTATTGGTTGTCGCGACCGTCGCACCCCGACGGAAATAGTCGCGGTGCACTTCTCCGACCAAATCGGGGTGATCGATCATCACGCGCGTCGACCACAGCGGTGTCGCCCGGTTGCCACTGCGTTTTACCAGTTCCTGCCCGATAGAGCCGTCCAAAAGGGTGATATCTGCCATGTCGTTACTCCTCAGGGCACCAATACCAGTTTTCCCGGAAGAGTCTTTGACTGAAAGTCGGCCTGTGCAATGCCAATATCCTTCAGCGGATAGGTCCGGGAAACCAGCGGCTTGATCCGTCCGGTATTCACCATTTCCACAAGACGGGCAAAGACTTCGGGTGCCTGATGCGTACACCCATGTATGGTTATGTCGCGCAGGTAGATGTCGCGCAGATCAGCTTCGACAATCGGGCCAGCTATTGCCCCCGAAACGGCGTAGTGCCCGCTGGGTTTCAGGGAAAGGATCAGCGATGGCCATACGGGGCCACCCACAACGTCGATCACCACATCGAACATATCTTGCGGCAGCGGGTCGTTCCGGTCAAACGTGTTCTCTGCCCCCTGAGAATTCACGATTTCTGCTTTGGCCTCACTTGTCACACCCCAAACCGACGCCCCGCGCGTTGCGGCGAGTTGCACCGCCGCCAGACCTACGCCTCCTGAAGCGCCGGTGATCAAAACCTTTTGTCCTGCGATAACACCCGCACGGGTCAATAGATTTTCGGCCGTGCCAAAGGCGCAAGGAATGGCTGCGATTTCCACGTCCGTAAGGGGCGAAGCGCTGACATCATAAAGATCATCCGCTTCAACAAGGCAGTATTGGGCAAAAGCCCCGTCGATCTCGGAACCAAGCGCAATGAAGCCCCGCGGGTTTCCAGGGCGTGGGCGCGGAATGTTTATCGGACATGTCACGCGCTGGCCTTGTTCGAAACCTGCCCCGACACCAACCGCCTCAACAATGCCGCACAGGTCACCACCCTGAATGCGGGGAAAGTGCAATGCACCGCCCCAACCACCGGCTTCAACGTCCTGATCAACGGCATCCGTAGCACCGGTGACATCCGATGAGTACCAACCGACCCGCGTGTTGATATCCGTGTTGTTCACTCCCGCAGCGGCGACACGGACAAGAATTTGCCCTGCCCCGGGTTCAGGAACCGGGATATCATCACGCCATTCCAGAACCTCGGGTCCGCCGTGGCCGGTCAGGTAGACGCCCGACATGGTTTTGGGGGTCGTCATCTCAGACCTCATCATCCGACTGATCCGGACCGTGGATCGTGATCTCCCGCCCATATCGATACCATCCACCATCAATCAGGAAATCAACCTCGCCTTCCAGAATACAGAACGTTTCTGCGCGGCTGTCATGACAATGAAGGCCAAGCGCGATGCTGGCCTTCAGATTGTCTTCTACAGTCGCAAACGCCACGTCTGTGTTTTGACCCAACACCCTTAAGTAGGTGTGGTCGTTCTCTCGGTCATAGTCGGGACCCTCTCCCGGTCCCGGTTTGGCGCATCGATTGCTCATGGCCGTCTCCGATAGGGGTTAAGCGCGCAACCGCTCGTTCTCGGGATCCCAAAGCGGTTGGTCCTGCTGTACCACAGCACGGCACTTCTGGCCGTAGATTTCCACCTCGAGCTCGGTTCCGGGGTTTGCAAGCTCGGCCTTGATCATGCCCAGTGCGATGGACTTGCCGACGCGGTAACCCCATGCGCCGGACGTGGTTTCGCCGACGATCTCACCGTTCTGCCAGATACAGGACATGTACGGCGCATCGCAATCACCCGCATCGACAGTCAGGGTGACGAACGACTTTTTAACGCCCTGCTGCTTTTCGTTCAGGATCGCTGCCTTTCCGGGGAAGTCCTGTGGTTTGTCCAGTTTGACAAATCGCTCCAGGCCGCCTTCCAGCAGCGAGTAGTCGGTCGACAAATCGCCTTTCCACGCGCGATAGCCTTTTTCGATGCGCAGCGAGTTCAGCGCGTACATCCCGAACGGCTTGGCACTGGCGTCGATGATCGCATCGTAGATCGCAGGCATATGCTCGTTCAAAGCGTGCACTTCCCATCCCAACTCACCGGCGAAGGAGACGCGGATAAGATGAACAGGCTGGCCTGCAACGGTAGCAGACTGATGGGTCAACCAACCCAAGGTCAGATCAGCATCTGTCATACCCGAGAGGATCTCACGCGATTTCGGACCGGTGACAATCAGGGTGTCACGTGTCGTGGTGACATCCTCGACCGACACTGTGGAAGGCATCACGTTCATCAGGATATCGCGATCGTGCCACTGCGCAGTTGCCGCCGTTATCATCATGAACTCGTCTTCGCCCAAACGAATACAGGACATCTCGGTCAGGATACGGCCGCGGTCGTCAGAGACATAGATGAGGTTCATGCGACCGACCTTTGGCAATCCTCCGGTTGCGAGGCCGCGCAACGCCTCGGCGGCGCCGTCTCCCTTGACCATGAAGCGCGAGAAGCCAGGCAAGTCCAACACGCCACAATGGTCTCTCACGGCCTCGCATTCTTCTTTGATCCGCCGCTCCCACGGGCCGGCCCGACCCCAGGTGTGGGTTGCCTCAAGCGATGTGTCATCACCCGGCTTTGCAAACCAGTTCGCCCGTTCCCATCCGTTATAGGCCCCCATCACGCCGCCCAGCACTTTGACCTTTTCATGGACAGGTGACAGTTTCTTGTCGCGCGCAGCGGGCCATTCGTGATGGGGGAAGTGCATGGCGTATTCGTTGCCGTACACTTCCATACCCTTACGGTTGCAGTAATCCTGATCCGTGTAATCGGTATAGCGGCGCGGATCGACCGCCCACATGTCCCACTCGGTCGCACCATCAACGATCCACTCGGCCAGCACCTTGCCTGCCCCGCCGCCTTGCGCGATGCCAAAGGTAAAGGTGTGCGCCTCGAACGCATTCTTGACGCCGGGCATCGGGCCAATCAGCGGCAAGCCGTCCGGCGCGTAGGGAATCGGTCCGTTGATGACACGTCCAACACCCGAGGTTGCCATCAGCGGCACCCGCTCCATCGCGTCGGTGACGATGTCCTCGATGCGGTCCAGATCATCGTTCCAAAGCTGGAAACTGAAATCCTCGGGCATAGGGTCATCTTCGGTCATCCAATGGCCCTTACAGTTAGGCTCGTAAGGACCAAGATTGAAGCCGTTCTTCTCCTGCCGCAGGTAGTACGAGACGTCTACATCGCGCAACAGCGGCAGCTTCTTGCCGCCGTTTGCCTTGGACCATTCTTCAACTTCCGGCACTTCGTCCGTCAGCAGATACTGGTGGCTCATGACCATTGCGGGAACGTTGCGGCCGCCGAAGGGTTTGAACCACTCGCCGACGCGTTGCGCATAGTATCCGGCAGCATTCACCACATAATCACAATCGATATCGCCCTTGTCCGTGTGGACGGTCCAGGTGCCATCGTCGTGCTGAGTTACGCCATTTGCCGGGCAAAACCGGATGATCTTCTGGCCCATGTCCCGGGCCCCCTTGGCCAGCGCCTGTGTCAGCTGCGCCGGATCAATGTCGCCATCTGTCGGGTCGTACAGTACGCCTTCAAGATCGTGCGTTTCCAGGAATGGATAGCGCTCTTTAGCTTCTTCCGGTGTCCACATCTCCATCGGGATGCCCTGATAGCGGCCCATTGCCATTGCGTGTTCGAACTCCTGCATCCGCTCTTTGCTGTGCGCCAGACGGATCGAGCCCGAAACATGATAGTTCATCGGGTAATCAACCTCTTCGCCCAAGCGCGAATACAGCTCGGTCGAGTACCGCTGCATATTCATGATTGCCCATGAATTCGAGAAGGTCGGAACGTTGCCCGCCGCATGCCAAGTCGAACCCGCGGTCAGTTCGTTCTTTTCCAGAAGGACACAATCGGTCCAACCCTTCTTGGCCAGATGATACAGCGAGGAGGCCCCCACCACACCGCCACCGATAATGACCACGCGGGCTTTTGTCGGAAAATCACTCATGAGTCTTGGTCCCTGTTACTGTGCCCGTTGGGGCAGATCGTCCGTGATGTCGTAATAATCGCCCTTGTCGGCCACAAAGATGTGCCGGGCGAGTTGTAATCCGGTGGGCGAATCGAAGGCCCCCATGGAAATCGAAATCGTGTCCTCGTCATTGTGCTGCCAGAAGAGGAATGAACCGCATGAACGGCAGAAACCGCGACGGGCGGTGTCCGAAGCGCGAAACCACGCAAGTGTATCGCTGGCGGTGAAGCTGAGGTTATCCTGATGCGTCCAGGTCGAAGACCAAACATGGCCGGACTGTTTGCGGCATTGACCGCAATGGCAGGCCGAGGGCGGCGACAGCTCTCCGTCGATGGTGAAAGCAACTGAACCGCAAAGGCAGGACCCGTTGTGCATATGACTACCCCCTTGCCGCTGGAGCGGTGCTGGTTCCCAACAACACGCCGTAGATTATGAAACAGGCCGCCATCACCCGGCGCACCCAGATATTGAACACCGCGCCCAGCGCCGCCTTGCCCATCAAGGCGCCCAACACGGTGAAACCGGTATAGCTGAGTGTGGTGATGATCAGCGCGGTTGGCATGATCACGACCATCTGCTGCCAGATCGGAACCTCGGGCTGAACGAATTGCGAGAACGCCGCGAGATATCCGGCGACACTTTTGGGGTTGATCGTGGCCACTGCCAGCGCGTGCAAATAAACGTGCCGGGCCGGGCGCTCCGAAACCGGTGCGGGCTTTGTTGCGTTCATCCACCCCCGCACGCCCAGCCAGATCAGAAAGCCCGCGCCGACCAGCTTGGCCATGAAAAAACCGGTCGGAGAAGCGGCAATCAGGGCAGTGACGCCCAGCGCGGACAGGATCAAAAACATGCTGGCCTGTGTCAGGATGGCCAGTACACTCAGCATGGCCTTCGAAAACGGCAGGCTCATCCCGTTCGAGATGCAGTTGACTGCATTCGGCCCCGGTGTGGTGACGAATACCACCCAGAAAAGCGCGAATATGGTCCAGGCCTCAAACGACATCAATACACCGGCGGAGCAATGACCCAGATGGCCACGGCAGGTTCATCATAAGGGTTAGCCCATTGATAAGGTTCATGTTTGATCCGAAAACTGTCACCCGGAGTCACCAGGAATTCACGCGACCCGATCGTCAGGTCCAATCGGCCTGAGATCATGTAGCCCACTTCCTGCGTCGGGCGGTTGGCTGGTGTCTGCATCCGTGAATTTGGCTCGAAAGTGGAATGTACCATTTCGAAATCATCGGTCAGATCCGGCGACAACAACTCTTCAATCAGCCCTTCTTCGCCCGACCCCATCGGGCGACGCGACCCGGCACGCACAACGTAGCCCTGTTCGTCTGCGGGGGCAGCGGAATGCGCAAACAGCATCGACATGGGCACGCCAAGGCACTCGGCAATCTGGCGCAGATCCGAGATTGAAGGCTCTGACAGGTCACGCTCAACCTGGCTCAACCAACCGACAGAGCGATCCAGCCGGGTTGCAATCTCGGTCAGGGTCAACCCTCGGGCCTTGCGCAAGGCCCGCAGGTCAGCACCTAGTGTCGCGCTTTGGGGGGCTTGGCTGTTCACAGGCCACTCCGAATCTCGTGAAATTTTTTCCTCGTTTTTCACGATGGAGCAAGTTTGTGAAATTTCCAAGTGATTTTTCACGTCCGTTTTTGTTTGGACGTTGACCACTACAGCTTGCCGACAACGGAGTTAATGGCCAGCTGGCGCGTAAGGCCCTGAAACACCAGACAGTCGCAGGGTAACAGCAGCCGGATTTCAGCATTCTTCGTGCAGTGATATCATTTCGGAAAGACATCACACGCCGTTCCCCTGTCGCGCTGCGGCGACATCGGCGATCCTTCACGCCGGGGCACGTCCTGAATCACCCTTGATCTTGGACAACCCGTCTGGCTTTAGAATTGAAGGCCGGCAAAAACCTTCACTTCATCCAGCACATGTTGAGGCCAACGACGAGTGAAACTGTCAGCAATCGTTTCACGCTTTTCCGGCTCAAGCCCTGCAAGCAAGCTGGGAAAGCGGCGGCGGTTTCTGGGCAGCGTCCACATTTCGATGTCATTTTCAAAACAGTAGCGGGCAAAACGCACATCGACAAACTTCTCGCTGCCCTCCATGTAATCCAGCGTTGGGAACAGCGTCCCGGACAACATGACGGTTCCGGTTCCCAGCTGGTGTACTCTGGTCGAGTAGGTCAGCCGTTGGTTCATGCGCAACAACGTGCGCTGCCGTATCGACTTGGGTGTGGGATTTGTGAATGTCGTGGCATGATAGCCGAAGACACGCTTTTCCAGTCCGACGCCCCGCGCCCGGCGTATGGTCTGACGGGCATAGTTGTCCGCATATTCGATATCATCGTCGACAAGAAAAACGGTGTCTTCCGGATCAGGTTGGAAAATGAACTTGCCGACATCCTTGTAGTCCCGCTCGGGGATCACGGCCGTGACGTTATCGAACTCGCCCAGAAAATCGGGCACATCCTGATATTCGTTCAGGCAGATGAAAACCCTGTCGACCTGCGGCGCGATGCTTGCCACCGATTGGGGCAATACGCCGACGCGATCAGGGAATGTCGCCATATGGGCACGTCTGATCCCTTTTTTTGGCGCTTCATCCGCGACCGTCGGATTGATGTCAGACTCTTGCATCCCTGAGAAACACCCCAAAACGAAACTTCGCTATGGATTTTGATAGGAGATCGCTTCGAAGCCTGCAAGACGAAGTCCGCCGGGCCGTCCAATCGCCCGGAAATCCCCTGTTTTGATGCAGGACCGCAACGACGCCAGAGGTTAGCAGGCCGCAAACACCGCGGTCAGAATGCTTTCCAGGTTTCGCGCATCCTGTTGCGTGAAAGCATCCGGCTGGTCGCTGTCAATGTCAAAAACGGCAATGACTGTGCCCGACGAGTCCTGCACCGGCAGAACAAGTTCGGACCGGGTTGAACTGGCGCAAGCGATGTGACCCGGAAACGCGTCGACATCCGGCACCAGTTGCGTTTCGCCCGTTCTTGCGGCGGCACCGCAGACGCCCCGCTCGAACGGGATAACCAAACAACCGTGCCCACCCTGATAGGGGCCAATTTTCAGAATGCCCGGCTCGGTGACACGATAAAACCCAGTCCAGTCAAAACGATCGTCGGAATGGTGAACCTCGCAGGCGACAGTGGCCATGAGAGCAACCTGATCCGTTTCGCCTTCGGTCAGGGCCGCGATGGTCTTGGCAAGCGTTTCGTAATCGGCAGTCATTGATTGCAACCCCTTCGGATGGCCGGGAGCACTGCCCCCGAACCTTCGGAGTATTTGGAAAATGAAGCAGGGTCAAACGCGTTCAATGGCAATGGCCGTGCCTTCACCTCCGCCAATGCAGATCGCCGCGACACCCCGCTTGAGGTTTCGTTTTTCCAGCGCATTCAACAAAGTAACGATGATGCGGGCACCAGAGGCACCGATAGGGTGACCCAGGGCACAGGCGCCGCCATTCACATTCACCTTGTCACGCGGAAGGTTCATCTCGTGCATGAAAGCCATCGGGACAACCGCGAAGGCCTCGTTCACTTCCCACAGGTCGACGTCATCCTTGCCCCAACCTATGCGCGACAAGAGCTTCTGCGCCGCCGGGACCGGAGCCGTCGTGAAAAGGCCGGGGGCCTGAGCATGACTCGCATGACCCAAAATCCGGGCCCGAACCGTTATGCCCTGCGCTTCGGCGGCTTCTGCGGACGCAAGAACCAGCGCCGCCGCGCCGTCTGAAATTGAAGACGAGTTGGCAGCTGTCACCGTACCGTCCTTGCGGAACGCAGGCTTCAGCGTCGGGATCTTCTCGGGGCGGGCAGATTTGGGCTGCTCATCTGACTCTAGCAGAATTTCACCTTTGCGCGTCCGGACCGTAACAGGCGCGATTTCCTGATCGAATGCACCACTTTCCTGGGCAGACAGCGCGTTGGACAGAGATTGCAGCGCATATTCATCCTGTGCTTCACGGGTGAACTGGTACGCCTCGGCACAATCTTCGGCGAAAGTCCCCATCAGACGGCCTTTGTCATAGGCATCTTCAAGGCCGTCAAGGAACATGTGATCAACCACCTGGCTGTGGCCAATGCGGGCACCGCCGCGCATCTTGGGAAGAAGATACGGCGCGTTGGTCATGCTTTCCATGCCGCCCGCGACCATCGTATCTGCATGGCCCAAGGCAATTTGGTCAAAGGACATCATTGCGGCCTTCATCCCCGAACCACACATTTTGTTCAGCGTGGTGGCGGGAACCTCTTCGCCCAGCCCCGCCGCGAATCCGGCCTGCCGGGCAGGTGCCTGGCCTTGTCCCGCAGGCAAAACGCAACCCATCAGCACTTCGTCAACTGACTGCACCCTCGCCTGCTGCAATGCCGCGCGGATTGCTTCGCCCCCGAGGTCAGCCGCAGCAACACCTTCAAACATGCCCTGGAATCCGCCCATCGGTGTGCGGGCGGCCCCTGCTATAACAACGTCTCTCATCCGGGTTTTCCTCCTGCTTTCCGGCTCTTGAATACCGAATGGTAAGAATTGCCGTCTAGCGTATTTCTACGACTCATTTTCAGTTTGGAAGGCGGCGGGATCATGGGGCTGACCAGCAAGACAACCGGCGAAACTCAGATCATCACCGTTCATGCCGACCGGATCGATGCTACAATGGCCATTCAGTTCAAAGAAGACATGCGCGCCAATACCGAGGACAGCGCTCATCGCATTGTTCTGGATCTGTCCGACGTCGAGTTCATTGACTCCAGCGGCCTGGGTGCAATCGTTGCCTCAATGAAACAGCTGGGGAAAGATCGGAGGCTTGATCTGGCCGGATTGCAGCCAGTGGTCGAAAAAGTCTTCCGCCTGACACGCATGGATACGGTTTTCAGGCTTTTTGAAACACTGGATGACGCGTTGTCAGAGACGGACGCCTGACGGCGGCAAGGGATAGATGGCGTGGAGCCGATTGAAAACAAGACCTGTCTGGAACTGACGTTCCCTGCAACCGAATCCGAGGCCAGTGCGGGCATTGCAAAGCTCAGCGTCGGTCTGGCGGAGCGGGGATTGCCGCCCCACAAAGCCGGTGATGTGAAGATTGCGTTGGCTGAAGCCACCAACAACGTCGTGGAGCACGCGTATAATGGCGTTGCCCCTGCCAAGGTTCAGGTTACCTGTCGACTGGACAGGGATCTTTTGGACATCTTGATCTCGGATACGGGTCGGCCGCTGCCTGGATACCGACCTCCAGATGGCACCCCTGCTCCACTTGGATCCGACCTCCAGGAGCTTCCCGAAGGCGGGTTCGGCTGGTTCCTGATACATCGTCTCACCAGCGATATCCGGTACGAGCGGCGCAGTGGATGCAATCGGCTTTCCCTGCGATTTGACTTTGAACCCAATGGATGACCGACCACAATTGGTCACAATAAGGTCATTTTCGAAACATTGTCGCGCCGCAAACAACCGCCATACAGTGACTCGTAGCTCAGATAGCTTCCCTCGGCGCCGCATATCACAGCCCCCACCCAGTGAATGGCGCCGAGGAAATTCTCTCCTGAAATCGCTGGACAATCGCTGATGAGTGAATAGCTTTCCCTTGTTCCAAAGAGAGAGAGAATTCGCCATGCGTGATCTGCACAGTCCCGGCCGATCCGAAGTTTTTGCCACGCAAGGCATGTGCGCGACATCGCATCCGCTGGCGGCCAAGGTGGCCATCGATATCCTGGGCCAAGGCGGCAATGCGATGGATGCCGCGATCGCCGGGGCTGTTCTTCTTGGAATTTGCGAACCACAGATGACCGGATTGGGTGGTGATTGTTTCGTTCTGTTCAATCGCGCTGGCGAAAACAAGATACGCGCACTTAATGGATCGGGCCGCGCACCGGCTGCCGCGCAATCACAGATGTTGCGAGACCGAGGCCTGCCATCCATACCTTTGGACGGTCCGGATGCCGTGACCATTCCCGGAGCCGTGGATGCCTTCTGCCGCCTGGCGGAAAGCGAAGGGCGTTTGGGGCTGGAGGCGATCCTGCGCCCTGCGATTCACTATGCCGAACAGGGCGTTCCGGTTGCACCCAGGGTCGCTTTCGACTGGCAATCCGGGGCGGCAACCCTGCAAGGAGCTGCGCGCGATCATTATTTGAACAATGGGCAGATCCCGACAACCGGGCAGGTCTTTCGCGCGCCGGGACAAGCTGAAGTTCTGCGTCAGATCGTCAGTCATGGGCGTGATGCGTTCTACTCTGGCGATATCGCCAACGACATGATCGCAGCACTTTCAGCTATGGGCGGCGTCCACACCACCGACGATTTTCAAAACACGAAATGCACGGAAACAGAGCCGATGCGCGGAAGCTATAACGGCGTTGATCTGGTGGAACATCCACCGAATGGTCAAGGTGCAACCGCAATTTTGCTTCTGAACATCCTGAAACACTTCGATCTGGCCAGTATGGACCCGGTTGGCGCAGATAGGGTTCATATCGAAGCAGAAGCGACCAAACTGGCATATGACGCGCGCAACCGGTTCATCGCAGACCCGGACCATATGGTCAGAACAGAGCGCTTCCTTGACCCTGACGTAGCCGCCAGACTTGCAGCTCTCATCGATCCCAACAATGCAATGCCCGCAGCGGCGCCTTTGACTGAAGCCATCCATAGGGACACCGTGTACATCACTGTCGTCGACCGCGATCAGATGGCTGTTTCACTGATCTATTCTATCTTCCACAGCTTTGGATCCGGTATCGCATCAGAAAAGTACGGTATATTGCTGCAAAACCGCGGGGCCGGATTCACATTGCAACCCGGCCACCCCAACGAGCTGGGAGGCGGTAAGCGCCCGATGCACACGATAATTCCGGGAATGCTGACCGAGAACGGTCGTGTTGCGATGCCTTTTGGCGTCATGGGCGGGGCCTATCAGCCAACCGGACACGCGCGCTTCGTTTCAAACCTCACTGACTTCGGGTTTGGGTTGCAGGAAAGCATCGATGCGCCGCGCGCCTTTTTCGACGGATCGGTTCTGAAACTGGAACGCGGGTATCCCGAGGAGGTCGCGAAACAATTGTCCGACATCGGCCACAATATTGAAGTACCGGAAACGCCACTTGGCGGAGCGCAAGCGATCCGAATCCGAAACGACGGTATTTTGGAAGGCGCCAGCGACCCACGCAAGGATGGCTGTGCCCTTGGATACTGATCAGTGGCGGCCCTGTGGCCACCCGTTCGGTTCACCTAGTTCAGGTGAAAATGCAAAGGATATGAACCGTCTTCGAATGGACCGAACATATTGGGGATATCCGGGTGCTCTACCGGTTCGCCGGAATAGTCGGCAACCAGATTTTGTTCTGAAACATAAGCAACATAGAAGGATTGATCGTTCTCGGCCAGCAGGTGATAGAACGGCTGCTCTTTCCTTGGGCGGCTGTCTTCCGGAATGGCCTGATACCATTCTTCGGTATTCGAAAACTCGGGATCCACGTCAAAAATCACCCCTCGAAAAGGATGTTTCTTATGACGAACCACCTGGCCCAAGCCGTATTTTGCACGTGTCTTTAGCATTGTTTCAGCCCCCAACGTTTTTTTACCCGTTTCCGGGCCGAAAAGCCAACCATTGATGTGAAAATCAGGGAAACAGTCTGTGAACCTTATACTGACAGTGTTCGAAATCGTGTCGCCGGTTTTTCTCTTGGCGGCTGTTGGTTTTACCTGGGTCAAGCTGGGGTTTGAATACCGCCTGCAGTTCGTCACCCGCTTTGCAACGATGCTGGCAATGCCCAGCCTGATTTTTGTTGCCCTCATGCAAACTGAAATCCCGGGCAATGATCTGTCGCGCTTCACAATGGCGACCCTAGTTGCAAATCTGCTGCTGGCAGTGTTGTTCTGGCTGATCGTTCGAGGATTGAAACTGGACCCGCGAACGTATCTGTCGCCTTTGATTTTCGGCAATACCGGCAATCTCGGCCTGCCGCTATGTATCTTTGCCTTTGGCCAGGTCGGCCTGGGGTATGCAGTCATCTTTCTGTCAGTCACCGCATTGTTTTCTTTCACCTATGGGATTTATCTGGTCGCCGGGAAAGGTGCGTGGGGACAGGTCGCGCGCCAACCAATGGCCTGGGCGACGATCCTTGGCGCAGTATTTCTGTCGCAGGGGTGGCAGACGCCGACATTTCTGACCAACACGCTTGAGCTTCTTGGGCAAATGGCCGTCCCGCTGATGCTGGTCACGTTGGGTGTGGCAATCGCCCGCCTGACCTCGCGAAGTCTGGGGCAGGCGCTGTGGCTGTCGGCGCTGAAGCTGGCGGTGTGCTTTGCGCTGGGATGGGGGATCGGAGGATGGTTTGATCTGGATACAATCGCATTTGGCGTTTTGGTTCTTCAGATTTGTACACCGGTTGCCGTGACCTCTTACCTGTTAGCCGAACGGTTTGGCGCCGATTCCGATGCCGTCGCCGGCATGGTCATGGTGTCCACTGTGCTGTCCGTAGCGGCGTTACCTGCTATTCTGGCAATCATTTTGTAGCGATTGTGATTTCCTCAGCGCTCAATCTGCGCTAGAATACCCAAAAAAGGCACGAGGCACATGAGCAGAATTCTTTTCGTACTCCTAGGGGTGCTGCTTCTGGCATCCTGTGGGGGCGGCTCCAAACAGCCGCCCAGCAGATTGAACGACGCGTGCAGTATTGCGCGTGAAAAACCCGACTTTATCAAGGCCTTCAAGAATACCGAGCGCAAATGGGGCGTTCCGGTTCACGTTCAGATGGCGACCATCTATCAGGAAAGCCGGTACAAGCATGACGCGCGCACGCCGCACAGATATGTTCTGGGCGTGATCCCGATGGGCCGTCAAAGCAGCGCTTATGGCTATGGTCAGGCGCTTGATGGTACGTGGGAGCAATACCAGCGCGAAACCGGAAAACGCCGGGCTAAGCGGGATCGCATCCGCGACGCCTCGGACTTTATCGGCTGGTACATGAACAAAAGCTACGAGCGTAACGGCATCCATCCCAGCGACACGCGCAATCAATACCTGGCCTATCATGAAGGCCATACAGGGTACGCGCGTGGCAGCTACAACAACAAATCCTGGTTATTGAACGTTGCCAATGACGTTGACGCACGCGCGCAGTTATATCAGGCACAGTTGGCGAACTGCCGGTAATGATACATACAAGCGGGTCAGCGATTGCCTGACCCGCTTCTCTTTTTGTCCGAGAACAGCTTCTGATCAAGGCGGCCGCCTTCATTCAGGGCGCCCAGCAATACCGTTGTCTGGCTGCCAGCATTGTCGTGGATCACCCATTTACGCAGCTCGACCGGATTGTCCGTGAACATCAGTTCGATCCGGCCCGCTTCGGGGTTTTTGGGGTCCTGCGCGGTGACAACCGTGGCCGTCCCATCAAAGCTGTGACCCATGACCATATTCGCCTGGCTCAGGTTCACGTTGCGCGCCAGCACGATGGACAGGGGCGTGCGTTTAAGCGGGTATTGCTCGGGCGGCTGGTTCGATTTCGGATCAAAGATCTGAACACTCCCCGAACGCGCCAGAACCACTGCACTGTTGGGGGGGTCATATTCAAACCGCATCTTTCCAGGTCGCTGCATCCACAGCTTTCCGGTGCTCAGTGAGCCATCATCATTCACCTGCGTGAATGTCGTCTGAACCGTCTTCAACCCGTTCAGGTAATTGGAAATCTGCGAAAGCGGCAGTTTGTCCGCCGCCCATGCGGCGGGTGCGACCAGTGTCAAAGCAAGGGCAAAAGCAATCTGTTTCATGCCGTACAGATAGGCCTTCTGCCCTTGTTATTAAATATCTTACTGTTCGGGGACGAGGATTTCGCGTTTCCCGACATGATTTGCTGACGAAACAACGCCTTCGTCTTCCATTTGCTCAACAAGCCGCGCAGCTTTGTTGTAGCCGATGGCAAGTTTTCGCTGAATGTACGAGGTCGAGCATTTGCGATCCTTGATCACGATCGCCACCGCCTGATCGTAGAGCGCATCCTCTCCGTTCGTATTGCCACCTGTGTTCAGCCCCAGAACGGCATCGATATTGTCAGCCTTATCTTCGGCCGGGCCATCCAGCACCGTGCTGACGTAATCCGGCGGACCGAACTGCTTCAGGTGGTTGACGATTTCCTCGACCTCTTCGTCCGACACAAACGGACCGTGGCAGCGGGTGATTTTGGCGCCTCCGGCCATGTAAAGCATGTCACCCTGTCCCAGCAGCTGTTCGGCCCCCATTTCACCCAGAATGGTGCGGCTGTCGACTTTCGACGTCACCTGGAACGAAATCCGCGTTGGGAAGTTTGCCTTGATCGTACCGGTGATCACGTCGACCGATGGACGCTGTGTGGCCATGATCAGGTGAATGCCCGAGGCCCGCGCCATTTGCGCCAGACGCTGGATGCAGGCTTCGATCTCTTTACCTGCGACCATCATCAGGTCGGCCATCTCATCGACGATGACGACTATATAGGGCATCGCCTCGGGCGCGAACTCTTCGGTTTCGAACGTTGGTTCGCCGGTTTCATCGTCAAACCCGGTCTGCACCGTGCGGCTGAACATTTCACCCTTGGCCAAAGCGTCCTTCACACGGCCATTGTAGCCCGCGATGTTGCGAACGCCCATTTTGGACATCTTGCGATAGCGATCCTCCATTTCGCCCACGACCCATTTCAGGGCGACGACCGCCTTTTTCGGATCGGTCACAACGGGTGAGAGCAGATGCGGGATGCCATCATACACAGACAGTTCCAACATCTTGGGATCGATCATGATCAGACGGCATTCATCCGGCGTCAACTTGTACAGCAGTGACAGGATCATCGTATTGATTGCAACCGATTTACCTGACCCGGTGGTGCCCGCTATCAGCAAGTGCGGCATCTTCGCCAGGTTCGCTACAACGGATTCGCCGCCGATATCCTTGCCCAACGCCAGGGGCAGCGCCTGGTTGCCATCGCCAAAGTCACGGCTGGCGAGGATTTCGCGCAGAACCACCATTTCGCGATTCTCGTTCGGCAGTTCGATACCGATCACCGAACGCCCCGGCAAGGTCGAAACCCGCGCCGACAGCGCCGACATTGAGCGTGCGATGTCGTCGGCCAGGCCGATCACACGGCTTGCCTTCAGACCTGGAGCAGGCTCCAGCTCGTACATGGTGACAACCGGGCCGGGGCGAACGCTGACGATCTCGCCCTTGACGCCGTAATCATCCAGAACATTTTCCAGCATCCGCGCATTTTCTTCCAAGGCTTCATCGCTCAGATGGTGGCGCTGAATGCTGGACGGGTTCGACAAGAGGCCCAGAGGTGGCAGTTCGAAGTCGGAGTGCCGCTCTTCAAAGGATAATGCAGGCTGCGCTTCGGCCTGTGCACGGCGTGACGGTTGCGGTGTGCGGCGTACCGGTTGCGCAACCACAGGCTTGCGCGGTTCGGCCACCGGGATTTTCATCGCCGGGCGTGGTTGCAGAACAGCCTCTTCTACATCCTCGAAGACCGGGTCATCGTCCGCGTCCGGTTCGGGCGCATAGTGGTTCTGCACTGGCTCGGGCGCGTATTCGACCGGCTCGGACTCCTGCCATTCTGACATGTCATCCGCTGTTACGGGTGGTTCGGGCGGCAGACCCGTGGCTGTCACCGGCGGTTCCATCGGCAGGCCATCCGGCTGGCTTGTGTTCAGGATCAACGGGCCGGGGCGGCGGCCACGTCCTTTGGTCAGTGGAAGGTTCGGATCGGGTTCGGGCGTCACCTCACCGGTGGCCACTTTGCGATTGCGCACAGCTGCCGAGATTTTCGACCGGATGCGATCTTCACCTGGCATCTCTTCAAAACCCATGATGGGCTCCGGATCGACCAGCTCAGGTTCGGGCATAGGATCAGGGCGGCGGATAAGCGACGGCATTCGCGACAGCAGGCCGCCTTTTACCGCAGGTTCCGGGCTTTCCAGTTCGGGCTCTTCAAAGATTGGATCGGCATAATCCAGATCGTTTTCAAACGGGGCCTCGGTCGCCGCGCCACGCGCAAGTTTGCGCTCTTCCCACTGCGCCCGGCGATCTCGCGCAGCCTGCGCAGCCGAGGCTGCACCACGCCCCATCAAAGTCATCAGTATGTCGTATGCCATAACGAGACCCAGCAAGAAGGCTCGGAATCCCTTTTTCACATCAGTTTTGGTGAAGCCCAAAACAAATATGCCCAGCGCGATCATCCCGACCGCCATGGCCAGAGACATCAGCTTCACCAGAAAATGTGACGAAATCGGCAGCAAGGTCAGCAACGCGCCCATGACGGTATCGCCAAACAATCCGCCCAGACCATAACTGTGAGTGGCACGCCAATCGGCATCCGGGACCAGCGTCGCGGCATACACCGACACAACAGCGATCCAGATCGGCGCAAAGATCAGACGCGCGATGGCACGGTCTTCCCCAAAATGGCCGGCAAACCGAAGACCCCATCCGATCAGAATCAACGCGATGCCCCAGCTTCCCCAGCCGACGATCATAAACAAGGGTGCAGCGATCGAGGCACCAATCCGCCCCATCCAGTTTTGCACCGGCGCGTCGGTCGACACCATCCAGTTGGGATCATCGGGTGTGTAGGACCAGATCATCGCGGCCGCTGCCAAACCCAACAGGATCAGGGCGATGCCAATCAACTCCTTGCTACGTCGCTCCAAGGCTGCCTGCGTTGTGCTGTCCAGCAATGGATCGCGGTTGCGCGCGTTATATGATGCCATTTTGCCCTCGTACCTCACGAATAGATGCAGTCGCGGAGTGTGATCAGACCACGCTGCAACTCTGTTTTTGGGGCCACCAACGCAACCCGGATAAAGCCTGTGCCCGGGTTTTGTCCCGGATCGCCTTGGGAAAGATATGCGCCCGGCAGGACCCGAACGCCGGTTTCCTTCCAGACTTTTAATGCAGTGTCTTCGCCATTCTCGACCGGCAGCCACAGAAAGAACCCTGCCTCTGGTGACATGTATCCCTGCACGCCAGCAAACACTTCATCCGCAATGGCGTATTTTTCCTGGTACAGCGCGCGGTTTTGTTCGACATGAGTCTCATCTGCCCACACCAGGGCAGCGGCTGCCTGTAACGGCAGTGGCAGCGGCGATCCGGCATATGTGCGCAATTGCTTGACCTGTTTGATCGTCTCAGTGCCGCCCGCGATTAGACCCGAGCGCAACCCCGCCAGGTTCGAGCGTTTGGACAGCGAGTTGAAAAGCGTGATCCGCTCAGGGTCCGCGCCCAGGTCCTTCGCAACAGTCAGAACCCCTGTCGGCGCTTCTTCCCGGTAAATCTCGGAATAACACTCATCCGCAAAAATGCGGAAGTCGTACTGCTCGGCCAGACGGATTAGTTCGGTCCAATAATCGCGCGAGGCAACGGCCCCCTGAGGATTGGCCGGTGAACAGATATAGGCCACGGCAGTACGGTTCAGCACGTCCGCTGGCAGGCCAGCATAATCTGGCAGATGGCCCGTCGCGGCGGTGGCTGGCACGAAGTATGGCTGCGCGCCAACTGACAGCGAGGCGACCATGTAGACCTGATAAAACGGATTCGGACACAGGATGATCGGCTGTTCACCATTCTTCTGTTCCGGGCACAAAGCCATGGCGGCGTTGTATAGGCCCTCGCGTGTACCGTTCAACGCCATCACGTTGGCATCAGAGTCCATCTGAACCCCATATCGCCGCTTGATCCAGCCCGTGATCGCACTGCGCAGGTCATCCGAGCCTTCGTTCGGGGGATATCCTTGGAACCCGGCGGCGTTTTCCATGATGACATCCGTCACCCAAGCCGGAAAGTCATGGGTAGGCGCACCAATGGTCATATGAACGACATCACCGCCCGGCTGGTGACGATCCAACAGAGCGCGCAGACGCGGGAATGCATAAGCCGGTAGGTTCGAAAACCGCTCGGGGAAATCCATAATACTGCCTCAACATCGGGGTCATTGGTGCCCCGTTTTTTTAGCAGATTACAGTCCGTGGGCCTCTTCGTCCAGACAAAGAGGTTCCGAATCAGGGGATTGTGGCATTCAGGCCAGCACCGATTCCGCTGCCGAACCAAGCCGCAACAACGCCTCTTCCGACCCTGGATAGCCCAGCATCATCAACCCGCAACCGGGGGTTCCGGTGGGCAGGCTCAGCGCCGCAAGCCCCATCAGATTTCCAATACGCGTGTTGCGCAGGGCCAGCAGATTCTCGGTCACATAGTAGTCGTGATCGCTGAGCAAGCGGTCCAGATTGGGTGGCAAAATCGGAGCCGTCGGCGCCAGAACCGCATCAAACGCCGCGGTTGCTGCGTCCCACGCGCTGCGACACGCCTTGAGCTTGGCCCAGGCGGCCACATAATCGGGGCCCGAATATCCCATGCCGATGCGGAATCGTTCGAGAATCTCGGGATACATCGCTTCGGGATTGGCTTCGATGACATCGCGCCACAGCCCATAGGCCTCAGTCGTGTATACGATGCTGGTCAACGTCATGGCTTCGTTCAACTCGGGCACTTCCAACGGAACGATCTCAGCACCCGCGTCCGCAAGTTTGGCAACGGCTTCGTCATACGCTTTGCGCGGCGTGTCGCGCAGGTCGTCCTTGGCGATGTTCTGCAAATCGGCAAAACGGCGTCCTTTCAGCGAAGCTCCGCGCAGATCGGCAGGCGTTCCCCCCTCGAGCAAAGCCAGCACATGCGCGGCATCCTCGACCGAACGCGCCACAGGTCCAACCGTGTCAAACCGCAGGCAAAGCGGTACCACACCTTCCAGGCTGAGCCGCCCTGCAGTGGTTTTCAGCCCCACCAGATCATTCCAAGCCGCCGGGATACGCACCGAGCCGCCCGTGTCCGACCCGATGCCACACGCCGCCAACCCCCAGGCGACCGAGGCCGCCGCCCCTGAAGACGACCCCCCGGGCACTGCTGCCTCGTCATGAATGCAAGGCGGGGTTTCGGTGATCGGGTTCAACCCGAGACCGGAAAAGGCAAGCTCGCTCATATGCGTCTTGCCCAGACAAACCGTTCCCATCTGAGTCGCGTTGCGCAGCACCAGCGCATCCGCATCCGGTACGCGATCCTTCAACAGAGCCGAACCGGCCTCGGTCACGGTACCAGCGGTGTCGAACAGGTCTTTCCAACTGATCGGGACCCCGTCCAGCAACGACCGTCGCAATCCCAGTTTGGCACGCTGCTGGGCGGCTTCAGCCTCAGCCCGGGCGCGGTCATGGGTGACGCGGGCATAAATGCGGTCCCGATGCGGATGAACGTCAATAGCGGACAGGTAGGTTTCCGTCAGTTCGACCGGATCGATCTGGCCCATGCCAACGCCACGGCCCAAATCACACGCGGTCATGGTCAACCAGTCCTGCATCTTACCCCTCCTGATTTTTCGGCTTTGGGTGACGGTAGCGACAGGACTGCACATGGACAATCCCGAAAGGGCGCGCATATTGCAGGGCATGACACAGGCTTCTGACATTCTGATAGTGGGCGGCGGGCTGAACGGCCCTGCTTTGGCGCTGGCACTGGCACAAACCGGTCACTCGGTCACGGTGATCGATGCGCTGGTCGAAAAGGTGCGCAAGAACGCGGCATTCGACGGGCGTGCCTATGCGCTGGCTCTGGCCTCACAGCGGTTGTTGGATGCCATCGGCGTCTGGGGCCGCGTCGCGCAACACGCCCAACCAATGCTGGAAATCAAGGTTACAGATGGTCATGCCGGAACAGGACCATCACCTTTTTTTATGCATTTCGACCATGCCGAGATCGAAGAAGGCCCGATGGGGTATATGGTCGAGGATCGTCACCTGCGCCGTGCTTTTCTGGACGCGATGGCCGAAGAGCCGCGCATCACCCAAGTAAGCGGTAAATCCGTCGTTTCGCAACAGGCCGACACTGCCAAAGTGACCGTGACGTTGGACGACGGCACAACCTTGGGCGGCAGCCTGCTGATTGGGTGTGATGGTCGCCGCAGCGGAACCGCGTCACGGGCCGGCATCAAACGCACCGGTTGGGATTATGGCCAGACGGCATTGGTCTGCGCCATCGAACATGAGCAGCCACATAATGGCATTGCGCATCAGTTTTTCATGCCACCCGGTCCGCTGGCGATTCTGCCGTTGACTGGCAATCGCAGTTCCATCGTCTGGAGCGAACGCACTGAAACCGCACAGCACATCAACGCCCTGCCCGAGGGTGATTACGTGCAAGTGCTGCGCCCGCGATTTGGCGATTTTCTAGGCAAAATCAGTCTGGCGGGTGATCGTTTCACTTACCCGCTGAACCTGACCATCGCCAATTCCTTCATCAGTGATCGCATGGCGTTGGTTGGGGATGCCGCGCACGGAATGCACCCCATTGCCGGTCAGGGCCTGAATGCCGGCCTGCGCGATGTCGGCGCCCTGGCTGAAGTTCTGACTTTGGCGGGACGGCGCGGCGAGGATATCAGCTCGCTTATCGTTCTGGAGCGCTATCAGGAATGGCGCCGTTTCGACACGGCCTCGCTGGCGATGGCGACGGATGTCTTCAACAAGATGTTTTCAAACGACAATCCGTTGCTGCGCCTTGGACGTGACATTGGCATGGGAGTTGTCGGCACTTTGCCCGGACTGCGTCGCGGTTTCGTTCGCGAAGCTGCCGGGCTGACAGGCGATTTGCCCAAGCTGTTGCAGGGGCGCTCGATTTAATCCAGCTGCCGGGCCTCATCGACCAGCATGACCGGAATACCGTTACGGATCGGAAAAGCCAAACCGGCGGCCTTTGAAACAAGCTCTCGCTTTTCGGCGTCATAGTGCAGCGTCGTATGCGTTTGCGGGCAGATCATTGCCTCGAGCATGTGGCGATCAAAGGCGTGTTCAGGGTCTGTCATTGAAGTTTTTCCTCACTCGATCCGCCACGCATGGCGAATTCAATCAGCGTCACCAAAGTCTCGCGCCGGGTGCGAAGGCAGGGGGCCTCCAGCAGGGCCTGCTTGTCCTCGGGGTCGAAATCCAAAAGCATCGACAGAGAATTCACCAAAAGCTCATCCTCGGCGTCCTTGAGCGAGTCCCAATCGGTGGACAATTGGCGGGATGAAAAGAAACGCTCCAGCAAGTTCAGGAACTTTGCGCGGTCGAACTCGTTGTCTTTCTCAACCTTGCCGAGGTCACGGTCGAACCCGTCCCACGAGACTGCGCACCGCCGGTAGGGCGTGAAAGCGTCCAGCTCTGACAGGACCCTGAACCGGGATACACCGGTCAACGTGATCAGGTAGCGGCCATCTTCCGTTTCCGAAAACTGCGTCACCCGCCCTGCGCATCCGATACGGTGCAGCTTGTCTTCATCACTGATCGAGGGGTTGGGTTGAACCATCGCGATCAACCGTTCCTTGGTTTTCAGTGCATCGTCCAGCATTTGAAGATAGCGCGGCTCGAATATGTGCAGCGGCAAGCGCGAGCGGGGCAGCAGCAGTGCCCCGGGCAATGGAAAAACGGATACTGTATCCGGCAGGTCGGCGGGATGCATCATGTTCCCAATTCTAGCTCTGATCGAAGATTAGGCAAATATCATCGAGCTGAGTTTGCGGCGTCCGTTCAGAACAATTGGGTCATTGGCCTTGAGCGCATCGAAGATCGTGAAAAGCTGGGTCTTAGCCGCGCCCTCATTCCATTCACGATCCCGGCGGAACAGTTCCAGCAATTGTGCCACGGCTTCTTCCACATCGCCGTTCGCGTGCAGCGCCTGCGCCAGATCAAAGCGGGTCTGATGGTTGTCCGGATCAGCCTCGACAGCTGCCATCAGCTCGGCGACGGGGCCGGCATCTGCCGCCTGCTTGGTAAGTTCCAGTTGCGCATGTGCGGCCTCCAGCTCGGCCGAAGTAGAAATCTCGGCCGGAGCGCCGTTCAGGATCGCCTCTGCCTGCTCCAGATCACCGGTGGCGATATGCGCCCGCACCAGCCCACCATAAGCCGCGGCGTGGTTTGGATCTTCACCCAGAATTGCGGCAAAAGTCTGAGCCGCGTCCGCAGCCGCGCCTTCGGCAAGCATTTCCTCGGCAGCCTGCACGGCATCATCCAATTGGCCGCCCAGGCTTTCACCACCTGCGGCTTCGATCACACGGTCCACGAAGGCCTTGATCTCGGATCCCGGCAACGCGCCTTGAAACCCGTCCACCGGCTGGCCCTTGAAAAAGGCATAGACGGTCGGAATCGACTGGATGCGCATTTGCGCAGCAATTGTCTGCGCCTCATCCACATTGATCTTGACCATCTTCACCGCGCCTTTCGCGGCTGTCACAGCCTCTTCCAGCATCGGGCCAAGGGTTTTGCACGGACCACACCAAGGCGCCCAGAAATCGACGATCACAGGTGTTTCCTGCGAGGTTTCGACCACATCGGCCATGAAAGTGGCCTCGGTCCCGTCTTTGATCAGATCGGTTGCTGGGGCGTCTCCGCCGTTCAGAAGGTCCATGGCAATCACTCTTTCGTTCGAATTTGCGCCCTATATGCAGTCGCTGGCCGCGGAAACCAAGGGCTGAGTTGCGGATCAGACGTCGAAACTGGCAAAGACCGGAGCGTGATCGCTGGGTTTTTCCCACCCACGGGCATCCCTCAGGATACGGCTGGAATGGCCCGCGTTCGAGATATCGGCCGTAGCCCAGATATGATCCAGCCGACGCCCCTTGTCTGCCGCATCCCAATCCCGGGCGCGATAGGACCACCAGCTGTAAAGCTGTCCTTCTTGAATATCCTGACGGGTGATATCGACCCAGCCGCCTGCTTCCTGTGTCTCGGCCAGATGCTCGACCTCGATGGGCGTGTGCGAGACGACCTTCAGCAGTTGTTTATGTGACCAAACGTCATCCTCACGCGGGGCGATATTCAGGTCGCCGACAAGGATGGATTTAGCCGGCTTTTCCGCACGGAACCAATCGCGCATATCGGTGAGGTAGTCGAGCTTTTGGCCGAATTTCTCATTCACGTCCCGGTCCGGCACATCGCCGCCCGCCGGAACATAGAAGTTATGAATCGTGACACCGTTTTCCAACCGCCCGGCAATGTGGCGGGCATGTCCGAGGCCTGCGAAATCCTGATCGCCAACCTCTTCCATCGGCAGGCGCGACAGGATGGCGACACCGTTGTACCCTTTTTGCCCTCGCGCAATCATGTGCGTGTAACCCAGTTCGGCAAAACCTTCGGTCGGGATCTTCTCAACCGGTGATTTACATTCTTGCAGGCACAATACATCTGGGGCTTCTTCCTGCAGCAATTTCAGCACAATAGGCTCACGCAGGCGAACAGAATTGATGTTCCATGTGGCAAGGGTGAAAGGCATGTCGGGGATTCCTTTGTCGCGATTGGCGCAGGTTAGCGTGGCACAAAGCCAGTTGCCACGAGAAAAGGCAGCTTCATGCCTGGACTATCCGTCGGCAGGTCAACGAGCTTCGCCGTCGCGCTTTCCCTTGCCCTGATACCTCGCCTGATGCAGACTTGTGCGCGAATTAGGAATGTCTGTTTCACCGCTGGGTCTGTTCGCGAACAGACCGGTCCGGCACTATGCTTTGGGAGGAGTGTGTCATGGCATCCGAATCCGCAGGTTCCACGCCGCCGGAAAACCTGACGCCACAGCAGCAGGCCATGCTCAAGGTCAACGGGGTCACTGTAGATGATATCACTGCGTCGCTGAAGGCAGGGTTTTCCGACTTTCTGGGCCGTCCTGTCATGAGCGGTTTCTTCGGCCTTTTCTTTGCGGTTTTCGGAATTCTGTTGGTTTGGGCCCTGATCTGGCTTGGCCAGATCTGGATGATTATCCCTGCCATTGTAGGCTTTCCGCTGATCGCACCTTTTGCCGCCGCCGGGCTTTATGAAATGTCGCGCCGTTTGCAGAAAGGTGAAAGCTTTGGCTGGTCTGAAATCCTGACCGTTATGGCCAATCAACGCAAACGTGAAATGGGCTGGATGGCCTTTGTCACTCTTTTCATTTTCTGGGTATGGATTTACCAGGTTCGGCTTTGGCTGGCGATCATCCTCCAGAATGCATCCTTTTCGGATTTCGACGGGTTTTTGAACGCCGTATTCTTCACACCGCAGGGTTGGATATTCCTTGCCGTAGGCACCTGTGTCGGCGCATTCCTGTCGGCCGTACTGTTTTCGGTGACCGTCGTCGCCATGCCTTTGCTGCTCGACCGAGAGACCAACTTCATTTCCGCCATGTTGACCTCTTTGCGCGTCGTATCGGAAAGCCCGGTGGTCATGCTCGGCTGGGCGGCGATCATCTCGGTTACCATGCTGTTGTCGCTGGTTCCGGCGTTTCTGGGGCTGATCTTTACCCTTCCGATCCTTGGCCACACCACGTGGCACCTTTACCTGCGCGCCGTTGCCCCAGCGGAAGGGTAAACCGCCGCAGAGCTCACCTCCATCATTGGTCAAATATCGGTCAATGCGGCTGTCTGACTTGTGTGGAAACCTTCCCTCAGCAACGAAAAAAAGCCGGGCCATTCGGCCCGGCAGTCCAACAGGGAGGTACATGTCATAACCCGGACATGCACGGGTTGGGAGTAACCTAATTATGAGTACAGAGTATCACTTTGATCCACATCAATCCACAACCAGTTAAGACACGAGCCTATATCCACCCGATTCTGTGACCAAAAGGCGCGCATTGGACGGATCGGGCTCGATCTTCTGACGCAGACGGTAGATGTGGGTTTCCAGCGTGTGGGTCGTGACCCCGGCATTATAACCCCACACTTCGTGCAACAGCACATCCCGCGCCACGACGCCATCGGTCGAACGGTACAGGAATTTGAGGATGTTGGTTTCTTTTTCGGTCAGACGGATTTTGCGATCTTCTTCCGTGATCAGCATCTTCATCGCTGGCTTAAAGGTGTAGGGGCCAAGCACAAATACCGCGTCTTCGGATTGTTCGTGCTGCCGCAGCTGAGCGCGGATACGGGCCAACAACACCGGGAATTTGAATGGTTTGGAGACATAATCGTTCGCGCCGGCGTCCAGGCCAAGGATCGTATCGGCATCGCTGTCATGACCGGTCAGCATCAGGATCGGGCTTTTGACACCCTGTTTGCGCATCAGGCGACACAGTTCCCGCCCATCGGTATCGGGCAGACCAACATCAAGAATGACCAGATCATAGATCGCTTCGCGCGCGCGCTCCATTGCGGACTGGCCGTCTGACGCTTCGAAAACGTCAAAATCCTCGGTCATTACAAGTTGCTCGCTGAGCGCCTCGCGCAGATCCTCGTCATCGTCCACCAACAGGATTTTCTTGAGTTGAGCCATTTCCCGGTCCTCCAAACGCTTTTCCATCACTTGCGCGCGGAATATGCAATCAACAAGATTTGCTGCAACGGTTTCACGCCTTCGTGTCAGAGTTGGCAGAAATGTTTCACATTTCCTTTCGAAAGAGCTAGGAGAAGGGCTCAGCGTTATAGGGTAACATAGATGAGTCTCATTCCCGATATCACCGAACTTCTGGCCAGGGCCCGGGCCGATCTGCGCATGGGCGTTCCTGTGGTTCTGACCGATGACAGAGGCTTTAGCGTTGTGGCGATCTCTGCGGAAACGCTCAGCCCACAGCGCCTGGCTGATCTGAAAAAGCTCGGGGAACCGGTGGTGGCCATTACCGGGCGGCGGGCTGAAACTCTTAAAGCGCGGGCCTATGACGGTGATCTCGCGCGGGTTTCGATTCCCGCTGATGCAGACATCACATGGGTGCAGGCGGTTGCCGATCCCTCGGACGATCTGAACGCGCCGATGAAAGGGCCGCTGATGACCGAGCGCCACGGTAACGCCAATCTGCACCGCATAGCAATTGCGTTGGCCAAGTCGGCTCGCATTCTTCCTGCTGCGGTCGTCGTGCCGGTTGAAGACGGACGGGCCTTGGCCGCTTCGCATGGCCTGACCTGCATTGATCACACACGCGCCGCGCCGCATCTTGCGGACCGCAGCGCCTTGCATGAGGTGGTCGCCGCCCGCCTTCCGATGGAAGTGTCCGAGGCCGGTCGCCTGCATGTTTTCCGCCCCGAAGATGGCGGAGAAGAACATTACGCGGTCGAAATAGGCCGCCCGGATCGGGACAAGCCGGTTCTGGCCCGGTTGCATTCTGCCTGTTTCACGGGCGATCTGATGGGCAGCCTGAAATGCGACTGCGGTCCGCAATTGCGCGGCGCCCTGGCACAAATGGGGGCCGAAGGGGCAGGTGTTCTTCTGTACCTGAACCAAGAAGGGCGCGGTATCGGGCTGGCCAACAAGATGCGAGCCTATTTTCTTCAGGATCAGGGCTTTGACACGGTAGAAGCCAACCACAGGCTCGGCTTTGAAGATGATGAGCGCGATTTCCGACTTGGATCGGATATCCTGAAATCTCTGGGTTTCAATTCGGTGCGCCTGCTCACCAACAACCCCGCCAAGATCTCGATGATGGAGCGGGCAGGCATTGCCGTAACCGAACGTGTACCATTGAAAGTGGGCGAAACCGCGCATAACCGGGGGTACTTGGCCACGAAAGCCGCGAAATCCGGGCACTTGCTGTGATCCCAGAAGATCTTGTGCTTTCCCCGCGTGGCGTTCGCTTTCTTGGCAGGACTTTCGCCTGTTCCATTGGCAAAGGCGGATTGAGCAACACGAAACGCGAGGGCGATGGGGCGACACCTACGGGATGCCATCGGATCGTTGGAATGCTCTACCGACCTGATCGGCTGATCGCACCCAACTTCTGGGCGATCCCGATTGGGCCGATGGACTTATGGTCGGATGATGTAGAGGACACCCATTACAATCACATGGTGTCTGCCCCTTATGCGTTCAGTCATGAAAAACTGCGCCGGGCCGATCCGCTTTACGATCTGGTCCTGTTGACAGACTGGAACTGGCCGAATGCGGTTCCCGGCAAGGGATCGGCGATTTTTCTGCACCAATGGCGCAGGCCCGGTTACCCAACCGAAGGCTGCATTGCCTTCCGTCGGGACCATCTGCACTGGATTGCAGGGCGAATTTCCCTTGGAACGCGCCTGATTATCCCAGAGGTTTGAGCCGCTCGCCGAAAATGGCCGATCCGACGCGGACATGGGTCGCGCCCAAGGCGATGGCCTGCTCGAAATCACCACTCATACCCATCGACAACCCCCCAAGCCCGTTGCGTGCGGCGATTTTGGCCAAAAGCGCGAAATGAAGTGTGGGTTCTTCATCGACCGGCGGGATGCACATCAACCCACGCACCGGAAGATCCAAAGACTGGCATTCCGCGACGAACCCGTCCGCGTCCGCAGGAAGAACGCCTGCTTTCTGCGTTTCTTCACCCGTATTGACTTGAATGAACAGGTCGGGGCAGCATCCCACCTCTTGCGCCAGCCGCGCCAGGGTTTTGGCCAGTTTGAGGCGATCGACAGAATGGATCGCATTACACAGTTCCATTGCCTGCCTGGCCTTGTTGGTCTGCAAAGGGCCGATGAGATGCAGATCGACAGCATCGAACTGCTCTTTGAAAGCGGGCCATTTGCTGGCCGCCTCCTGCACCCGGTTCTCACCAAAACACCTGTGCCCCTGCTCAAGAACAGCCTGAACCCGTTCGTTGGGCTGCACCTTGGACACGGCAATCAATTTGACCGAACCGGCCTGCCTTTGTGCTTTGGCTTCGGCTTTGGCGATACGCGCGGTGATCTCTTGCAACGACATGGAGCCCTCAATCTGTCTTTGGCGCAGAAAAACACCAAGTCGGCACAAAAGAAAAGGGCGAGTCCGAAGACCCGCCCTTAAACCTTACGGTTCAGATCAGCTTAGAAGTTGAACTGAGCACCGAAGTCAGCCTTCATAGTCGAGTCTGCGCAAGAGTCACAGTCGTTTACACCCAGACCACCGCGCAGCGATACACCGCCACCCAGGTCGTAGATCGCACCGATAGCAACCTGCTGAAGGTCAGCAGAGGCGTTACCGTCACCGTAGGTGAACAGCAGGGTGGTTGCAGCGCCCAAGTTGTAGGCAGCCGACAGACCCCATGCAGTACCGTCAGTCGCTGCAACCCCAGTTGAGTCGTCCGCGACAAACAGAGTACCCGAGAAGTCACCCCATTCGCCACCCAGGGTCAGAACGGTCAGGCTCGGATCGCTTACACCGGCAACACCCGCGTCGGTCTGACCATAGGCCACAGCGGCAGTGATGTTGTTGAAGGTGTAGGTTGCGCTGATGTCCCAGCGGTCTGCGTCAACGGTGGTCGAAGTTGTACCACCAGCTCCGATAACGGTAGCCTGTGCTTGGTCATACGATGCGCCAAACGAGAAGTCGCCTACGGAGTACTGGAAGAACACAGCGTTCGCACCCGAACCGGTCGACGAGTACGCCAGGAAGTTATAGTTAACGCCCGAGTACTGACCAGCGAACAGTTCCAGACCTACTTCGTTGCCGTAGTAGTTTGCCAGGTTGTCAAACGAACCTGCGACGTTGCCCGCGTCAACACGCAGACCACCGTAGATGACCGAGAAGCGTGCGCCGTTCAGGCCGGCCGAGTTTGCTTCACCGTTGCTGGCGTCTTCGTCGGCCTGCAGACGAACACGGCCTTCAAAACGTACGCCGCCATCGGTTTCTGCGATGCCGTCGATGTTCAGACGGAAGCGCGATACCAGAATGACGTCGTCGGTTTGAGCGGTCGAGCTTGCCAGGACGTCGTCGGCTGTCCCGTTCAGGCCATCGGCGCCAGGCCCACGAACGATGGTGGTTTCGCTACGATCTTCAGTGTAGCCAATACCAAAACGGCCATAACCGCTGAAGTTAACTTCAGCTGCTGCAACGCCTGCGGTCGCGATCAGCGCCGTCGATGCGAAGAGAACTTTTTTCATCTTGTTTCCCTCGGTTTCATTCAAAAGAGTTATCTACTCGACACATGCCTAGGCATATGTCTCAGCACGGACACCGTTTCGCTCTTTTTGCCCCTGTTGCGCAAGCTTGGCATAAACCCGGTCACGTCATTGGGGTCAGATTGGTGCAAGGATGCCACAGTTCCTTTTCGCCCGGATGCGGGTGATACACTTACATTTCAGAAGAATAGGCTTGTTGCAGCGAGGGTCCTTGGCTAGGAGTATGCCCTGAATACTGCACAACAAGTGAAACAGGACCTGCTGACAATGCGCCTGCCTACGATTTTGGGATTAATCATGCTGACCACCACTATTGCGGCATGCGGGCAGAATCGAACCACTTCGACATATTCCCCCAATCCCGCCAGCGGTAACTCCGATGAACGCGAACTGAACGATCCCGAACGTTCAACGTTGTGGGATATTTTTGACCGCAGCACGGCCGAGCAGACCACCAATGTAAACCGGTACCTGTGGGCAGCTTCTCTGGACATATTGAGTTTCCTGCCTGTGCAGGAGGTCGATCCGTTTACCGGAGTGATCGTAACAGGTTACGGCACTCCTCCGGGTGGTGGCCGGTCATACAGGGCGACCGTACACGTCAGCGATCCGGCGCTTGCAGCCCGGTCTTTGTCCGTCGCCCTGCAATCCAGCGGTGGCGCCCCGGTAAGCGCGGCAACAACACGTGCCGTGGAGGATGCGATTCTGTCCCGCGCCCGTCAGCTGCGCATCGAGGACAACAAGTTCTAGCAACCCGCCGAAAATCACACTAATACCACGCCGGGTTCCTACCCGGCGTTTTCATTCACGAAGGACCGCACAATGTCGCGCTATTCGGCCACCGAAATCGAAGCAAAATGGCAAGAGGCCTGGGACAAGGCAGGAATCTTCACCGCCAACCACAAGGCGGACAAGCCGAAATACTATGTGCTTGAGATGTTCCCCTACCCGTCCGGCCGAATCCATATGGGGCATGTGCGCAACTATACGATGGGCGACGTCATCGCGCGGCACAAGCTGGCCACCGGGCACAATGTTCTGCACCCAATGGGCTGGGACGCGTTCGGGATGCCGGCGGAAAACGCTGCCATGGCGATTGGCGGCCACCCTAAAGAGTGGACTTACGGCAATATCGCCGACATGCGCGCCCAGATGAAGCCGCTGGGCCTGTCGATCGACTGGTCCCGTGAATTCGCCACATGTGACCCGGAATATTATGGCCAGCAGCAGGCACTGTTCCTCGACATGCTCGAGGCCGGGCTGGTCTACCGCAAGAACGCCGTGGTGAACTGGGATCCGGTCGACATGACCGTTTTGGCCAATGAACAGGTGGAGAACGGGCGCGGATGGCGCTCGGGCGCGCTGGTGGAACGGCGCGAGCTGACACAGTGGTTCTTCAAGATCTCGGATTATTCCGAAGAACTGCTGGACGCTCTGGACACGCTGGAAAACTGGCCCGCCAAGGTTCGGCTGATGCAGGAAAACTGGATTGGCAAGTCGCGCGGCCTGCAATTCGGGTTCGAGCGCACGGATGGTGGGGAACCGATCACCGTCTACACAACGCGCCCCGACACGCTGCTGGGTGCGTCCTTCGTGGGGATCTCGCCCGATCATCCGATCGCCAAACAGCTTGAGGCCGAAAACCCAGAAGTTGCTGAATTCGTTGAGGAATGCCGCAAGGGCGGCACCACGGAAGAAGCCATCGAAACCGCGGAAAAGCTGGGCTTTGACACCGGTATCCGCGTCAAGCACCCGCTGGACCCGAACTGGGAACTGCCGGTCTGGATCGCCAATTTCATCTTGATGGATTATGGCACCGGCGCGATTTTTGCCTGCCCGGCCCATGACCAGCGCGACCTTGATTTCTGCCGCAAATACGATCTGCCCGTGGTCGATACGTTCTTTGCGCTGGACGACGACACGCCGGTCGACAAGATCGCCTTTGTCCCGCCAAAGACCGAAAAAGTCCGCTGGGTGAACCATTTCGCGGGCCTGACCGAAGCAACCGGCGAAGAAGCGATCAACGCCACCGTCGATTTTGCCGAAAAAGCCGGTTGGGGCGAAGGAGTAACCAAGTATCGTCTGCGTGACTGGGGCTTGAGCCGTCAGCGCTATTGGGGTTGTCCGATTCCTGTCGTTCACTGCGACAGCTGTGGTGTGGTCCCTGAAAAGAAAGAGAATCTGCCGGTTCGCCTGCCCGACGATGTCACATTCGACAAACCGGGAAATCCGCTGGATCGTCACCCGACGTGGCGCGAATGCGCTTGCCCGAATTGTGGTGCCCCCGCCAGGCGCGAGACCGACACGATGGACACGTTCGTCGATTCCTCATGGTATTTCGCCCGTTTCACCGCTCCACGTGCCGAAACCCCCACTGATCTGGCCGAGGCGGAATACTGGATGAATGTCGACCAGTATATCGGCGGTATCGAACACGCGATTCTGCACCTGCTGTATTCACGGTTCTTCGCACGCGCGATGAACATCACCGGGCATTTGCCGGACAAAGCCATCGAACCCTTCGACGCGCTGTTCACCCAAGGCATGGTCACGCATGAAATTTATTTTACCCGAAAACGCTTTAAGCGATCGGACGTAATTGACGGCGAAGAAAAGGAAATCGGCGTAACAAAGGCGGTATTTCACTACCCCGAAGATGTGATCGTTGGCTTGTATGATGGCAAGCGAGTTGGAGTGCTAAAAGCTGACTACAACGAAGATTTATCGTTCTCAGAAAACTACTCAGTTGTAAAACATGATGCGACGAAGGCTGTGGAAACAGTACCGTCAGCCAAAATGTCAAAGTCCAAGAACAATGTTGTAGATCCAATCGACATCATCTCGGCCTTCGGCGCCGACACAGCCCGCTGGTTCGTTCTATCCGATTCGCCGCCCGAACGGGACGTGGAATGGACCGCTGCGGGGGCTGAGGCCGCGTACAAGCACCTCAACCGTATTTGGAACCTCTGTGACAAGATCGGTGCCATGGACCCGAACGCCACGGGCGAAGGGGATGAGGATCTGCTGCGCGAGATGCACAAAACCATCCGCGACGTGACTTTGGGTGTTGAAAGCTTTGGCTTCAATGCAGCCATCGCCAAGCTTTATGCCTTCACCAACACCCTGGCAAAATCCAAGGCAGGTGCTGCGGCCCAAAAGCAGGCCATCAAAACGCTGGCACAGCTGATGTCGCCGATGACACCACATCTGGCGGAAGATATTTGGGCCCATCAGGGCGGCGAAGGCCTTGTGGCTGTTGCGCCATGGCCCGTCGCCGACGAGGCGATGCTAGTCGATGACACCGTCACCTTGCCGATTCAGATCAACGGCAAGCGTCGCGCGGAAATCAGCGTTGCCAAAGATCTGGACAAAGCTGAGGTTGAAAAAATCGCGCTCAGCACCGAAGCTGTCCAAAAGGCGCTGGAAGGTAACGCGCCGAAGAAAGTGATCGTAGTTCCGGGCCGGATTGTGAATGTCGTCGTTTGATCGCAGAACCTTTTTACTGATGCCGCTGGCACTGGTCGCCTGCGGCTTTGAGCCTGTCTATGCACCTGGTGGATCGGGTTCGGCCTTGTACGGCCGTGTCGAAGTGTCCGCCCCCAACACCGTGGAAAGCTATTTGCTGGTCCAAAATCTGGAACAGCAACTGGGACGAAGCGCCGGGTCGGTCAACGACTACAAGTTGGATGTTCAGGTTTCGACCGTAACACGGGGCGCCGCAATCACCACAACCAACGAAACGCAACGCTACACCATCGACGGAAGCGCGCAGTATGCCCTGCGGTCCAACGCAACCGGTCAGATCATCGCCTCGGGCTCGGTGGCGGACTTTGTGTCTTATTCTGCCGCAGGATCGACCGTTTCCACGTTGGCGGATGAGCGCGATGCCAAGGAACGACTGATGGTGATTCTGTCGAGTCAGATCATGAATCGTCTTTACGCCACACCGGACCTGGCCGCATGAAGCTGAGCCCGCGCGAGGCTGACGGGTATTTTGCCAAGCCGGACGCGGACAAGACCGGGCTGCTTATCTATGGCGCGGATGCGATGCGGGTTGCGCTCAAGCGGCAACAGGTGCTGGCCGCTCTGCTTGGCCCCGAAGCCGAAGAAGAAATGCGTCTGACCCGTCTGCCGGGGGGCGATCTGCGTGGTGATCCCGCTCTGCTGCTGGACGCAGTCAAGGCGGCCGGCTTCTTTCCCGGCCCACGTGCCGTTTTCGTGGAAGATGCAACTGAAACCGCAGCGCCTGCGATTTTGGCCGCGCTCGAAGACTGGGCCCCCGGAGATGCCCAGATCATGGTGACCGCAGGGCAATTGAAACCCAGCTCGAAAATCCGCAAGGCGTTCGAAGGCCACCCTGCCGCCTATGCGGTTGGTATTTATGACGACCCGCCCTCACGCGCCGAAGTGGAACGGGTTCTTGCCGAGTCGGGTATAAAAAACGTGCCCCGAGATGTCATGTCTGCAATCAGCGAGTTGGCCGTCAGCCTCAGCCCCGGTGATTTCGCGCAAACGATTGAAAAATTGTCACTTTACAAGCGTGATGACAGCTCTGACTTGACAGTCGAAGATATCGAGGCCTGCGCTCCTCGCTCGACCGAGGCGGCGCTGGATGACGTTCTCAACGTCGTGGCCGAGGGCCGCGCGGGTGAGATCGGGCCGCTGATCCGTAGGTTGCAGGCGCAAGGCACCAACGGAGTGACACTGTGCATCGGGGCGACGCGGCATTTTCGGACACTCTATGCCTGCGCGTCCGATCCCGGTGGTGCCGCGCAGGGCATCGGCAAGCTGCGTCCGCCGGTTTACGGCAAACGGCGCGACCGCATCCTGCGGCAGGCACAGGGTTGGGGGGCGGCCAAGCTGCAAACCGCGCTGACGGTTCTGACGGATACGGATTTGTCGCTGCGGTCCGCCGGGCAAACAGCCCCTGCCATGGCGCTGGTGGAACGCGCGATGATCCGTTTGGCGATGTTGGCGCGATCCCGCTAAATCACTTGGCCGTTTCAAGCCAATTTGCGGCGGCCTGACCGGCCCAGCGCCCAGTAGCAAAGCAAGCCGTGAGCAGATATCCCCCGGTTGGGGCCTCCCAATCCAGCATTTCACCGGTGCAGAACACACCCGGCAGGGCCGTCAGCATCAGCCCGTCATCCAGCGCTGTCCGTTTCACACCACCTGCGGTCGAAATGGCTTCATCCATCGGGCGAAGTCCGGCATGCCGGATTGGCAGCTTTTTCAACATGCTCATTTGCACGGATTGAGAGTGGCCGCCGCGTTTTGCCATTTCATGAAACAGGGCGATTTTCTGAGCGGACAGGTTCAACGACTTTCTCATCCACTGGGATAACGTTGTTTTTGACCGTTTTGCAGAAAACCGCGCCAGCAGAACCTGTCGATCCAGATCGGGCATCAGATCAACAAACAAAGGCTTCCCCGTACGCAAGGCCGGTGTCAGAGAATAAAGCCCGCCGCCCTCCAGACCGGTCTCGGAAATCGCTGCCTCTCCTCGACTCTCAAGGTCGCCTGCAATCCATCGGACCGATTTCAATGCGGCCCCGAAATGAGGCTGCATATGAGAGCTCCAATCGACTGAAATAGCTGAGTTCGCAGGTTCAAACGGAGCCAGAGCCACACCTTTACTGCCCAATATCTGCGCCCAGTGACCGTCCGAGCCAAGGCGGGCCCAGCTTGCGCCGCCCAGTGCCAGCACGGTGGCATCCGCTGAGATACTGCGCCGCCCGTCCGGGGTGTCAAACACCAGCGCTTCACCGTCCCAGCCGGTCCAACGCCAGCGGGTCCTGACCTCGAAACCGGACTCGCCCAACCGTGCCAGCCAGGCCCGCAACAAAGGCGAGGCCTTCATGGATTCAGGAAATACACGCCCCGTCGAGCCGACAAACAGCGTCTGACCCAGATCACGCGCCCAGCGCTGCACCGCCTCGGCATCAAAGGCTGAAATGATCGGGCGCAACCAATCCGCCGCCACACCATAGGCGCGGATCAGGTCATCAAGCTGCTCGTCCTTGGTCAGGTTCAGACCCGACTTCCCGGCCATCAGGAACTTGCGCGCGACCGAAGGTTTGGCCTCGGCCACCAATACGGAATGCCCGGCTGCTACCAGTTGCTCGGCTGCCATCAACCCGGCGGGGCCTGCTCCGATCACCACTGCCTGCGCCATTCGCACCCTCTTGCCTTCGCCCGTCACAGGCGCAAGTTTCATATCGTCATGACGAACAGCGATCCGATCTGCCCGCTTTGCGGCCGCCCGATCCCCGACGGGGGTGGCAGCCTGCATCATCTGATCCCAAAACTCAAAGGAGGCAAGGGCGGACCGACCGTTCTGCTGCATCAGATCTGCCACAAAGAGGTGCACACCACCCTGACCGAAGCCGAACTGGCGCGCAGTTTCAACACGGTCGAGGCCTTGCGTGCGCATCCAAGGCTTGAGAAATTTCTGATCTGGGTTCGCAAACGCCCACCCGGGTTTCGTTCGAAAGTTCCGGGCAAGCGGCGCGGGAGGTGATCAGCCCGGCAGAATCGGGTCGCCGAAAGTATCTGTCAGTGGTTCGGACAGACCTTCGATCTCGATACCCAGAAAGTCCGGCACATGCGCGAATTGTGCGCCCGCAATATGCTGGAATTCCATCGTCGTATAGGCGCGTTTCCACAGCCATTCGCGGTTTTCAACAGCCCAAAGATCAGGATTGGGAGGGGTTTCGTCCATAAAGGCATAGAAATGCAGATCGAAGCCGTAGGGGACGACCTCCTGCATCGACAACAACGACATGCCCTGGGCACGCCAGAACGCGTCTTCGGCGGCAATATCGCCGGTTCGAAGGGTAATCTGGCCGATCCGAGCCTGCGCAAAGGGCGCGTCGGGGTCCGCCGCATGCGGCGGTCGGTTGCCTTCGAAATCATGTTGCAGCAGTTCGATGACGAACCCTTCGGGATCCGCAAGATGGCACATGTAGCCGATGTCCAGAAACTGGTTCGGCGCGCTCACTGGAACGTCAAACCTGCGCAGATGAGCCGCGGCAAGATCGACATCCGGTACAGTGATTCCTATCTTCCAGTACCGCTGCCCTTTGTCATGGGTGTACCCTCCTCCACCCGGCAGCAACAAAATGTCTGCGTCTGCGCCGTCATAGCCGACACGACGGTCGGTTTCTGCTTCGCGAACGGACATGCCCAGAACGTCGCGATAAAACGTGGCCAGCCGATCCGGATCAGCGACCCGCACGCGTAGTGCAGACAACCTCATGAGCACAACCTTGCGATTCCCGCTGCGATCTCGGGGGCGGCGTTCACGCTGTCGGCCACCAGATCGCGTGCGGCTTGCATCAGGTGATCGGGGTCGACAATCCGGTCCACCAGGCCAAATTCATACGCTTCCTGCGCGGTGATTTTCTGACCGGCCACAAGAATCAACTTGGCCCTTGCCGGTCCGACCAGAGCCGCCAGCCGCGCGGGGTCGGACGGTTGTGGCAGAAACCCCAGCTTCATCACCGGATAGAAGAACTTGGCCGACGGCACGGCAATGCGCAGATCACAGGCCAGTGCCATACCATTGGCCCCGCCGGCCAAGGTGCCGTTCAGTGCGGCGACGGTCAGACAGGGCAGCGCGGCAATGGCGCCAGACAGTCTTTCCCAGACATCCGACCTGGCCAGACCGGCGCGTGCCTCGTCCAGATCCGCCCCGGCGCTGAACACTTTGCCCGCGCCGGTCAGGATCAACGCCTTCGCGTCTGTCGCAGACTCGGCAATCTCGGCCAGTTCTGACAGCATGGCCCCCGTCAGGGCGTTTGCTTTGTCAGGGTTATTGATCGTGACAATCCAGAGGCCGTCCTCTTTGGTCAATTCGATCATATCAGCCCGGCCCGCTTGCGAATGTCATCAAGCCGCAGCGAAATTTCAGTGCCAAGGAACTCATCGGCATCATCGGAGCACATCCACAGCAGCGCCCGTGCGGGCCAATCTGCGGGGATGTGGACATCCCAGTCCAGCTGACTGACGGGATTGATGCCGCTGGCCTTGATCGAACGCTGCATTTCGGTGGCCACCGTCCCCGGTGAAAGACCCATGGCGCGAATACCATTATGGGCTTCTTCCAGATGCAGGCATTCCGTGAGCATCTTGGCCCCGGCCTTCGAGGCGCAATAATGGCTCCAGGCTTCAACCGGGTTCGACGCTGCACCGGACGAGATCGTGAGAATACTCCCCCCTCCAGCGGCCCGCATCACCGGCAACGCCGCGCGCATCCCGTAGAAAATGCCTTTCAGGTTGATGTCGATGGCCTTGCTCCACGCCGCTGTATCAGCGTTCGAGAGATGAAAGATCGGATCGATCACACCCGCATTGCCGATCAGAACATCCAGCCCACCGAACCGGTCCACGCATGTGGCCACGGCTTGCTCGACCTGCGCGAAATCGCTGACGTCACAGGCCAGTGCGATGGCCTGATTGCCCAATTCTGCGGCCAGCGCGTCAATTTGATCATGGCTGCGGGCCACCAATGCGACATTGGCACCAGCTGCGGCAAAAACGCGCCCTGCCTCGGCCCCAATTCCACGGCTGGCCCCGGTTATGAGAACAGTTTTTTCCTGCATTTGCCCCTCCTCACGCATTGCAATCTCTGTCGGCTACAGCCGTAACGCGGAAACGGGGAAAGGGTCCAGCCCTTGCCCCCTTGACGATACCGGCTGCAAACCCGACCATGCGCCACAAATTGATCAAGAAGGGTTACCTTATGTCCGTTTTCCTTCGCCGCAGTTGCGGCGCTGCTCTGGCTTATGCCGTTGCCGCCCAAGGGGCGTTTGCCGACCTGTCAGCCAATGATGTCTGGTCCGACTGGCAGAGTTATTTCACCTCGATGGGTTACACCATCACAGGGGACGAAAGCACCGCAGGCGACGTTACCACAATTTCAAACATGACGCTTTCAGTGGCCTTTCCCGAAGAGGAAGGGCAGTTTCGGATGGTCATGCCAGAAATGACACTGACCGAAAATGATGACGGGACCGTTACCATTGGACTGCCGGAAAGCTTTCCCATGGAAGTCACCGGACAGGCCGAAGATGAAGATTTTGCGGCCACCGTCACCTATTCCCACAGCCAACTGAACATGGTCGTTTCAGGCACGCCAGAAGACATGACCTATGATTACACGGCTGACCAGCTGGGGGTGAAACTGGACTCGATTGAGGTCGACGGCCAGCCTTTGCCGAATGAAGTCTTTGGCATAAATGCCGAAGCAAGCGATCTGTCCGGCAGCTCGCGGATGCAGATCGGCGATAATCGCAATATCAGCCAGACCTTCAACGCAGCCACTTTAACCTATGATTTGAACTTTCAGGATCCTGAAAGCGGCGAAAACGGGCTGATCAACGGTCAACTGGATCAACTGGCATTTGAAGGCAACAACGTGATCCCCCCGGATTTTGACTTTTCGGACCCAGAAGCCTTTTACAAGGCTGGTTTCTCGTTTGACGGCGCCTTCACCTATGCTTCCGGCAGCACTGATCTGAGCGGGACCAGCGAAGGTCAGGCGTTCTCGATGAACAGCACATCCGAAGGCGGGCGATTTGCAGCCAGCATCGATGCAGAGCGTATCGTCTATGACATTGACCAGAACAGCACGAAGATGGCCGTTACCACGGCGGGCTTGCCGTTCCCGATCGAGCTTTCGATGGCCAAGGCTGGCCTGAACTTCGAATTCCCCATCCAGCAATCGGACGAGGTTCAACCCTTCGGCTTTGGGCTGAACCTGACTGATTTCACCATGTCGGATATATTGTGGGGCATTTTCGATCCTGCGGGCGCACTGCCGCGTGATCCTGCGACGATTGCGTTGGATGCGACGGGTACTGCGAAAGTGCTGATGAACATATTCGATCCTGAAATTGACGTCGAATCCGACGAAGCGCCGGGAGAACTGCACTCGTTGAAGATCAACGACCTGCTGGTTTCGCTGGTTGGCGCCAAACTGACCGGTGACGGTGATTTTGCTTTCGACAACACCAATACCGAAGAGTTTGATGGCCTGCCCAGCCCAAGCGGCGTGGCGAACCTGCAACTGGTTGGAGCCAACCAGTTGATCGACACCCTGATCGGCATGGGAATCATCTCGGACGAAGACGCGCTGGGTGCCCTTATGATGATGGGTCTGATGGCTGTTCCGGGCGAAGAACCGGACACTCTGAACTCGAAGATCGAGTTCACCGAAGACGGTCAGATCCTGGCGAATGGTCAGCGTATCAAGTGACAATCAAAGGAAAGGGCCGCGCGACATGCGGCCCTTTCTCCGTCCTGCCGACCCTTGCACAAACCTCTGAAACGGCACGGGTTCACCGCGATCCTCAACATACAATCTGGTCACAGGTCTTGCGAGACGGGCAGTCCAAGGCTAGGTCCTTGGCAACCAACCCGGAGGCCTCATGACCCGCACACCAGAAGAAATCAGCCAGCACTTGCTTGACGCGGCCCGCAAGGCAGGCGCGGACGCGGCGGATGCCATCGTTCTCGACGGATCCTCTGTTTCGGTCGAAGTGCGGGGCGGGGCGCTGGAACATGCCGAACGCTCGGAAGGCACTGATTTGGGATTGCGGGTGTTTCTGGGCAAACGATCTGCCATTGTGTCCAGTTCCGACAGCCGGCCGGATACCTTGCGTGCAATGGCAGAACGAGCCGTTGCGATGGCCAAGGAAGCCCCCGAAGATCCGTTTTCCGGGCTGGCTGACAAGGACCAGCTGGTCACAGACTGGGACATAGAGTCACTGGAATTGACAGACCCTGCCCCGTCCCCGTCTGCCGAAGCCCTGATGCAGGATGCTCTGACGGCCGAGACCGCAGCGCTGGCCGTTACCGGCGTTACCCAAGTGTCAGATGCGGCTGCAAGCTATGGAACCCACCGTGTGCATCTGGCCGCCACAAACGGGTTTACCGGCGGATATGAACGCAGTAGCCGGTCGATATCCTGTGTTGCGATCTCGGGCGAAGGCACCGGGATGGAACGGGACTATGACGGCGACAGCCGGACGTTCCAATCCGACTTGCGCAGCGCGGATGAGATCGGTCGCACTGCAGGTGAACGCGCCGTGCAACAGGTTGGTGCGCGCAAACCTGAAACGGGTAATTTTCCCGTGCTCTTTGACGAACGAATCTCATCTTCGCTCATCGGCCACCTTTTGGCCGCCAGCAATGGTGCGGCAATCGCGCGGGGCGCATCCTGGCTCAAGGATTGTCTGGGGCAGGACGTTCTGCCCGTGCACCTGTCTCTGATCGAAGACCCGCATCGGCCACGCATCTCGGGCTCGCGCCCTTTTGATGCCGAGGGTTTGCCGACACAACGCCGGGCAATCGTGGAAAACGGCGTCCTGACCGGGTGGACGCTGGACCTGTCAAGCGGGCGAAAACTGGATATGGCATCCACGGGTAACGCTGCACGCGGGGTCTCGGGCCCGCCTTCTCCCAGCAACTGGAACCTGAGTCTGACACAAGGCGATCACAGCCGTGCCGATCTGCTGCGCGATATGGGAACCGGGTTGTTGGTCACATCCATGATCGGATCGACGATCAACCCCAATACCGGTGACTATTCCCGGGGTGCATCGGGGTTCTGGGTCGAGAGTGGCGAGATCACGCATCCGGTCAATGAATGCACCATCGCGGGCAATCTACGGGACATGCTGCGCAGGATCATTCCGGCGAATGATGCCCGCCCGTATCTGTCGCGCGTGGTTCCGTCGCTTCTGATCGAAGGAATGACACTTGCCGGCAACTGACCTGCCCCTGCTGATCGAGGCGGCGCTGGAGGCCGGCAAGATCGCCACACGCTATTCCGGCACGCAAGCACAGCGCTGGGACAAGCCTGACGGCGCCGGGCCAGTGACCGAAGCGGATCTTGCTGTCAACGCGATGCTGGAGGAGCGGTTGTGTTCAGCGCGGCCGGGCTATGGCTGGCTCAGTGAGGAATCCGAAGACTCACCCGACCGGCTGAACCGCAGCAACACTTTCATCATCGATCCGATCGACGGCACCCGAAGCTTTGCAGAAGGCGCGCGCACCTGGGCACATTCCATAGCCGTCGCCGATGACGGCGTGGTGACGGCGGCGGTCATTTACCTGCCGATGCGGGATTTGCTGTACACGGCGGCACAGGGTCAGGGCGCGACTCTCAATGGTGAGACGATCACGACCTCCGTTACCGCAGAGCTTTTGCAATCAGAAATTCTGGCCGCCAAGCCAAACCTTGACGCTCGGAATTGGCGCAACGCGCAGGCACCAGAGTTCGAACGCGCGTACCGCCCTTCGCTTGCCTATCGCATGGCTTTGGTTGCACAGGGACGGTTCGATGGCATGCTGACCCTTCGCCCCAGTTGGGAATGGGACATTGCCGCAGGCGACCTGATCATTCAAGAGGCAGGCGGAATCTGTTCGGACCGTACGGGTCAAAAGCTGATCTTCAACAATGCGCACCCCAGGCTGAACGGCGTGATCGCAGCCAGCACCGCGATTCACCAGCAACTGTCCGCATTGCTGGACCCGGCCGGGCCGGGAATCGGAACATGAGCAAACCGCGCTCGCTCAGCCTGGCCGCCTACAGGGTGTTGTCATGGGGCATGCGCAACGGGGTTGCGCCGCAATCCAACATGCCGCGCCCCGAAGGAGAGTTGGTATGGATACAGGTTGCCACTCCGGATCGACTGCGGGCTGTGACCGACTTCTGCCGTCGGTTGCTGCAAGTCAGGGCCAATCTGAATTTCCTGCTCACAGTCCCCCCGGATGAGGATTTGTCCAACTGGCCGGATTGCAAGTTCCCTTTGATCAACTTGCCGCAGGAACAGAGTGGAGCAGCCCGCGAGTTTGTCGAATACTGGCGTCCGAACATGGGGGTGTGGGTCGGTGGCGACCTGATGCCCAACATCATCACGCGCGCTGACGAACAGGCGATCCCGCTGGTCTTGTTCGACGCTCAGTTCAGCGTCACACTGTCCCGAAACGCCCGTTGGCTGCCGGACATCACACGGGTGACCTTTGACTGTTTCCGCAAGATTCTTACGCCATCCGCCGAGACGGCGCGGCAGATCCGCCGTCTCGGCATTCAATCCGGAAAAGTTGCGGAATCACCGCCTTTGCGGATCAGCCCCGACCCCCGGCCCTGGCCGGAAGACGAGCTTATTGAAACCACTCACACGCTTGCGGGGCGCCCGGTTTGGTTGGCGGCATGGGTTCAGGACAAGGAATTTATCTCGGTCCTGACAGCCCACCGTCAGGCGCTGCGGATGCTGCATCGGCTGGTTCTGGTGCTGCACGTCGCAGATGAACCAGAAGTGATGCCGTTAAGACGGCGATTGGAATCGATGGACCTGCGCTGCGTCAATTGGGATGAAGGGGATCTGATTGAAGATACCACTCAGGTGGTCCTGACATCGGACCCCGAAAATCTGGGCCTGTGGCATCGCATGGCAGCAGTGACCTTCATGGGCAGTTCGCTTGAACGCGGAGCGGGCGGTCAAGACCCGTCCGAAGCAATCGCGCTGGGGTCTGCGATCATGTTCGGACCGCATGTGCATCGACATCAGGAATTCTATTCCAGCCTGCGGCAAGTGAACGCTGCCAAGGAGGTTAAAACGGCGACCGAACTGGGCGACGCCGTTGTGCAGCTTCTGGCCCCGGATCGAGCGGCCGACATGGCGTTGGCGGGATGGCAATTGTTAACCGAAGGCGCACCACAGGCTGACGCCCTGATCGAATTGGTGCAGGATATTCTGGATCAGCGGAGTGCGGATCATGCGGGCACCTGATTTCTGGAACACGACCCCGGACCAACCGGATCTGAGGGCGCGTCTGCTGGCGCCTTTTGGACGCCTTTATGCAGCGGCAACCGCGCGAAGGATCGCCTCGGAGACCGGTGAAAAACCCGGTGTGCCAGTGATCTGTATCGGCAACCTCAATGCCGGTGGAACCGGGAAGACGCCCACGGTGATCTGGACTCTCGAACAACTTAGAAATGGCTGGCATGAACCACATGTCGTCACGCGGGGGCACGGAGGCTCTTTGGAGGGGCCGGTGCGGGTTGATCCGGCCAAGCACACTGCTGCCGAAGTTGGGGACGAGCCGCTGCTTCTGGCGATGTTCGCCGAAGTCTGGGTTGCCAAAGATCGGGCGGCAGGCGCCCGTGCAGCTGCCGGGGGCGGGGCCTCGGTAATTGTTCTGGATGACGGCTTTCAGAATCCCTCGGTTGCCAAGGATTTCTCGATCATTGTTGTGGATGCACAACGCGGGTTCGGAAACGGCTTGTGTCTGCCTGCCGGTCCGCTGCGGGAACCGGTCGACATCGGGTTGAAACGGGCCGACCTTGTGTTGTCTCTGGGCGATGAGGCTACACAACAGGCTTTCACCGATCAGTGGGGCGACAAGTTGTCCGTTCCCCATGTCACTGGTGCAATCGAACCCCTGAAAACAGGCATGGACTGGACCGGAACACGCGGTCTGGCATTTGCCGGTATCGGCCATCCCGAGAAATTCTTCAAAACCCTGCGGCAGCTAGGCGTGGAGCTGGTCCGCGCCGAAGCTCTGGACGATCACCAGCCCTTGACTCAGGCCCTGATGACCCGACTGGAAAACGAGGCGCGCCAGCTAGGTGCTCAGATGATCACAACTGAGAAAGATGCCGTACGCCTGCCTCCGGCCTTTCGGAGCAAAGTTATCACTCTGCCCGTTCGATTGCATATTGGCCAAGCTGACGAGGTCAGGGAAATGCTGCTGAACGCAGCACCTTCACCAAAATAGGCCCGGTCGGCCCAGACAGGGCCAACCGGAAAAGGGTGGTTAGCCACCCAATTCGTCTTCGATCAGCTTTTTGAAGTCAGCGTAGGACTGGTTGTCGACTTTCTTGCCGTTCACAAGGAACGACGGAGTCGCCTGGATGCCATCACGTTCGGCGTTTTCCTGATACCACGCAGCCAATGTCCGCGCCTTGGTGCCATCTTGCAGGCAAGCCTCAAGCTGGTCGCCATCGATACCGGCCAGACGACCGATCTTGCGCAGCTCGTCCACGATCTCGGCCGGACCACCAGCACGTGACCATTCGGCTTGCCCTTCGTAGATCAGGTCTGTGATACCGAAGAACTTCTCGGGGCCGGCGCAGCGGGCCACCATCGATGCCCAAAGGCCGTAGCGGTCAAAATAGACTTCACGGTAGGTAAATTTGACCTTGCCGGTGTCGATGAAGTCTTTCTTGAGTTGCTTATAGGCGCCAGTGTGGAAATTTGCGCAATGCGGGCAGGTATAGGATGCATATTCGATGATTTCGACAGGCGCATCCTCAGCGCCCTGGACCATATCGACGATCGTCGAAGTATCCAGGTCTGCCTCCTGCGCTTCGGCAGCACTGACCAGCGGAAGGGTGACGTTGGTGTTCGACTGTGTCAGCCAATAGCCGCCAGCGGCTACGGCGACAGCCGCACAGATTACGGTTGCAATACGGCTCATTCTCAGCCCTTTCTTAGCGTTTCTGTTTGGATAAAACGTTGCGCCCGAGACGTTCAAGGGCCGCGCGCAAATCTTCATCATTTACATTGCGTGACACTTTGTCAGCCTCGGCGGCAATGTCAGGCGCAATCTTGGGTTTAGCCTGCTTCGGCTTGTGGTCGAAACTGGCCTGCCCCTCGGCAAATCCGGTCGGAGCGGTCTGGGTAATGCGGACGCGGCTGATGGCGTTATAGCCATAGACCGCATTCACCTTGCCGCGAAGCTGTTCCTTCTGCATTTCCAGCATCGGAGCCTGTGGCCCGGTCGTCAGAACGGTCAGGGTCGCACCAAAACCGCCCTTGCCATAACCCACTTTGACTGGGCGTGCGATGGCGGCGATTTCCTGGCCGACGATCTCGGCCCAATGGGTCAAAAGCCGAGAGACGGCAAAACCCCGGCTTTCCCCGGCGCGCCTGATCTGATCGTTCAGCAAGGACGCGGTGCGTTTGAACCCACGGGTCGAAGAACGTCTGCGTTGCATCTGGTTTCCAGCTCCTACACCTCTATTGTACTGAGCAGGGCACCGGGTGCCAGAGAAACCCGACAGGGAGATGGATAAAACTTGCGTGACTCTGCTGAATTGACCGTCAGTGATGCGTTGCTGGAGTGGTACGACCGCCACGCCCGCGAAATGCCATGGCGCACGGGTCCGGCGGATCGCGCCGCCGGCATTCGTCCGGACCCGTATCGGGTCTGGTTGTCCGAAGTGATGCTACAGCAAACAACAGTTGCGGCGGTGCGTGACTATTTCCTGCGTTTCAACACCCTTTGGCCCACGGTTCAGGCCCTGGCCGCCGCACCGGACGAACAGATCATGGGAGAATGGGCCGGGCTTGGCTACTACGCTCGCGCCCGCAATCTGTTGAAATGCGCGCGTGCTGTCACGCAGGATCACGATGGCCGGTTTCCCGACAACTTTGAAGCCCTGCTGGAACTACCCGGTATTGGCCCCTATACAGCGGCTGCGATCTCGGCCATTGCATTCGATCAGCCCGAAACCGTGCTGGACGGAAACGTCGAACGGGTCATGGCCCGGTTCTATGACATTCACGACCCGTTGCCCGGCTCCAAACCCGTGCTGAAAGAAAAAGCGTCGGCTCTGACTCCGACCTCACGCCCTGGCGATTACGCGCAGGCGGTCATGGACTTGGGGGCCACCATCTGCACGCCGAAGTCACCGGCTTGCGGCATCTGCCCCCTGCGTGAACCCTGCCAGAGTCGCGTCGCAGGAACCCAAGCCGACCTGCCAAGAAAAACACCCAAAAAACCCAAGCCGACCCGCTATGGGCACGTGTATGTCGCGCGTATGGCAGACGGTGCCATGGTGCTGGAACGCCGGCCTGACAAAGGTCTGCTGGGCGGAATGCTGGGTTGGCCCGGATCAGAATGGAACGATGACCCCACCGAACGTGCCCCGTTCCCTTCGACATGGAAAATCTTGCCGGGCGAAGTGCGCCACACGTTTACACATTTCCACCTGATTCTGCGGATCTGGAGCACGGATGCCGTCCATCGGGACGTACCCAAACATCTGACCGTGGTAGACAAGCACAGCTTCAGACCCAGCGACCTGCCAACAGTAATGCGAAAGGTCTTTGATCTGTGGAGAGGACAATAAGTCCGCTGTGCAAGTCTTCAGGTCATGGCTAGGGTATGCTCATAAAGTCGGAGCAGAAAAGATGATCGCAACAGGCACATTGTCCCGCTGGCAATCTGCATCTCCTTTCTGGGTGTCGCTGCTGTTGGTTCCGCTGGTCTGGTTTTCAGCTGCTACCGGTGGATGGTCACTGCTGCTGGTTCCTGCCGCAACCTGGTGGGTCTTTGCAGTGATGGACCGGATCACCGGGCTCAACACTCAAAACGCCGACCCCGAGGCACCTGACACGGCGCTGCAATGGTACATTTTGCTGACAAAACTCTGGGTCCCGATCCAGTTCATCACCCTTTTTGGTCTGATCTGGTACGCAACCCACAACACCCATCTGTCAACGCTTGAGAAAATCGGCCTCTTCTTTGGCATGGGCGTCATTTCGGGCACGATTGGGATTAATTACAGCCACGAGTTGATGCACCAGAAAAGCCGCTTGGAACGCTGGCTGGGTGACATACTTCTTGCCATGGTGCTGTATTCTCATTTTCGGTCCGAGCACCTGTTGGTCCATCACCGCCATGTCGGCACCCCGCGCGATCCGGTAACGGCGCGCTACAACGAAGGGTTTCATCGCTTCTATCCCCGCGTTCTGTGGCAATGCTGGGTTTCGGCCTTCAGCGCCGAGCGCGACAAGCTAGCCCGCGTCGAAAGACCGTGGACAGATCGATCAAACCCGTTCTGGCGGTACTGGGCGCTGCAGGGTGGGATGCTGGTATTGGCCGGCCTGATCGGAGGATGGTCCGGCGTGGCGCTGTTTCTGCTACAGGCTGGTGTCGCGATCTGGCAGCTCGAGCTGGTCAACTACGTGGAACATTACGGCCTGACCCGAAAACACCTGGGCGACGGACGGTACGAGCATGTCCTGCCACGCCATTCGTGGAATGCCTCGCAGAAAGCGTCGAACTGGTTGCTGATCAACCTTCAGCGCCATTCGGACCACCATTACAAACCCAACCGCCGGTTTCCGCTGCTGCAACATCACGCGTCGGACACAGCCCCGCAATTACCTTATGGCTATCCCGTCATGACCGTGGCCGCGATGATCCCTCCGCTGTGGCGGCGAGTCATGAACCCGCGCGTTCGCGCGTGGCGACGCCACTATTATCCCGAGATCACCGACTGGCACCCCTACAACAAATCTCTGAACCCCATGCCCAAAGCGTGACCGCAGCGCGCACAGGCGCGCTGCTTGGCCCAACTGTCTGCACCGCATCCTCGATGCGGTTCTGACGGGCGGGAGGACCTCAGCTTTTCATCACCCAGACATCCATAGGTGCCTCGACCCCTCGAACGGATTGGTCGCGATAGGCGACAAAACCGGCCATGGCCTCCGACATCGACGGGTTTTCTTCCGCAACTCGCAGGCGCACGGCATCGCTGACAATGACACGCGCCTTGAAATCTCGCGTCAGCGCTTCAAGCTTGGCAGCCACATTGACCGCATCGCCAATCACCGCGAATTCCAACCGGTTGGCACCGATGTCCCCAAGTACGACCGAGCCGTAATGCACCCCAACGCCGACATGGATTTCGGGCTCTCCGGCCCTGCGGCGTTCCAGATTCCAACGGTCGATTCCACCCACCATCGCACGGGCGCATTCCAGGGCATTGCTCGCGTCCAGCGGCGTTGGCACCGGCGTGCCAAAGGTCGCCATCAAACCGTCGCCCAGATATTTGTCCAATGTCCCATGGTGCCGGAATACCTCGGTTTCCATACGGGCATGAAACCCGCGCAGCACCTCGATCACCTCATAGGGATCCCGTCCGGCGGCGTATTTGGTGAACCCGACAATATCGATGAACAGAACGGCCACATCCGCTTTACGGACTTGTTTCAGCGGTTCATCGTTCTGACTGAGCTCATCTACCACATTGGGCGAGAAATACCGTGACAGATTGGCCCGTTCCCTTTCCAGCCCCGCGTTGTTCATCAACAATTGATTGAGTCGCCGCATCGAGATGCCCAGCGTTACTGCAACCATCATGAACACGATAACCTGCTGAATACGTTGAGGGATCATGAAACTGTTGGGATCCAACAGCTCGGCGACATCCGGGTAGCCCTGCAAGGCCTCTGCGACCTTTTCGCTGATCTCCGGAATAGGCGTGGCCACCCACCAGGCGACGATCCAACCGATCGTCCACATCATTGCCGTCCACGAACCGATGGCAATCACCGTACGCCAGGAATAAGCCAAGGTTCCAGCCGCCAGAATGACGAAAAAATACTGAAAGTTGTCAAACCGATATTGCATGGCCAGCGGACGGACATCATCGCTGAACGGGTTGGGTACGATCATCCCAAGGGTCATGATCAACAGATCAACAAAGATCAAAAGAAGCTCGACCCGGGATTGCCCCACCCGGCCCGCGCTACGGATCAGCCATCCATTGGCACAGATCAGCAGCAGGATGAAATGATACCACAGCACATCCCATTGCGGGTTCAGAAAAATAAGCAGAGCCCCGGTCAGGGCCATGGCCACCCAGCGCGCGCGTACAGCCAGTTCAAGCCCTTCGCGCTTGTGCCGCTCTAACGCGGCCTCCGTGTACTTGTTGTCCAGATCGAACGTGTCAGGTTCCGTGAAAAACAGACTGCGGCGGGGCTGCGCGGTTGTCTCGGTCATGGCCGTGATCTTTCTTGCAGTGTCAGGGTTGTCTTCATGCAATCACTGTTGATCCAAAAACAAAAGACCCCGCCGTAGGATCGGCGGGGCAAGGCGTAGTGCCTTGTGTCAGGCCACAGGCACCGGCGGTGTTCTTGAAATCAGTTCATCTCGGCCCGGATCTGCTGACGCAGGACATCGATCGGAACCGTTTTGCCGTCGCGCTTGAAGCACCAATAGGTCCAGCCATTGCAGGACGGCGCATTTTCCAGATGAGCGCCTACCTGATGAATCGAGCCTTTGACGTTGTCGCCGACCAGCGTGCCATCGGCGCGAACCTTGGCCTTGTGGCGCTGGTTCATGGAATACAGCTCTTCGCCAGGGCGCAGCATGCCGCGCTCGACCAGCTGCCCGAACGGAACACGCGGCTCGGCACGTTTGCTCGCACTTACTTCCAGAGCCTCACGGTCGAACTTGCGCACCTTGGCGATACGTTTCTCGGCCACCTTGCGATAGCTTTCCTCGCGCTCGATGCCAATGAATTCACGGCCCAGCATCTTGGCAACCGCACCAGTGGTGCCGGTGCCGAAGAACGGGTCCAGCACCACGTCGCCGGGATTGGTCGACCCGATCAGTACGCGATGAAGCAAAGATTCCGGCTTTTGCGTCGGATGCGCCTTGTCGCCATTTTCATCCTTCAGACGTTCATGCCCGGTGCAGATCGGCAGCACCCAGTCGCTGCGCATCTGAACGCCTTCGTTCAGGGCCTTCAGCGCCTCATAGTTGAAGGTGTATTTGGCCCCTTCACGTTTGGACGCCCAGATCATCGTCTCATGCGCGTTGGTGAAACGCTTACCGCGGAAGTTGGGCATCGGATTTGATTTGCGCCAGACAACGTCATTCAGAATCCAGTACCCTGCGTCTTGCAACGCCGAGCCTACACGGAAAATGTTGTGGTAAGAGCCAATCACCCAGATCGCGCCGTTTGGTTTGAGCAGACGGTGCGCCGCCTTCAACCACGCGCGGGTGAATTCGTCATACGCGCCGAAGCTGGAAAACTGATCCCAGTGATCGTCGACCGCATCCACCTGGCTGTTATCCGGGCGATGCAGTTGGCCTTTCAACTGCAAATTATAGGGCGGATCCGCAAAGATCAGGTCAACGGACGCCTCGGGAAGACTGTTCATCACGTCGATGCAGTCCCCAGATAGAATCGTGTTTAAAGGGGGCGCTTTCGCGCCCTTTTTGGTGGTTGTCGTCATATCACTGCCTCAAGTGTCCACGGCGCTTTTGCGCTCATTTGGTTGAGACTAGGATGAGTCAAAGACGATTCGCCGTCAATTTCTTTTTTGAATCAGCGACTTACGATTTACTCTTGATACAAGATGTTGTGCACCGGCTTGAACGAACGTCTATGGTGTGGGGTCACGCCAAGATTTTGCAACGCTTCCTTGTGTTGTTTTGACGGATAACCGGCATTGGTTTCCCATCCATATCCCGGGTGCTGTTGCGCCAAATCCACCATCACCTGATCGCGCCAGTTTTTCGCAAGGATCGAGGCGGCTGCAATCGACACCGACCGTGCATCCCCCTTCACGACTGCCTGCGACGGAATCTTCAGGTCGCGCGGAATCATGTTTCCGTCAATCAGCAGGAAATCAGGTGCCGGCGACAGCGTCTCAACCGCACGTACCATCGCCAGATGCGATGCCCTCAGGATGTTGATCTCGTCAATCTCGGCGACCGAGGCTTCGGCCACCGCGAACTCAGCGCTGTGTCGAATTTCTGCATCCAGCGCGGCCCGACGTCTGGCCGTCAGCTTTTTGGAATCATTCAACCCTTCGGGGATGGCCTGTGGGTTCAGGATCACGGCCGCGGCGACAACTGGTCCCGCCAAAGGGCCGCGCCCGACCTCATCCACACCCGCGATGCGAAAATGGCCCCGGTCCAGCAGCGCCTGCTCAAGTTCGAAATCTGGTTTTGTCATACCCTTGGAAAACCGCGTTTCGCACAGCGCCGCAAGAAAAAAGAGAGGGCAGCCCACACCCCCCTCTCTCACACGGCGCTTCTTTGGCACCGCTCCTGCTCAACCGATGTTACTGATAAACGACACGGTATCCTTTCTGGCGCAGGCACGCGGGTTTATACGCCCGCTTGACCTTTTGGCCGTTCCAGAAACCGACCTTGCACTCTTGCGGCAGGCTATTGGCATGTTTGTAGTGCTTCTTGAGACATTTCGGCCCAAGTAACGGATGATCCTGTGAGTACCCGTTGAATGTACGAAGGCAACGCTGGGGCAGATCGTATCGCGCCACGCGCGGCGGCAGCGGGCGCACGGGCTGCGGCGTGTAAGGCGCAGGGGTATAGGTCTGGTGGCGAGCGGCTCGGTCCTTTTTCTTTTCCTTGTTATAGTAGTGAACCCCGGCACCGATAATCGCGATGGCAGCCAGCCCGCCAAGAATGTCCTTTGCATCAGCAGCCCGTGCCTGAGAAGCAGAAACCCCGGTTATTGCAACTGCGGTCACAACGATGAAAGTGATGAATTTCTTGTGCATGATGCGTGTCCTTCATAGAGTTTGGGCGACCGTGTGACGGAGCGCGTCCTGATTGCCCTGACATTGAGGGCGGCCGGCTCAGACAAGCAATAACCGCCCGGTGTTATCGGATATCAGAGGCCGCAAACCCCTTGGGTTATTGAATATCGCAGTAACTCATGCGCAGGATGCGGCCTATGAAACAGATACTCTCTTCTCTGACCTTTACGGTCCTGATATCGCTTGGCTCCACCGCGTCTGCCGCGGATTGCTACGCGGATTACAAGGCTAAGAAAGACAATCCACTGCGTCTGCATTACGGAGTCATTCAGGTCTCGAACTGCGATAAGGGCCAGGCCCGTGCAGAAATCGCCCAGCGCCTGCGCGCGTCAGGCTGGACCTTGCTTGAAGTGCAGTCCGTTTTCGGGCCGGAAGGGTTGGATCAGAGGAAGGGCAATGCCGGACAATTCTATCTCCGTTTCTGATGCGCGTCGGTCTGGTGTCAGGCTGGTTGTGCTGGGCATCGCGGCTATTGTCGCCATTCTGATCACCGCCGCGGTTTTCCTGTTCTGGACCCTGCCCGACGCCAACGCATTCAACGCGCGAGCCGAGCGATTATTCGTCGAGGCCGATCTGACCTCGCAAACTGAAATCCGGTTGCTTGAAATTCTGGCCCAGTCTGGCACCGCCTTCGCGGACACCTTGTCCAGTTATCGGATGGTGATCTTCGTGTTGCTGGTTTTCGCCAGTGCGATGATGGTCTCGGCATTGGTCTTTCTGGTAATGCTGGTTCTGCTGAACCGGCGCATGGCGCAAATCGAACGCACCGGCATTCAAGTGACATCCCTGCTGATCAGCCGCGAAGAAAATACTGTCTACCTCAACAACATGGATTTCAAACTCACACCTGCCGCCATGGAAACCCTGTCGGTTCTGGCTGAATCCCGGCTGGATGACGAGGTATTGTCCGGTGCCCAGATCGAAGCCATGATTTCCGGCCGCAATGCAGCCGATTGCGACGAAGCTGCGGGCGCGACGCGGATCAAACGGTTGCGGGATGCGCTTGGCAACCAGATGGTCAGTGAGCTTCTGGTCAAGAACATCGCCAAAAAAGGCTATATGCTGTCCATCGAAAAAGACGTCATACAGATGGTCTGAGCCTTGCTGTGTGACCGTATGCGTTGGCACTTTTCCCTTCGCCGCCTCTTGGAATGTGCGATGCAAAGCCCCATTCTAGAACAACCCCAGGCAAGGGAGGTCGCATGTGAACGTCCACGCCGCACCAAAGATCAATGGGTATGGAATATCGGTTGAATCGCTGAATGGCAGAATTGCCATTTACCGAAACGATGTGCTTTTGGCTGAAAGTACAAATGCCAAGGTGATGTATGAAACGCGCCTGCCTCCCACGATCTATGTTCCCCGCGCGGATGTCTGTGTTGATCTGAGCGAAGAAACAGACCTGCAAACATTCTGCCCGTTCAAAGGCACTGCCACTTACCACGACATCAATCTGGGTTCCGAAAATCTGGCCAATTCTGTCTGGGCCTATGAAGAAGCCCTGCCTGAAAGCGTGGCCATACAAGGCTGCATAGGGTTTGTGCCCGGCGCCTATACGAAAATCGATTTGGGCGAAAACCACCTTCGCGAACCCGATGACGGTAGTATCAGCGGGCCGCTGATCGATTGGCTGATGCGGGGTGCTTCGACCGCGACAACACCCGAGAGCTTTACCAAAGCGTTGGCTGAGAAGATGCTGGAGCATGGCATCGCGATACAACGGCTGAGCATTCTGGCCTGGTCTCTGCACCCGCTTATCGCGGGAAAGCACTATATCTGGGAAAAAGATGAAGACGAGATTCTGACCCGGGCCCCGACATACGAAATCTATGATCACCCGGCGTTCATCAACAGCCCTTTGCGACATGTCTCGAACGGTCTGGGTGGCGTGCGGCAAAGGTTGAACGATGAGAACCCGCATAACAGCTTCCCGATCATGGAGGATTTGCGGGCCAAGGGCGCAACGGATTACGTGGCCATGCCCTTGCCGTTTTCCGACGGGCGCACCAATGTTCTGACGCTGACCTGCGATCACCCGGACGGGTTCACTACCGAAAATCTGGGCCTTGTATTTGAATGTTCCTCTGTCATTGCCCGTTTCTACGAAGTGTTCATGCAGCGCGAAAACGCGCAGGTCCTGCTGGAAACCTATGTCGGCAAACGTACCGGCGCGCGTGTGCTGGGCGGCGAAATCAGGCGGGGTGACGGGGATGAGATCGACGCCGCAATCATGTTCTGTGATCTGCGCAATTCAACAAGCCTGGAAGAGAAGCTGGGCCGGGGCGAGTATATCAATCTCCTGAACGAGTTCTTTGAAACAGTCTCGGGTATTGTTCATGACAATAACGGAGAAGTTCTGAAATTCATCGGCGACGCTGTGCTGGCCGTTTTCCCGGCAACGGACGAGAATGCCAGTGCAGCCCGCACCAATGCCCAGCGCTCGGCGATCAAAATCGTAGAAACTTTGGGTGAGCTGCGCAAAGAAGGCACAGACGTGCATTGCGACTGTTCAATCGGCGTCGCTTATGGGCGTGTCACCTACGGCAATGTGGGGTCTCGTGAACGCCTTGACTTCACAGTTATCGGTCAGGCCGCGAACATCGCAGCGCGTTTGGGAGAATTCGGCAAGACGCAGGGGCACCGCATTGTCGTTTCCGAAGACATCGAACCGGCCTGTTCCAACGCCGTGCCGCTGGGCGACGTCAATCTGCACAATGTGTCCCAACCCGTCAGATCTTATGCTTTACGAACAGCAGCCGATGAGATTCTGAACGGTTGAGGCCTTCCGTTTGCAGTGCTCAAGAAAAGCAGGTTTTTCGATTGACGTGATGCCGTCGCGACTAAGCCCCATCAACGAAGTCGATCCGAGAACGTCCGGTTCAAACAGCTCCCAGCAAGATCAATGCCGTCTGCGCTGGCAAGATCGTACTCTGAAGCTGGGCAATCTGGCTTCTGGCCAAATAAGTGTCGGTCAGTTTCTCAATGGAGTCTGGATTCGAAAACTGCGCCAGATCCTCCGAGCCAGTCAGTTTGAGCAACCTGTCCTTAAACTCGACCAGCTGCTTGTCAATGTCCAGCTGCGCAAAAGACGACGGCAAACCAAGTGCGGTTTCCATCATGCTGCGTAAGGGTGGCAGCCCCATCAGATCGAACCACTTTGTATCTGCGCTGGAGGCGCTTTTGGCGAGATCCGAAAGCTCCCGTTGTACATAGAGCGAAATACGCATCGTCTCATCTGATGCGCCAACAGCAATTTCAAACCGGGCGGTCAAATTGGCCTGAGCGATTTGGTCCATGTTTGAAGCCAGCGCCGTTTTGCGGACAGCGCCGGGACCAAATCCAAAGGCATCCGAAAACTCCCGGTATCGTTTGTCTGCCAATCGATTGGACAACGCGTCATCCGCCTGAGTACCATCCTCAAGGATTTTCTGTATGAAGAACCGGTTTTCCACATCTCCTTCCAGCCCAAACGCACCCAACGCGACTTGCAACAACCTGCGATCCGACACCAGCTCTTTGGCGGATTGAATTTTTCCGATGTTGTCCAGAAAGTACTTGGTCTCTCTCTCATTCACCGCTGAAGACGAAAAACTCTGGAACTGGCCCTCATAGGTACGTTGCAAGAACCGCCAGCCCACGATCCCGCCGCTTTGGATGACTGGTTGAAATGTCATTGCTGATAAGCCATCAGCCGCTCTTCCCGTGGCAGAAGCGAGCGATGGGATTTGAGGCATTTGTAATAATGCTCCGCGACCAGGGCATCAGTGGCTTCGGCCAATACCCGTCGGCTATCAGCGTCCGTAAAAACCTGGCTCAGCTCTTCCACGCGCCGCAACAGTTGCTGACACGCTTGCCCCGGCTCCATGTCGCCGGACAATACAAGCTGAGCAGCATAGCAGACGCGGCGCACTGGCGTGTTCACTTCGTCAGGATGAATCGCGTCCCGCAGTCGCAGTACATTGGCCTGCGGCGTCATGATCGAAAAACGGCCGCGACGATCCCCGTTCTCGATCACAACTCCGTTGATCAGAACCCTTTCTTTCGGGGCAAGCTTCAGGACCAGACCGCTCATCAAGTTGCCCTCATCTGGCGCAATCCGCGCAGTACGGCTGTGTTGATTTCCACTAACGGTTCAATGGTTGCGCCGTCTCCCAAAACTCGGCTGCTGTGTTGCTCGGTGAATTCAGCAAGGTAGAAGATTCTGGCTCTCAGGTCGTTGGGCAGCGCATTATTGGAATCGGCGACACCAGTTGCCAGCACCCCCCATAGCCGCCGGTTTTCGTGTACGGCCTGAACAAATGCCGAAAAGTCCGTTGCCTTTTGTGCAGTTGCCGCCTTCAGGCGCCGTGTGATCCTGGAAATCGCTTCGTATTCCGTATCGCGAGGCGTCCGCGTTGGCGCGGCGGTTTGCGCGTAGGTTTGATGGGCTAGGGTTTGTGGTGTCACTTGAAATCCTTCCAAAGAGCCGTCTTCAGGCAGTCATTGATGGGGCGCGAAAACCGCGCCCCAACCGGTTTCGCGATTTAGCGGAACAGCGACAGTATCGATTGCGGCGCCTGATTGGCGATCGAAAGCGATTGTGTTGCCAGCTGTTGCTGAACCTGAAGTGCCTGAAGTCGCGCGGACGTCTCTTCCATGTCCGCATCGACCAGCGAGCCAATACCTGACTTGAACGAGTCGGACAGGTTCGAGATGAACTCTTTCTGAGTCTCGATCCGGCTTTGGGAGGAACCGAAAGCAGCTGATGCGTCGATCGAAGTATCGATCAGCGACTCAACGGCAGCCAGGGCAGCGGTCGCACCCGCGCCGGTCGAGACATCAATACCGGCCAGCGCGCCCAGACCACCTGCACCGGCATTCACGAATTGAGCAGAGAACGAAATGTCAGAGCCCGTACCGTTGGTGACAGACAAGGTTCCGGCGGTGCCTGAGTCATAGTCTACGGTCAGACCGGTAATCCCAAGCTCTTCAATCTTCGATTTCAATCCAACGGCAACCAGATCACCGGTTGTTGTCGCAGCAGCGTCTTCGGCAGACACGGTATAGGATACAACCTGATCGTTAATCGCGACGACGACCTTGTCGCCGGCAGCAAAGGCACCGCTGGATTCGTCGGTGACGAGCGCCGTTGCAGCGGTCGCGCCGTTGTCGATGGTTGCGCCAACGCGATCGTTGCCTGTCGATGCGCCGGTCGAACCGTCAAAGACCTGCTTGGTGACATAACCGCCGGTTGACAGGTTCTGCCCTGCAACGGTGATCGACGATGCGGTCACGGCCCCGGTATTGTCACGATCCAACGACGCCAGAACCGATGCGGAACCGGCAGAGCCGTCAACCAGGTTCAGGCCATTGAACTGCGCTGCGCTGACAACGGACGCGATCTGATCTTTCAGAGCAGTCACGTCATCATTGATTTTGCCTCGATCAACGTTGTCTTCCTGCGCGGCGACGATCTTGCCTTTCATCTGTGTCAGCAGATCAGTGACGGTTTCCGCGGCATTTCGGGCAACGGCGACGGTCGATTCGCCAAGCGCCAGGCTGTCCTTGATGGCATTGAAACCTTTGACGTCCGACTCCATCACTTTGGAAATCGCCCATACTGCCGAGTTGTCCTTAGCCGTTGCGACATCCTTGCCAGTCGAGATTGCGTTCTGGGTCATCGCCAGGTTTTTATTGACCGACTTGAGAGTTTGCAGCGCAACCATCGCGCCATTGTTTGTCAGAATGCTGGACATAGCTTTCATCCTTTTCCGTTCGGGCCATTTTGCCCATTTTCACCCCGCACTATTTGCAGGCATTGGTGTCTTTCTGACCTGTGCGACGCGCCGCGTGGCCGTTCGCGCCACCTGCTGATTTCAGGTGCAGCACCACTTTTGAACCCGATCCCCTAACGGAGTGCTAAAACGCGCAACCCAGAAATTTCGGATTTGAATCAAACTTCTGCCTACGCCCGCTTTTCCAGCTTTGCAGTGTTACGAACCGTAAATTCACTCCGCTGCCCGTCTGCACCATAGGTGCTGAATTCCTGCCGAACACGCCGCAGTTCAGCCATTCGGCTGGCGACTGCTTGGATGCCTTCAGCCGCGCTGTTCAGCAGCGCCTGATTGCGTTCGGCTTTCTGTTGAACGCGAATCAGTGCCTCGCTTTCCAGCACCTGAAGATCATTGATTGCGCCGATCAGCTTCTCTTTTTCAGGCGCCATGCTGGACAAACGGTCCAGATCTCCCTGCACAAGTGCGACACGTTCCAAATCCAGGACTTCTTCCAAAGACTTGATCAACACTGTATCGGCCTTAGACGTCATCGGTTTTCTCCATCAGTGACTTGAACAGAATTTCGGAAAGGCCCACGCCACCGGGCCGGGCCAGTTGCTGCGCCTGATGTTGAACAAGCATCGAAGAAAACTGATCTTCACCTGCACCACCACCAAAGGACTGGCGGGTCTTGCCCAACCCGGCAAATTTCAGCATTTCACCTAGAAACGCGGCTTCCAGCTCTATGGCCGCATCTTTCAGTCGGGTTTGGGATGATGGTGATTGAGATACGTGAGGAAGGGTGGAAACCTTCATGACCTTCTCCGAATTTGCCTCGAACTTTCTCGATCAAAGGCGAAAGCGGTTAAAAAAAACGAAACTTCCTGCAGGCAGTGTTCCGACCAGACACACGGAGCCGGAGCAAAATGCCCAACCCCCTAACGCTGGCGAACGCAACGCCGACTTCAACCGAGAAAGCCGCCACATCTCGTAAAGCTCCGGGCCAAAACACTGGCTCGGAGAGCTTTCAGGACGTCCTCGGACAAGAGGTCGGTGCCACTGGCCTTCCTGAAGGCGAAAACTCTGCCATCAATTCCGAGCTGACAAATGTCGAAGCGGAGCCCGAGCCTGTGCCGGGGACAACGGCCGAGGCATCAGCAGCGGCCCATCCCTCCCCGATTTCAGAACACACCGGTGAACAGCAAATCCCTTCTGTATTCCTCGAAACCCCCGGCTTAGACGAGATAACGATGGTGCCGGTTCAGATTGCGGAGGCAAATCAAGCACCCTCAAAAATACCGGATCAACCACAGGTATTGGTATCAAAAGGATTGTCCCTGCAAAGCGACTCGTCTTTCCCGGTTCCGCCGCTCTCGCAGAAGGCGCAGGATCCGACGCCCCAACCTGCGCAAATGACAAACATGACCGAAAAAGGCCAAGTGTTTGATCAGCTGGTAAAGACCAAAGGCACGGTCGAACAAATGGGGGGCATCCCGCTTCCTCTGGACCCTGAAAAGAAACTGTTGCCCGAAGTGAACATTCTCACGCCTAAACCACCAACGCCTAACCGGGCGCCCTCGGTGGCGCAGCTTCAGCTGATGGCAACTGCTGTTGAATTCGAACCGGTGGCACCCGTTGTCGAGGCTGAGGCCCTGCATGCCGCCAGAGAGGAACCTTTGCCGCTGACCTCACGCGATTCTGTGCCTCAACTCACGAGTCCGTCTTCTGCCGCCCGAGCAGAAATCGCCCGGGCGATGGCTGGTCAGCTGGCAGCAGCGGTCCAGACACGTACCGGATCAGGAGCAACGGAAATTGCGCTGAATCCGGAAGAGCTTGGGCGTGTTTCCATTGTTCTGAATGGCCGGGAGGACGGCCTGCAAATCACTATTGCGACCGAGCGTCCGGAAACCCTCGAATTAATGCGACGTCATTTATCCGTTCTGACAGAAGAGTTTCAGAAACTGGGCTATGGGGATCTGAGCTTTGATCTGGGAACCTCTTGGGGTTCTGGCGCACATCAAAAGGGTGCAGACGACCCAGACACCCAATCCCCATCACGTTCAGAAGCTGCGCCGCACGAACGGATCGATCGCACAACTTCCCATCCACAGAATCTGGCCTCGGGCCGGGGCATCGACATGAGGTTTTGACCAATGATTACGCCTGTCGACACCACGCAGCCCGTTGCGGATCAACAAAAGGCCGGGGCATCACAGAAGTCTGCGATTACTTCGGACTTTGAGACATTCTTGCTGATGCTAACAGCGCAGGCAAAGAATCAGGATCCGTTGGAGCCGATGGATTCGACCGAGTATGCGTCTCAGTTGGCGCAGTTCTCGATGGTCGAGCAACAAGATGCCGTAACGGGGCCTGCGTCACGCACCGCCGTTACCACTTGTCAAATCCGCGCTGCGCTGCCGCCATTCCCGT
>NZ_JBXWMM010000015.1:0-101321 GCF_059609825.1 Ruegeria sp. YTSB088 | reverse complement strand
TTGCCGGTCTGGAAGTGGCAACGCAAATGATCCTTTCCGGTGACCCCGTGAAAGGCGATTATGCCCTGTCTTGTGGGCTGGTCGACGCACTATTTGAGAACGACCAGGATTTTCGCGCGCATGTTTTGGGTTTCGCCACCCGTGTCAGCCATGAGGGCGATCCGAAACGCAGTTGCGCGGATATGACCGTCACACATCCTGATCCGAAGGGTTATCTCGCGGGTTTCCGAGACCAGATAGCGCACACGTCCAAAAACCTTGTCGCCCCTGAACGATGTTTGGTGTCCATCGAGGCCGCGTGCGAAATGCCGCTGGCCGAGGGGTTGGCACAAGAGAAGGCAGGTTTCGCTGAACTGCTCGACACACCTCAATCGCGGGCGGGGCGGCATCTGTTCTTTGCAGAGCGTGAATGCACCAAGGTTCCCGGCGTTACCCGTGCTGACCAACCACGTAGCATTTCATCGGTGGCTATGATCGGTGCCGGAACAATGGGGCGCGGCATTGCCATCGCCTTTCTGCAGGCGGGGTATCCGGTCACGTTTCTGGAAACCACGCAAGGTGCGCTCGAACAGGGGCTGGAAAAGGTCCGGGAGCATTTCCAGCGTGCGGCTCAAAAAGGGCGGCTCAGTGCGGATCGGGCAGAGGCAATCTCCGCCAACGCCACCGGGACACTCAGCTACGGCGACCTTGCAGAGGCCGACCTGATCATTGAAGCGGCGTTTGAAAGCATGGATGTCAAACGCCAGATTTTTGAAGCCCTGGACCGACACGCAAAACCTGGCGCGATACTGGCCTCAAACACATCGACATTGGATGTTGATGAAATCGCCGCAGTCACATCCCGCCCGGAGGATGTGATTGGTCTCCATTTCTTCAGCCCGGCCAATGTCATGCGCTTGCTGGAGGTGGTGCGCGGCGCCAAGACCGCTCCCGATGTCATTGCAACGGCAATCACGGTCGCAAAGAAGATCCGGAAGCTCCCTGTCACGGTTGGCGTGTGCTACGGCTTTGTTGGAAACCGGATGCTGGAGCCATACTTCCGCGAAGGATCCCGTCTGCTTCTAGAGGGGGCGACGCCGAAACAGGTGGATGACGTCCTTGAAGGCTTCGGCATGGCCATGGGCATTCATGCGATGGCAGATCTGGCGGGAGTCGATGTGGGCGCCCGCGTGCGTCAGGAGCGGCGTAGTGAAATCGCGCATGACCCGACATACCAGGCTGTGCAGGACAGGTTGTTTAAACTAGGCCGACTGGGTCAGAAAACCGGGCGAGGAAGCTATGTCTACGAGGGGCGGACGCGGGTCGAAGACCCTGAGATTGTTCAAATCAGTGCCCATTTGGCAGACTTGCATGGCGTGAAGCGCAGGGAAATCGACGATCAGGAAATCCTTGAGCGTTGTCTGTTCCCCCTGATCAACGAGGGCTTCTTGATCCTTGAAGAGGGCATTGCGACGCGCCCGGGTGATTGCGACCTGATCTGGACCAACGGCTATGGCTTTCCGAACTGGCGCGGCGGCCCAATGCACTATGCCGACGAGTTTGGATTAAGCCAGATTCTGGAACGCATGAACCACTATCGGCAGTCGCTTGGTGCCTATGGTGAGATGTGGTTCACGCCTGCGCCTTTGCTGGAAGAACTCGCAACCTCGGGCGTAACACTTGCCGCGCATTTTGATGCCAAAAAGGAAAAATCATGAGAGAAGCCGTTATCGTCTCAACCGCACGAACCCCTATTGGGGTTGCCTTCAAAGGTTCGCTGAACAACATCAAATCCCCTACCATGATGGGGCACGCCATTCAACACGCTGTTGAACGTGCAGGCGTGGACCCCGGTTCGATCGAAGATGTCGTCATCGGATCGGTCCTTACGGCGGGAACCGCAGGCATGAATGTCGCGCGTTTGTCGGCGCTGGCGGCGGGCCTTCCCAATACGGTGGCAGGACAGACGATCGACAGGCAATGTTCATCGGGATTGATGGCCATTGCGACGGCCGCAAAGCAGGTCATTGTGGATGGTCAGAATGTCTCCGTGGCAGGCGGGCAGGAAAATATTTCCATCCTGCAGAATGCCTATCTGAAATGGGCGGGCGATGAGAAAGATCCAAACGTTATCGCCCAATCTGAACATGCCTATATGCCGATGCTGATGACGGCGGAAAATGTGGCGCAGGTATATGGGATCAGTCGTGACGCCCAGGATGAATATGCTGCACTTTCCCAAGGTCGGACGGCCCGGGCTCAGGCTGCTGGCGCCTTTGATGACGAGATTGTCCCGATCACTGCGATAAAGCGGGGCAAGAATCGCGAAACCGGAGAGGAAACCCTGGAAGAAGTGACCTTGTCAAAAGACGAAGGCAACAGGCCGGGTACGACGGCCGAAACACTTGGCCAGCTGAACCCGGTTGTCGAAGGAGGACTGATCACTGCCGGAAACGCAAGCCAGCTTTCTGACGGGGCCTCGGCTTGTGTGCTCATGGAAGGCAAAATGGCTGAGCAACAGGGTCTCACACCGCTAGGTATCTATCGCGGCATGGCTGTTGCAGGAAACGCACCGGAAGAGATGGGGGTCGGCCCGATCTATGCCATTCCAAAGCTGCTTAAGAATGCAGGTCTTCGCATCGAAGACATCGGCCTTTGGGAGCTTAACGAAGCCTTTGCCTGCCAGGTTCTCTATTGCCGCGACCACCTTGGGATTGATCCCGAAATCTACAACGTGAACGGCGGTGCGATATCGATTGGCCACCCCTACGGCATGACAGGTGCGAGACAAGTCGGGCACGCTCTGCTTGAGGGGAGGCGTCGTGGCGTAAAATACGTGGTGACCTCCATGTGTGTTGGCGGAGGCATGGGGGCCGCAGCGTTGTTCGAAGTCGCCTGACCCCACTGAAATGAGTTCAAGCAGAGCGTTATCTGGTTGAGACATTGACATTCTGTCATCTGCGAAGGCCGCCATCTGCAAGCCTGCGTTTCATGTCGACCGGAATTGGTGATACCTCCTGAGGCGTTATGACCAATGTCACGCCAACGATCCTTTCCACGGTTTCCAGCCAGTTTGTCGATGACTGGCTGGCGGCGCTGCGTGCCCTGTGCCCAGAGGCGCAGATGGCGTCGCTGCTTAGCCGGTCCGGTCTGAACGCGGATACGCGCTCGCCGAATGGTCGCGTCACGCTGGATCAGATCGTTTGCCTCTATCAACTTGCCGCAGTTGAGACCGGTGATGAGATGATGGGGCTTTGGAGCAGACCCGTCCGGCCGAGGGCCCTACAACATCTTCTGACCACTGTCAGGGAAGCCACGTCTCTTGCATCGGCGCTCTACCGGTTTTCAACGTTCTGGAACTTGTTGCTGGATGATTATCAGTTTGATCTGGAGGACGCCGACAACGCGTTGGTGCTTACCCTGAAACCACAAGGCGAAGTGCCGCTTCAGCGGTTTGGACATATGCTGATCCTCAAACTTGCCCACGGGCTCATGTCTTGGCTGGCAGGGCACGAGGTTCCGGTCAGGGGCGTCGATTTCGCATTTGACCGCCCGGACTTTGATCAGGATTACGCGATCATCTTTCCCGCACCGCTACGGTTTGGCCAACCCGCCACCGCCATCGCGTTTGACCCGAATGCACTGGGTCCAGTGCAGACTCGAAGTACAGCTGATCTTGACCGGTTTTTGCAAAACGCGCCCCGGGACTGGATCTTCACCTCTTCGCGTGAACACACCCAATCGCTGCGGGTGCGCACTTATCTGGGCCAAACGGGATGGGACGCGGCGACCCTGACCCAGACAGCATCCGCAATGCACATGACCCCGCGCACCCTGATCCGCAGGTTGCAGTCGGATGGGACGTCGTTTCAGGCGATCAAGGATGCCCTGCGGCGCGACATCGCGATCCGCGATCTACAAGCGGGACGCAAAAGCGTTGAGGCCATCGCACATGATGTCGGCTTTTCCTCGGCTGCCAATTTCCACAGGGCCTTTCAACGCTGGACCGGCAGTACACCCAGCGCATATCGCAAATCACATACATAAGCGGCCATTTGTCACTTTTGGACAATTATCTGTCAGCACACGAGATAGAGCTTAACGGGCTGGCTCGCTAAGTCTTGCCGCAGAGAAGCATTTTCAGCTGAAGTTTCGCCTTCATAGCTCATCAGTCCGGCCATCCACGATTGCCGGGTTGTGGCGTCATCTGAGAACAATCGCCATTGAAAGGATCCATCAATGTCAGACAAACTCGCCACCATACTCCAGGCCGCACGCGACCACGCCGAGCAGGTCATCCTGCCCAATGTGGACGCCTGGAACGCCACGAAGACATGGCCCCGTGATGCGTCAGACAAGGCCGGGGCCGTTGGCCTGACGGGGCTCTACGCCCCCGAGGAGTTTGGCGGCCAGGGCTTGCCACTTTCAGAGGGCATTCAGGTCTACGAACAACTAGGGCTCGGAGATGGCGCTTATGCCTTTGCCCTGTCGATGCATAACATCTGTACGTTCGCGGGCTGCGGCTATGGCACAGAAGCCTTCAAGGAAAAATGGGCGCGAGACCTGACCTCTGGCCGCAAACTGGCGAACTTTGCACTGACCGAACCGCAATCCGGATCGGATGCCACAAACATGTATTCGCGGGCCGTGATCAATGACGACGGCACATGGACGATCAGCGGTGCGAAGGCATGGGTCAGCCTGGCGACCGAGGCTGATATCTATTTCACCGTGGTCAAGACCAGCAATGAGCCCGGCCACCAGGATATGGCGATGATCGCCATTCCAGCCGATGCGCCGGGCCTCAGCTTTGGTCCGCTCTACGACACCCCGTCCTATAACTTCCTGCCGCTGGCCGAGATGTACATGGACACAGTCGTGGTGAGTGACGACAACATCATCTTACCGATCGGTCAGGGCTTGCAAGGCTCGCTCATGGCGATCGATATCGCCCGCGTTTCGATTGCGTCAGGATGCTGTGGATTGATGCAAGCCGCATTGGACACGGCGCTGTCCTATTCCAAGAACCGCAAGATGTTCGGTGGCAAGAACCTCGATCTGGACGGGATCCAGTGGATGCTCGGCGAGGTTGCAACCGATCTTGAAGCCTCCAAGCTGCTCTATCGAAGGGCGGCAGAATCCCTTGGCACACCCGAAGGCCCTCTGATGGCCGCTCATGCCAAACGGTTTGTGCCAGATGCCGCAGTGAAGGCTGCGAACACCTGCACGCAAGTGTTGGGCGGTATGGGGCTGTTGCAGCCCTATGGTCTGGATCGTTTGTCCCGCCTCGCACAAATGCTGCGGATCGTGGACGGGACGACCGAAATCAGCCGGGTGGTCATTGGGCGGGCCCTGCAAAGGCGAGCGGCGACCTTGCCTGACCTGCCAGTACCGAAAGGATTTGGTGAAACCGGCTGAACGTCCCACCCCCGGTGAAGCGGAACCAACCTGAAAATCTCCTCTGAGATCGGTAAAGTCGAAAGACCAGCCGCACATGTGCGGCCGGTTACTCGAGATTGCAGACCTTGGTGCAAACGCAGCGGATTCACCCTTTGTCCGCTTCTTGCCTATTCAAACGTGGTGCAGCGAAAGCCCGGAATGTCCAACGATAAGAGTCCGTCCCAATCGGAACAGACCCCACATTACTCCAACCCGGTGGTCTCGCTGTTCCCGGCAACACATTCACCAGCGCGAACAATAATCTATAATGTCTTCCGTCGTTAAAGGCTGTGACCATCATCTTCATGAACGTGGGTGGCCTGTTCGCGGGTATGGGCAATCTCTTGCACCACGGCGGCAATCTTGCTGGATGAAACTTGGTGCAGCTCACCGACAACGGCCTCGGCGCGCTCGTAGCTGTCCGGAACGCCTTGGCTGTTGAAGTGGGCAGCAGCGGTGGAAATATCCGCGTCTTTCCAAGTCGCCGTGGTGCCGACTGAAACGCTGTCATGATCGTTATAGCGGGCCAGGAACTTGTTTCCGTCGAGACCGAAGCTGTTGGCGGTCGCCACAATGTCATCACGCACAGCCAGCCACTTTTCGGCTTCTGTCGGGTCCAAGTTGTCCAACTCGGCCGCATTCATGGATGTGGTGTAACTGTCGTCAGCAACAGTGTACGCCTGCAGGTCGGTGTCGTATGGGCGTAGCTCGGCAACATCGCCCTTCAGCTCTCCGATCTGCACGTCCATTGCGGCACGCAGATGCGGATCTTCGACCTCACGTGCAAGAGCCTCCATGTTCTCGATGGAGTTCACAATGTCCTTGGTCTGCTGTTCGTAGTTCTCGAAACCGGCCTGACCCAGAGCGGATTGCATATACTGAACATAGCGATCACCGGGCGACTGGTAGTCGTCGGAATCCTGAAAACCTTTGTCGCCGGACAGATCCGCAAGGGACGAATAGTAGGGATGATACAGGTCGTATTCCTGAGCATCGGTCATGTGCTGAGAAACCAAAGCCTGCATATCGGTCAGATCAACCGGCTCCCCCGACCGCTCCGCAGCCTCCAATTCGATTTTCAGTTCTCCGACCAGATCTTGTTGCGCGGAATGTTCGTCAACACGGCGGTTGGCCTGGTCCTCGATGTCGAAGCTCTTTGAAGCGATGGCGGCACGATCATAGCCCATCGCCTGCTGCTCTTTCATGATGATGTCGATCTGCTCTGAAACGCGATCCTCGCGCGGGGCGGATTGATCGAATTGGGAATAGGGTGCGAAGTGTTCGACTTCGTTCAAAAGATAGTCTGTACGCGAAACCATAGTTTTTCCTTTGCGAGTTGATGGAAAACTCTGTGATGGATCTGCCTGGGGCGTTGGCGCGCTCATCAGGCAGACCGGGCTATGTCCTTACAAGCTGTGTCCGTCATCGTCGCCGCGCCCTTGCAAGAGCGGGTGCGTGGCATGGGCGTGAACATCCGAGAGTTCTTCTGAGATTGCGATGATCCTGGAAGAAGCAAGCTGGTGCAGCTCGTCAACAACGGCCTCCGCGCGGTCGTGGCTGTCCGACAATCCTTGAGCCTGGAAGTGGGCCGTTGCGGTCAAAATGTCGTCGCTGCGCCATCCCATTGTAGTACCCAAAGTGACGTTGTGATGATCGCCAAAGCGGGCAACAAATGCCTCGCCATCGAGGCCGTAGCTGCTGGCCGTGTCGGTGACTTCCTTGCGGATCGCCGCCCACTGTTCGGCCTTTGGATAATCCAAGACATCCATTTCGGCGGTGCCCATTCCCATCATCGTTGAATAGCGGCGGTCCTCGAGGATGAATGCTTGAAGGTCCGGATCGTTGGTGCGCAGATCCGCAACGTCGCCCTTCAGCTCACCAATCTGAATATCCATTGCGACACGCAGATGAGGGTCGTCAACCTCACGGGCCAGCCCTTCCATCTTGTCGATGGATTGCAGCAATTCTTTGGTCTGAGTCTGGAAGTCCTCATAGGCCCCCTCGCCCAAGGTATCCTGCATATAGACCTCGTAGCGGCGTGATGCCGGGGCGTAATCTGCGGACGCCTGGAACTCCTTGTCATCGACAATATCAGCAAGGGCAGACAGGTGCGGATGGCTCTGCTCGTTGTCCCGGACGTCGCTGATATGGGCAACAACCTGCGCCTTCAGCTCGGGTGTAATCGTTTCCTCAGAACCGCCTAATTCGATGTGTCGCCGCAAATTGCTCATGACTTCGGGCGACACATAAGACGGGTCTCCAGGCTCGCCATAGTCATCAAAATGATGGGCCTGATCTAGTAGATGTTCCATTCTCGATACCATAGGTTCCTCACTTTCAACGAGTTGGATGGCAAACTCTTCGATCCGGTCTTTGACGGCGTTGGCGCGCTCATCAAACAGATCCGACATTCTTGCGATGGATAGGGTCATCACATCACCGGCCATGTCGCGGGCCGTAACTTCGACTTCCAGGGTGCTTTCAACAACCGACATTCCGGCCTGAACTTTCCACGTATCGGTCTCAACTTCCTGCCGCAAACCGCGCTCAAGGCGGGTCGTCGCGGTCAGCTCAATACCGTATTCCTCTGCAACCTCGACCTGGATAGAGCGCTGAACGTCGATGTTCATTTCGCTGCTCATGCCCATAGCGAGCCACTGACCATGCTCGACGCCTCGGTTGTTCACAACGATGTGGACATGGGGGTTATCGGTGTCGTTGTGAAACACTGTCAGATAGTCCCAGGTATCGCCAAAATCACCGCTCCCAAACAGGCGATCCGCGAACTCCAAACCGGCCTCGTGAGCGGCGTCCGGATAGGTGCCTTCGGGAAAAGAAACGATCATGTGACGGGTGTAACCGTAGTTGGTTCTCCCGTTGAAATCCTCGGCCCAAGTCTCGATCAAATCACTGACCTGATCCGCATCGAGCGGGGTCACACCATTGTCTCGGATGTCCAACACACCCTCTGCCCTGACGGTCAGATAGTTGATCTGGCGGCGCAGCTCATGCGCGTTGTTCACGCCGCCTTTGCGGACGTGTTTCACAACCGCCTCGGGCTTTCCAACCACGGCACCAAGCCGCGCCTTGATGGATGAGGACCGCGAAACCATGAACTTCATGCGCTTTGCGATCTGCAGCTGCTGATTGATCCGCTTGGAACGATCGACACCCTTCTGAGCCTCACGGAAGGCAAGTTCCAGGAAGTCTCCGGCTGTCAGATCACGGGCTGCGGCGTTCATTTTTCTGGTGTCCAATCGTCGTCGCGCAAGATCCGGCGAATGGCGGATTCAGGCTCTCGGCTTCGGCGGGCGGCAGTGATCATCGCCTTCAAGTCTTGCCGGTGCTGGATGATCGCACGATGGAGATTTTCGACGTCGCGGCGGTCGTCATCCGTCCAGATGACCGTGCCGCGCTTGGCCGATTTCGCAAGCTGATTGAGGTTGGTGTATCCACCCTGAACCTGCCGCAAGTGCTTCTGCCAGAGATCCACAACAGCAGGGTCGGGATCGAGATAACCGATCAACCGATAGATCAGACGCTGGATGATCTGATTGCGGCTCTTGGCTCCCAGCACACTTACAGCTGCCTCCAAACGCTCCAGCGCATCCACTGGCAAGCGTACGGAAAAGACAGTGGTATCGGCGGGCTTGCTCAATGCATACCTCTGGTTGTATTTTCAGTTTGTAACACAACTACCTTATCCTGTCATACACTCCAAGAGGAAACCGGGGGTAATTTAGAAATCCGCATTTTCTCAAATTGCCCTCGGAACAGTTTTGCTCTTGGAGGCAATTTCCACGCCGGGAAAAGGGTTCCGCCCCTTTTCCAGCCAGCAGGCGTGGGTGCCGGTGGACCGGCGCAGGGCAATCACGCGAAGCGTGGGCTGCCCGAACAGCGCCCGTCACATTCCGGCACGTTCAAGTTCAGTATGGCATTTTTCGCGCGCCTCAGCGCGCTCTGTTTCCCGCCGCTTGCGCGGCGGGTGTGGCAGGGGTGCGAACTGCCGCGTTGCGGCCGGACGGTGCGCCTGCCCGGCCGTTGGGCCGCGCGCCACGGGTGGCGTATGTCGTCCGGCTCTTCAGCCGGAGCAATGGAAAGGGCGGCTTGCGCCGCCCTGCCCTTTCGTCATTCGGTGACGGGCTCGTCATCGGTGCGCTTCGGGAAGGCCACCATCTCGACGCCGGGGAACATGCTGTGCTTGACCTGGATCGAGGTGATGTTGCCGGTCTCATCGGTGTTGACGAAGAGAACTCCGCAGCGATCCCAGAAAGTCTTGCCTTCTTTTTCACCGGTCTTGACGTTCAGTTTCAGAGTTTGAGTTGCCATTGTTTGATCCTCGCTTTGGCGTGTTTCGATGAACATGGGAAAAGCGGGCACAAAAGGGGATGTCAGCAGGTAATTTGTGCCGCGCGGAATGCGCCGCAGGCGCAGGGGAAATTACCTGTTGAAGCGCGGTGCCCGGTCCGGGCACCGCGCGTCTTCCCTGACTGCCCGCTTATGTTCATCACTTCAGAAACACGCATTGGCGCCGATCTGTTCTGGCAACGGGATTGAAACTGTCAGATAGGATGAAGGGAAAGACTTTTGTGAACGCTGCGCGCGGGACGTCTGAACAATGCGATGCGATATTGGGCGGCAACATCACCTCGGTCCGACACAGGCTGCGTGCTCAGTTCCGAGTGGGGTGGCATTTCTAGGCCGGTACGACCCTGGTGTTGAAGGATGGAGGACTACTAGCGGTGCAAGCCGCCTTTTCCAATTGGCGGAAGCCAAAGACCGGTCGGTCCGGCCCTGATCCGCGCTTGCGCGGACCAGGTAATCAGCCGGACTCAATTTGAACCGGCAATATAAGACCAAATAACTGCCGCCACCACTCAGACATGAGCTTCGCTGCCAGAAGCAGGATTGCCAGATCCAGGCTCATCGGTCGAACTGGAGCACGGAGCTTTCAAGGAAAGGGTACCTGTTCATCCGAAAGTCTTGAACGCACTTGAGCAATATTAATGGTCGGTTTAGCGGACGCACTGGATGCTCCAGCATCCACACTCAAATTCGTTCCGGATTGCGAATACCCGCTCCCATCAAAACGGGCATAGTCCGCGCATCCGAATTGATTTCGAATACTTGTTCGACCCGAATTGAACCAAGCCGTGCCGCCTCAAGCGCAGTTTTCATTTGATGGGTCGTCAATCCAAAGCCGTCATCATCTGACGCCTGCCAATCCCACTGCACGAACTGTCCACCTTTGTTGAGCAGACCCGCCAGCACTGCCACGGCTCCACTGTAGTCTGGGAGAAAAGCACAAACGGAAGAGGCGCAAATCAAATCGAAACCTGAAAACCCGGCCTCCAAGTCCCGAACATCTCCAGCCAGCATATCTCCGTGAACGGCCCTAACATTGGACAGGTTCTTTGCCTTCAGGATCGCAATCATATTTTCCGAGGTATCAACCGCGACAACTTCCGCCACGTGCGGTGCGATTTTCTCCGCCAGCAATCCGGTGCCACATCCAAAGTCGAGCACACACTTTGAGCGCCAATTCTCCCCACGAAGATCCAGATGCGCGTCAAGCGACGCAAAAGCGCAACCGGCGTAATATCTGACGTCGTCATGGTCGTCCCAATCATCGGCGTAGTCGTTCCAGTCGTCCGTCATATCGCTTGCGTTTCCTTATGGATTTGGGTCGGCTCAAACACATTTGCGCTGAGGCAGATGCGCCAATGGGAACGCGCGACATTGGCGACGATCGCAACAACAGTCAATACGGGTTTGAGACGACCTTTGGAGGAAAATGAGGCGGCCTCGGCAAGCCTCTGCTAACAGCCCTGCACGCAAGAAAAGGCCCACCGAATTTGGCCAGCACTATCAAACCACGGAGAAAGTCTTGAGGTATTGAAACCAGGCTAGCGCTTGCGCACGCGATCGACAACACCGTCGGCTGTGATCGTGGCAATCCGATCCTCGGTGCGCCTTGTCATTTCCACACCGTCGCCCGTCATATGCGCCTCAGCAAACTCGGTGAACTTGAAGATGCTACCATCGGCTTCAACATGGGTTTCATCTTCCGCCGAGCGGCGTTTCACCGAACCGTCATGCCGGATTTCAATGATCGTGTTATCGGCCATCCGGACCGTCACGGAATGCTCATCCATCGCAACACCCTGCCACCACATGTCTGCATCGCGACGCACAACAATACGGTTTGGATGCAGCTTGATCTGCACGTCCTGTGCCGCCTCCTGATCAGCAGCTTTGACAACAACAATCGCTTCCTGAGCGCTCGGGTCACCATGGATCGAGGCGCTCCCGTTCTTTGGCGGCCAGAGCTTTGGCTGTTCGCGCGGCTTGCCCTTCTGATCCGTGTGAAACCCGACAAACATCTGCGCAGATTTCCAAACGCGGCGGGCCGCTTTCTCAAGCTTGTTCGATGAGGTGTCCATGGGTCTTTCCAAATCCGTTCTGATCAAGTGATCGCTTTAGAAAATGAGCCGGGTGACCGGCCTTTGAAAGCTATGCTCGACGGGGTGTTCGCGCAATGCCACTTTGAGTTTTCATCATTGAGGCTGACACAGCCAGAGATTGATAGGCAGGGCGCAACGCGCCCTGCCCTGTTGGGTTCAGAAGCAATCGGGCACCCACGCATCGATCCGGGCTTTCTGTGCCTCGGTCACACCCAGTGCCGCCTGATGCTCACTGTCGTTGAACAACTTGTGCATCGCTTCGTTCTTCGCACCTTTCTTGGATTTCGCGAAGGCCTTGAACATGTCGGTGTCGACATGCAGGTCCAGAAGGTCTTTGTAGAGATCATCCAGCTGCCAGCCTTTCAGACGCTTGAAGCAATTCTCCGCAGACGGAGTCCAGACCGCGCGCATGTCGGCACCAATCTCAGCCTCGATCTCCGCCATAAACTCCGGGCGTTGGGTCAGGAACCTTCGGGTCAGAAAGGCTGTGATCTCACCATTACGGGTCTTCTTGCCCAGTTCGCGAAACGCTTTGAACGCATCCACGCTGCCATTTGCGGCCATCCCGTGGAAATGGCCAAAGGTTGCCTCAGCAGCCGCGTCCCGTTCCCCACCAAGGCGCGGGTCGAGGATGAACAAATCGTCGATCTCGGCCCAACTGGACCGAGCGTGCATATTTGGGCGTTATGAAGAACAATAGCGGAACGCCGTCCGGCTTGACGAGATCTTGATCCTTACCCAATTTGCCCTTTCGTTTGGAGGGTATTGTATTGGAACGAGAATTTCTGGCTGTCTGGAGTCTGTCTTACGCTGATCTTGAGTTTATAAACAGCTATCGGCACGCAATGCGGATTGGGTTGGCTGCCCAGTTAGCGCACTTTCGGCGCTTCGGGTATTTCCCAAAGCGACTGAAGGATCTTCCATCGGAATCATTGGATTATCTCGCTGAACAGCTTGGTGAGGATGTCGCGCATGTGTCGAACTATGACATCGGTAGTGACACGGCGCGCCGCCACCGGTTGGAGATTCTACGCTTCCTCGGCATTCGCCGCGCCAATGACCGGGATCGAGCCAAACTGCGCGAAGCACTTGCATCGCAGGTTTCGACTTTGGGGCCCTCCACGGAAGATCTCGTTCAATTCGGCTATCAATGGGCCTTGGGCCAATCAGTGTTCATTCCATCCCGGAAGATCATGGAACGCTTGGTGCGTTCCGCGCAGTATAGTTTTCAGGAAGAACTTCTGGAGCATGCATCCAGCCGGTTGTCATTGCAAACCATTGCAGCACTGGAAGCCAGCTTAGCCAACCCACGCGGCGATCATGGCTTTCAAAGCCTAAAAGACGATGTTGGCGCAGCCACGCTGGACAATGTACTCGACGCAGCTGACCGGCTGGCCTTTATTCATGCTCTTGATCTGCCGTTCGATTTGGTCAACGAGGTTGATCCCACATGGATCAGGATATTGACCCGCCGGGTTGAGGGGGAAACAGCCTCAGAGATGCGGCGGCATAGCCGGGAAAAGCGCCTGGGATTGTTGGCGATCTATCTGATGTCGCGCAGATCGCAGCTGATTGATGGTCTTGTAGACCTGCTCATCGACGTTGTTCATCGCATCGGCACACGCTCCAAACGGAAGGTGATCAGCAAAATTGCCGCTGACATCGATAAGGTTCACGGCAAGGAACGGTTACTGGTGGACATTGCGACGGCGGCGATGATGGCCCCGAACGGCAAAGTCTCGGATGTGATCTTTCCAATCGCGGGCGCGGCCAAGCTGAAAGCCATCATTGATGAACACAGGGCCAAGGGAACACTGAATGTTCGGATTCAGACTGTAATGCGGGGTTCCTATGCCAGCCACTATCGTCGAATGCTGCCGTCCTTGTTGTCTGTCTTACAATTCCGCTCGAATAATGAGACGTGGCGACCGATCCTGGATGCGTTGGTTCTGATAATCCGCCTGAATGAGGAAGGACGGCGTTACGCCCCGGCTGCGCTGGCACCCGAGGGCTCAATTCCGCGTAAATGGCAGGAAACCGTGATCGACACACGCGGGCGGCTGAATGTTATTTCTTATGAACTCTGTGTCCTGACCCAGTTGCGGGATCGTATCAGGTCAAAAGAGATCTGGGTCGAAGGGGCTGATCGTTATCGCAACCCGGACGATGATCTGCCGAAGGATTTTCCTGAGAAGCGCGACGTATACTATGCTGGCCTGAAGCTCACCCAGGATGCACGGGAATTTTCGCGATCTGTTCGGGAGCAGTTGGAGTATGAGTTATGTCAACTGAACAGCTCGCTGCCCAATAGTGACAAGGTGCGGCTGCGCTGGTCTGGTGACAACTGCATTAGCATTACACCTTTCACCCCGGCACCAGAGCCAAAAGGGTTGATCGGCCTTAAATCAGAGATTGGTCGGCGGTGGCCGATGACCGGACTGCTGGATACGCTGAAAGAGACAGCGCTGGAGACAGGCTTTCTGGGAGCATTCGAAACGTCAGCCAGCCGGGAAGCACTGCCGCGTGATATCCGGGATCAACGCCTGCTGCTTTGCCTCTACGGCCTGGGCACCAATGCCGGTTTGAAACGTGTAGCTGCTGGCACGCCTGAAATCAGCTATGATGAGTTGCTGCATATCCGACGCCGCTATGTCGATCCTGCTTCTCTTCGGGCAGCGGCGGTCAAGGTTGCAGATGCCACGTTGGCGGTGCGCAATCCGTCAGTTTGGGGCAATGCGGGAACCGCCTGCGCGGCAGATTCCACCAAGTTCGGAGCCTGGGATCGCAACCTGATGACCGAATGGCATGCCCGCTATGGCGGGCGCGGTGTCATGATCTATTGGCATGTCGAACGGCAGGCGACCTGTATTTATTCCCAGCTGAAACGCTGCTCATCATCTGAAGTGGCTGCGATGATCGAAGGGGTTCTGCGTCATTGCACCGACATGGAGATCCAGCGCCAGTATGTTGATAGCCACGGCCAAAGTGCCATCGGCTTCGCCTTCTGTCATCTTCTTGGATTCGAATTGGCCCCACGTCTGAAGGCCATCGCCCGACAAAAGCTGGCCTTACCGAATTCCGCAATGCGGGGACAACTGCCCAACCTGCTACCGATCCTGTCCGGCACTGTTGACTGGGCCGAGATCGAAAGACAGTACGATGAAATGGTCAAATACGCTTCGGCCATGCAGCATGGCACGGCCGATCCGGAAGCCATCCTGCGTCGCTTTGCACGCGCCGATGTGATGCATCCAACATACAAGGCACTCGCTGAACTGGGGCGGGCGATCAAGACTATCTTTCTGTGCAGGTATCTACGATCCGAAGATTTCCGCCGCGAGATTCATGAAGGACTGAATGTAGTGGAGAACTGGAACAGCGCCAATGGCTTCGTGTTCTTTGGCAAAGGCGGCGAGATTTCCAGCAACCGGATTGCCGATCAGGAAATCTCCGCCCATGCCTTGCATCTGCTTCAGGCATCCCTTGTCTATGTGAACACACGCATGGTGCAATCCGTGTTGTCGGAACCAGGATGGGCAACTCGCCTGTCCGAGCGGGATTACCACGGCCTCACTCCATTGATCTATTCCCACATCAATCCGTATGGTCGGTTCGATGTCGATTTGGAAAAGCGGATCGACTTTGGGGCAATGGCCGCGTGATCTGTGCGTCACAAAAGGGTACACCCGCAGGAGACAGGGTGATGTGGCACGCCAAGATGTCACAAATGAGTAGTCAACAGCATATTGTTACATTATCAGAATGGGAACCACCCTAATGTGACAGTTTGCTATGCCCAAGATTGGATATGCCCGCGTCAGCTCATCAAGCCAGGATCTTGATATCCAGAAAGCCACGCTGAGAGCAGCAGGCTGTCAGATCGTCCGATCCGAAACAGTCTCTGGTGCTTCCCGTGATGACCGTTCTGAATTGGCTACAGTGATGGAATTTCTGCGCGAAGGGGATGAGCTGGTTGTTCATCGCCTAGATCGCCTCGGTCGTTCCACGCGTGACGTGCTGAACTTGGTATATGAGTTGGACGCCAAGGGCGCATCACTTCGTGTTCTTGAACCGCACGTAACCACCGCCGGAGATATGGGTCGCATGGTCATCACCGTTCTCGGTATGGTCGCCGATATGGAGCTGAAGTTTATCCGCGACCGTCAGCGTGCTGGGATCGACACCGCCAAAGGTAAGGGTGTCTACAAGGGGCGGCGGAAATCCGTAGATGATGAGGAAATCCTGCGATTGGCGAGCGAGGGCACCGCAAAAGCCCAGATCGCGCGTGAACTAGGGATTTCAAGAATGACCGTATACCGGGCGCTTGCTGATACAGACGTCTGAACCAGCCCTTCGTGTTTCGCGCGGCGGAAGTCTTCGGATCGAAGATACCGGCCAAGGAAGATGGATTTGACGCAAGAGTTATACGATGCGGCAAACGAGATTTCGGAAGGGGTCAACTTGAGCGACAAAACCGTGTTCCTTCAGGGTGATTCAACAAACCTTTCTTTTCCCGACAACCATTTCGATGGTGCGGTTCCAGTTCACGTCGCTATGAACGTCCCGGAAAAGGCTACGGTCTATGCCGAGGCGCGACGTTTTCTCAAACCCGGCGCAAGGTTTAGAATTTATGACATTTTGCAGGGAGAAGGCGGTGAGTTTTGTATCCGGCACCTTAGGCTTCAGAACCTTCGATCAGTCATCTCGCGACACCCGAGGAAATGTCCACGCATCTATTGGCCGCTGGTTTCAAAATTCTGAGTGAAGCGGACTCAACTTTGGAAAGTCACATCTGGCTCAAGGAAAGAGCCGAAGCACCGAAGCCTGACAAACGACTTCTGGTGACGATCCAGCTATTGTTCGGAGCCGGTCCCCGGGGAAATGACAAAGAACCAACTCCGGGGCTTCATGAATGCCGGATGCTAACCTGTTCCTTAATTTGTGAAGCCTAATCAACCGTTTCCGCATTGTCCGTTTCTCAGAAACTGAAAAACCTGCTGGTGAATATCCTGCGTGGATGGCTCCTGCATAGCCAGACATTGATCCACGTGGTCATTGCGTCCACGCTTCAATGGCGTAGTCTCTTTTCACCCGAATTGGCGTAGTTGTCCCATGATAGACAATCATCAAAGCCTGCCCCAAGAGTCCGCCGATAGAATAACAAAACCCTTCGCACGCTTCCTAGAGATCCAAGCGGCCGCGAGTGGGCTCCTGTTCCTGGCTGTTCTGCTGGCTTTGGCGCTGGCAAACTCGCCTTGGCAAGAAGGCTTCCTGGGCTTCTGGAAGACCCCTGTTGGCCTGACATTCGGTTCGTTCGATTTCACCCGCTCGCTGCGACACTGGATCAACGACGGGCTGATGACCCTCTTCTTTTTCGTGCTTTCTCTGGAGCTCAAGCGCGAGATCGTACTGGGCGAATTGCAAAACCCGCGACAGGCCGCCCTGCCGTTCGCGGGCGCTTTGGGTGGCATGGTGGTGCCGGTCGGGCTCTATCATTTGTTGATGTCCGGGCAGCCCGGGGCGCACGGCTGGGGAACCGTGATGGCAACCGATACGGCGTTCGTGATTGGATGCCTGGCGCTTTTCGGAAGGCGGATCCCGTCCACCTTGCGTCTGTTCCTTCTTTCTCTGGCCATTTTTGACGATGTCGGCGCAATTCTCGTCGTCGCCTTCGGTTACGGGGAAGCGTTGAACTGGTCGGCGCTCGGTTTGGGTCTGCTGGGAATTGGTGTCGTCGCAGGCGCCTCGCGCGTCGGGATCAGAAGTGTCCCGGTTTATTTTCTTCTCGGTGCGGCAGTCTGGCTATGCATCGATGCCTCCGGCGTTCATGCGACCATCGCAGGGGTCATTCTGGGCCTTATGACGCCGACGCGCATATGGGTAAGCGATGCCCGGCTGCATGCAATCCTTGGACGCCTACGCGCCGTTCCGGCCGGCGATCGGCAGCAGGGAGATACCGCAACCCGCCATAACCTGCGTCAAGCAAGCAGAGCGGTCACGGAGGCACTCTCGCCAGTCGAACGGCTCGAGACAATGCTGCACCCTTGGGTCGGCTTTGCAATCATGCCGATTTTCGCGCTGGCAAATGCCGGCATCACGGTTCAGGGTGCCGATTTCGAACAACCGGTCTCCTTGGCGATAATTGTCGGTCTGGTGCTAGGAAAACCGATCGGCGTCTTCGGGTTCAGCTGGCTAGCTGTCCGATCAGGCCTGGCAGTGTTAGCGCCGGGCTTGTCGGGGCCGTTAATTCTGGCCGGCTCGTTTCTCACTGGTATCGGTTTCACGATGTCGCTGTTCATAGCGGGCTTGGCCTTCGATCCGGCGACGCTGAACGCCGCAAAGCTTGGAATTCTCTCAGGATCAGCTATTGCCGCAACGGCCGGGATCCTCATGCTGCTCCTGCTGACAATTCACGCAGCGCGCACAAAAAGCGCCACAAGCACCGCAGAACAAGACCGGGTACCCTAGAATGGGAAGAATACCGGGATCACCCCAACCACGGCTGCGCCGACGATAAGATTCATCGGAACGCCGATCCTGAGGAAGTCGGAAAACTTGTAGTTCCCAGCGCCATATACCAATGTGTTGGTCTGATAGCCGACCGGAGTGGCGAAACTTGCACTTGCGCCAAACATCACAGCGACGACGAACGGCTTGGCGTCGACACCGAGTTGTTCCGCAACACCGATCGCGAGAGGTGTAACGACGACGGCTACGGCGTTGTTGGTAACCGCCTCGGTGAGCGCCGAAGACAGTATGTAGATCACAGCGAGCGTGACAATTAGGGGCAACTCTACGAGAGTCGGCACCAATGTCTCCACGATCAGGTTGACTGCTCCTGCATTCTGCATACCGCTGCCGACGATTAGCATGGAAAAGATCAGCACAAGGACGCTGGCGTCGATGGACGCCCAGGCTTCGCCGCTGTCGATGCACCGAAGCACGAGGATGGCAGCGACCGCGACAAGGGCAAGCACGCTGATCTCGGCGAACCCGGCTGCGGCGAGCGCCACAACCGCGAAAAGCGCGAACAGAGCTAGCGGCGCTTTCCCGCGGCGGAAGGCGCGCCCCCCGGCATCCGTGATCGCGGCAAGATCGCCCGCCTCGGTCATTCGGGCAAAGCCTTCAGGCGTTCCTTCCAAAAGCAGTGTATCGGCGGGGCGCAAAAGCGCCGTCGACAGGTCGGGTCCAAGCACTTCCCCATGTCGGTGGGCGCCAAGAACACGCATGCCGTATCGGTGCCCCATGGCAAGCTGGGCAATGCGCACTCCGCGGCTTCGGCGTGAAAGCGTCACGATAGCTTCGGCGACGACTAGCTCCGAGGTGTTTTCGGCCGCTGGCCCTTGGCGCAACCCGACTTCGATCCCTTCAAGTTTCCTGAGGGTGAGCAGTTCTGATGTCGCAACCTTGGCAATGATCCTGTCGCCCGGTTCGAGTATGTGTTCACTCAATCCCTCTCTCTTGACTCCAGAACGCGCACGGATGCCGACGATTTCAACACCTCTTCGGCTGAGGGCGGCGATTTCATGAATCGTTCGACCAATATTCGGGTAGTCCTCTCGCGGGCGTACCTCGGTCAAAAAAGTCGCTTCATCGTCGCCGCCCTGTTCCGCAATATCCTTTCGGTCCGGCAGCAGGACAGGTCCAAGCAGGAGGAGCGCCACACCGCCTGTGGCCGCGGCCACCAGACCGACCGGTGTGATCTCGAAAATTGAAAACGGTTCCAAGCCAGACGCCTGGGAAACGCCGTCCACCAGAAGGTTGGTCGACGTGCCGATCAGAGTACACGTCCCGCCCAGGACGGACATGTAGGATAGCGGAATCAACAGGCGTGTCGCAGCAAAGCCCAGGCTCTGCGCCAAACGAATGGCCACCGGTATGAGGACGATGACGACCGGCGTGTTGTTAATCAGACCCGAGGCGACTAGCGTCGCGATGAGAAACGCCGCTATACCGGCGACCGGGCGCTTGCTCCCTGCGGCGACAACCTTGTTCGCAAGTGCGTCGAGAAGCCCGGTTCGGACCAGCGCGCCGCTGATTACGAACATCGCGGCGATCGTTATGGGTGCAGGGTTCGAAAACGCTGCCAGAACTTCATTCGTGGGGACAAACCCCAAGACGACAAACAGCGCGGCGGCCCCCGCAGCGGTTACGTCCGGTTCGAAGCGCTCGGAAAGAAATGCTGCGAACAGAAGGACGACAACTGCGAGCGCAAGATAGGGTTCGTAGTCGGCGATGAGATCAATCAGTCCGCCCTCCTTCATTCATACCTTTGCCGCTGACGATATGGCGGTCGCAGCATCCACCTTCCTGATTAGAGCGACAACTGAATAATCAGCCCAATTGTCCCGACAATACTGGCTCAGAAAGAAACCCAACTGGCACAGACGTGGCCGTCCGTGGAGCGACAAATGGCCTATTTAGGTGCCCCCAGTTTCCTATCCAACGCACCAATTCACTGACCAGTGGCAATATTTCGCAAGGCTCAGACGGGAAGTGCCCGGGCCTCTGCAAACGATAGCAATCTGCGGCTTTTCTCATCCCAAAGGTGCAGTCGCGCGCAGCGGAAGCTTTCCCAAAGCGTAATGCGTCTGGTCTGCGCCAGGGCGTCGTGATCCTTGACTACGTCGTGCAAACGGTAAAAGGGGATGCGGCTGGCCAGATGATGCACATGGTGGACTCCGATGTTCCCGGTGATCCAGCGCAGGATGCCGGGCAGAGCGTAGTGCGAACTGCCGTGAAGGGACGCGTCCCGGATGTTCCAGTCTTCCTCGTGCCGCCAGCTGGTTTTCTCAAACTGATGCTGCATGTAGAAAAACCACATGCCGGCTATTGCGGCCAGAAGCATCGTCGGCAGGAAGACGAACAGCAGTACTTCCCACCCGCCCAGCAAGACAATCACTGTCAGAGTGAGGCCTATGGCAGCGTTTGTCGCCATCGCACTCAACCAGTAGCGCCAGCCGGACCGCATCAGATGGACGGGCAGCCGGTTGTGCAGAAAGAACGTGTAAAACGGCACCACCCCGAACAGGAAAACCGGATGGCGTAACAGGCGGTAAAGCGTACGGCCGGGCCATCCCTTCCCGCGGTACTCTCTGACTGTCAGCACCGGCAGGTCTCCGATGCCCCGCCGGTCCAGGTTTCCGCTCGTGGCGTGGTGGATCGCGTGGGTCTTGCGCCAGACGTCATAGGGCGTCAGCGTGATAACGCCGATCACGCGACCGATCCAATCGCACAGACGCCGGTCGCGGAACAGGGAACCATGTCCGCAGTCGTGCTGGATTATGAACAGCCGGAGCAGGAAGGCTGCATTCGCCAACGCGAGAGCCAGTGCCAACACGGTGCTGATCGAGAGCACCCACCAGGCAACCGCCCATATTGCCACGAAAGGCACGAGCGTGACCGTCAGTTCGAAAATGCTGCGGGAGGGGATTGGCTGCCGGTACTTCATCAGGGTTCGTGTCCAGTCTGATGCGGTCAGCTGCGCCTCTTCCTGTCTCGGACCGGTTACACCGGAGGGGTATCCCGCGCCGGGTGCCCCACCCGTGACGGGCAAGGGTCCTGGCTGGACCCGCGCTTGCCGCGCGGTCGATGCAGATCCGGCATTCTGCTTGTCAGGTTGGATGCCGCCCGGCATGTCCTGCTGGCCGGGCTGTTGGCCCCGTGCATTATTCAAGTTGGACGAAAACGGCATGGACGATATTTATCTCGCTGAAATTATGTGTCATCCCGGCGGCCTCCGAACGGAGTTCCCGCCAGCAATGATCCGGTTGATGAGAACCGCCACGGCCCGATGCGCCTCTATCTCTCCATCAGTTGCAGCTGCGTTTTCATGCGTCTTTGCAGCATCGCGAAGGATGCCCATGATCTCGCGTTCAGCGAGGAGCTTGTGATCGTTCATCGCCAGCAGCATGGACTCGCAGATTGCGAGGGCCGCCATTCCCGAGAAGTCCTGCTCGCTACGCATTTTATGGCTTCCTTCCAGGTAACGGTTAAAGTAGCGCGCGACCGGGCGGCCTCGCTTATCACAAGCATCTTCGCAGAAAAAAGGCTAAGCTGGGCTAACCGAAAGCAGTCTCTGCACGATTGCGTCTGGAGCTTTTCCGGCTTGAGAGGCCCTGATGACGGATATCTTAGAAAGCCCGCTGACACGGAAGCTGCAAGTCTTCGTCGCCTTGTCTGACGACGAATTGGACGTTTTGAAGCGTTTGCATCTGCGCCGCCGGTCCTTCACGGCGGGGCGTGATCTCGTGCATCAGGGGCAGTCTGATCAGGCCGCTTACATTCTGGCTGCCGGCTGGGTTTGTTCCTACAAGCTTCAGCCGGACGGAACCCGCCAGATTGTGGACTTCCAGATACCAGGGGACTTTCTTGGATTGCGCAGCGTGCTGTTGCGCACCTCCGACCACAGTTTCGAGCCGGTCACGGACATTCAGGCGGTGGAGGTTCTGGCGGACGACCTTCTGGATGCATTCACGAAAACCCCTCGCCTGGCGGCAGCCTTTCTTTGGGCAGCATCACGGGACGAAGCCATGGTGGTCGAGCATCTCGTTGGAGTTGGCCGACGCGCCGCGGATGCGCGCATGGCGCATTTTCTTCTGGAACTGGGGGCAAGGCTGAAGTTGGTCGGAATGGGGAGCAAGGAAGGGTACGCCTGCCCATTGACACAGTATCATCTTGCTGATGCACTCGGCCTAAGCGCTGTCCATGTGAACCGTGTTTTGCGGAAGCTTCGCGAAAGCGGTCTGCTGACCTTTCAGGACGGCCGCGTGACGTTCGACGACTATGACGGATTGGTGGGCTTTTCGGGTTTCGATCTGGCGTATCTGGATCAGACCGACCCACTTTTGAAATGAAGGAGGCCGCCCTTCGCTAAACTTGGGGCGGCCTGATTTTCTTCTAAGACGAGATAAGTCAGCTAATCGCTTTTGCAGCCGCGTCGAGTTCCCTGTTCGTCTCGCCGTAGTTATTCGCCTCGTGCGCTTTCTCGGCAGCCTGGTAGTGTTCCAGCGCCCGATCCTTTCTGGGACCGGCAGGCGCTTTGTCACAAGCTGCTTTGACCGAGGTCATCTTCTCGGTGGCATTGGTTTGTTCAGGTGTCATTAGAATGTCCTTTCCTGGACATTCCGAGAGTAGGAGACGCTGGGCAATGCAGCCCGTTTCAAGAACCGCACGCTTCACGCGCTTCTATTTCGCTCGGAACTGAGTGCCGCCGGAGATTCGGCAGGCACGAATATATGTACTCATCTTCTCCGCTCCGCTGCACTGACGCAGGTTAGCCTGGGACACTCGAAAGTTGTACTGTCCGCTTGGGCATCGGCTGTAGTGGTCAAGTTCTGGTTCTGAATCCAGACCCCAGGGGCCGGTTCACATGTCAATAAGTTCGTTAGAGGTTTCGCCCCAAGGTGAAGATTCACCCTGCTGGAGTCAGGTGGTGGGGGTTTGCTGATGTGACAGCCGCAGCCACCGACCGTTGTCCAGGAAATATGTGGACGCGCAGAGCGCCTCATAGATTGGTGAACCCGACTTTTCAGCGAATACGCGATAGGCGAGCACGGCAATGGCTCCTTGCCTGATTTGGCTGCGGTCTCTCATTTCCACGGTTCGCCAGCCCGTGTTTTTCTTCATATGCTCCGGGATCTGTCCGCCCTGAAGGATGCCTGGCGGATAGGGAAGTATCATCACTGCATTTGTTGCAGTCACCGTGCGAGCGCTGTCCGCGCCGCTGGTCCAGTGCCGCGCCTCCAGATCCCAGAGGATCGCATTGTCCAGACCGGGCGTGCCGCCCTGCCTGCGGTCGCCGTCCTGTGCTTTGCCCAAGGTCATTGGCCCGTTCCCGGAGTGCCAGCGAGTATTAATTGCACAATCAGAAAGAAGATCGTCAGTACCGCCCATATCAATCCAGGAAAATTTGCCGGCCGGTTTTCCACACCAGCAGAATCAGCCCTTAAACGCTTACGTCGTTTGGGAAGAAGACGGGTCAGTTCCCGCGCGAGCGTTCCGCTATCCTGTTTGAGTTCGGGCACGTCACGGAATTGCGACAACAGCATCTCCAGTCGCGAACCAGCGGCCTCTTCCTCCAAAGCGGCAAGCGCGGCTGCCTCTTCCCAAGGTTCGAGTTTTAGCCTTGCAAGGGCCGAAAGTACCGTAACAGCATTGCCTTTCCGGTCTTCACCAACGAAGGCCTGCAAAAAACGATCGAACTCAGGGCTATGCGGGTAAAGAATGCCACCTGCGGGCATCACCGTTTCCTCCTTTTCAATGTTTTCGGATCTTGGGAGCGAACGTGCCGAATGACCGGGGCCTCCTCTGGCAGGATCAAAATGTTTCGGATTGTTTTGATCATACCCGCATCGCCTGGAGCATGCGCTGACGCAGATCAGCCGGTGTCCAAACTTCTGAAGTCAAGCATCAGGGCAGCTCCAGGGTTCGCCAGCGCGGCCCGGGTCCCGGCGGCGCTAACATGGGTCAGCGCGTACCGCCCGGTTCTGGGATATAAGTATGATGACCGTAAAGTTCGGTTGCCACTGTGCAATCGGTATGCTGCAGCCAAGGCAGTGCGGAAGGCACGTATACATCGCGGAGACCGGAGATGGCGCTGCGTTCAATCAGATCCACCGTGACCTTCCCGCGCCCGTTTACCCTATCCGGATATTCGGACGAGCTGCCTGCCGGTGAATACGAAGTATTGGTTGAGGAAGAACTTATCGAGACGCTGAGTTTCCCGGCTTACCGCAGAACAGCGATTTTCCTGACCATAAACGGCAAAGGGCGTTCGCTGGGCCGAACAGAAATGCGGCCAATTACCTGGACCGACCTGGAAACGGCACTTGGCCGCGGCATTCAATATGACACCTGAAGATAGCGAGGCGGCGCTTTGCCGTTGGAGGAACTACAATGAACACTCCCGAATGGCTTAAACCTGGCCTCTACGGCGCCGTCATCGGCGCGGTACTTGTTAGTGTAGCTGGATTTTCTTGGGGCGGCTGGGTAACCGACCGAACCTCGAACGACAGGTCCGTGGCGATGGCCCGCGAACATGTTGTCACCGCATTGGTGCCTGTCTGTCTGGACATGGCCCGATCCGATCCGGAACGGGCTGCCAAGATGGCGGCGATCCGGGCAGCCTCTACCTTCCGGCAGCGAGAGGCCCTCATGGCGGCTGGCTGGGCGACGGTACCAGGCACAGAGACCCCGAACCGGGACATCGCGCACGCCTGCCTTGCAGCCCTTGACGTAAACAAGTCACCGGAGCGTCCGGAAAACACGATCAATGAAGGATGAGCAGCGCCATGTCACCACCTCTGCCTGAAACAACCGATCTTGAACGGCGCGTTCTAGCCCATGAACGGGTTCTCCAGTCGCTTATTGCTTACATGTCCCACACAGAACCGCGTTTCCTTGAGCACCTGAAGAAGCGTTTTGTTGAGCCGATGGCCATGGTGCGGCACGAGCATGACCACCGGAACGCGGATGATTACGCGGAGGAGTTCATTCGCGCCGTGATGGCCCTTGGAGAAACGCAATTGCCAAAGGCGGCGAGCTCCAGGGATCTCAAGAAGCCATTACACCAACCGAAAAAAAGACAAACTTCGGCACACCCCTATTATCCAACCGCGCAAGCTGATCGTGTCCGTGTCAGAGAGAGGAATGGGATCTGGGAGGTCAAGGTGGATGGTGTGTTCCACGGGGACTACCACGACAAGGGCATTGCTCTGGCGGCCGCAGCCTTGGCCCGCTTGTCGCTTTGATGAAAGGACTTCTCCTATGAACGAGCTAGTCAGAAAGTCCATTGCGGTTTTCACCCGGCCCTTCAGTTTGCCTGGCTTCGACGAGACGCTTCCGGCAGGAGAATACGATATTGAAACGGAACTGTCCTCACCGCCCGACCATCTGCACCCTGAAGCCTGGAAAGCATCTGTAGCGGTGAGACTGCATTCCCGGGCATCCCACCCCGGTCTGACGAGAACCTTGGCCGTTTCACTGGCGGACCTCGATGACGCCCTGGCAAAGGACAAGCTGACGGGAAAAGATCTGGCAGAACTTTTCCTGGAAGAGATGCTCGCAGACCCGATGGTTCGGCTGGTGATGGAGGCCGACGGTGTTTCCGAGATGCAGCTTCGGCATCTCTACGCGGGCGGGCGCGCATCCCAGACGGACAAAGAGGCGCCGGATGCGGCTCCAGCAGGTAAGTTGCCACAGGAAAATTCACCAATACAGGCTGCGGAGAACGAAGGAATGCCGACACAGGGGGAATAAGACACGTGGATCCACCCCGCCGACCGCCAGGGTCTGCGCCGGGTGCCGGTTCGCACGAACAAGGGAGAAAACGATATGCCCGACCAGAACGGCGGCCCGGAAGACCGTGGGCCATGGCAAAGCAAACAGAAGAGCAATCCTCCCGAGATTGACGATCTTCTTCGTCAAGGCCGCAACCGCCTGAGCGGATTACTCCCTGAAGGGCGGCCGCCTCTGAGAGGGGTACTGGTTGCAGGAGCGATAGTCTTGGCGGCGGTTGCAGCCTGGTCTTCTTATTACACAGTCCCGAGCGACTCGGTCGCCATTGTCCAGCGTTTTGGCAAATACACTGCTGAGGTTTCGCCTGGCCTGCATTTCAAATTCCCGTTTGGCATCGACGTTGCCACACTGGTGCCCGTGAAACGGCAACTGAAGCAGGAATTCGGATTCACCACGCCGGGCAGGAGTGATCCCTTCCAAAGCCCGTCAGACGGCCGACGTGAAACCGAAATGGTCACGGGAGATCTGAACGCCGCGCTTGTGGAATGGGTGGTGCAATACCGGATCTCGGATCCCCTGAAGTTTCTGTTCGAGGTACGCGAGCCAAGCGCGACTTTGCGCTACGTCTCTGAGTCCGTGATGCGCGAGGTCGTTGGAGACCGCACGGTTGACGAGGTCATCACCATCGGCCGGCAGGAGATTGAGAGCGAGGCACTTTTTAAGATGCAGGCTCTGTCCACGAAATACGCCATGGGCATCAGTATCGACCAGGTGCAGCTGAAGAACATCAACCCGCCGGGGCCTGTTCAGGCGTCATTCAATGAGGTCAACCAGGCACAGCAGGAAAAGGAACGCCTGATCAACGAGGCGCGCCGCGAGTACAACAAAGTCATTCCGCTGGCCGAGGGCGAGAAAGATCAGCGGATTCGAGAGGCTGACGGTTATCGCCTGAAACGCATCAACGAGGCGGAAGGCGACGCTGCTCGGTTCACCGCGCTTTTGGCCGAATACGTCAAGGCGCCTGAGGTCACGAGGCGGCGGATATACATAGAAACCCTCCAGGATGTTCTGCCCACAATCCTGTCAAAAATCATTGTCGAAGGATCGACTGCGAGCATCCTGCCGCTTTTGAACCTCGACAGGCTTCAGGAGGATCCGTCATGAGCATCAGACTGGGTCTCATTGCAGGGATTGCGGCTGCAGTTGGCGTGATTGCCTCCGGTTCCCTCTACACAGTTGGCGAAGTCGAACAGGCCATTATCACCCAATTCGGCAAACCCGTGGGAGAACCAGTTATAACGGCCGGTTTAAAGCTAAAGCTGCCCATCGTTCAGGAAGTCAACCGGATCGACCGCCGGGTTCTTGAGTGGGATGGCAATCCGTCCGACATGCCCACCAAGGACAAGCTCTACATTTCCGTCGATCTTTTCGCCCGCTGGAAAATCACCGACCCATTGCAATATTTCCTGCGGCTGCGCGATGAGCGCAGCGCGCAATCCCGACTAGACGATATTCTCGGCAGCGAAACCCGCAATGCCGTCGCCAAACACGAGTTGATAGAGATTATCCGGACTACGAAAGGCCGGATCCCGCTGCGGGACACGCTTCTAACCGATGAGGAGCGTGCGCAGGACATAGGTTCTCTGGTTCCTATCCAGAAAGGCCGCGCACTTGTGGAACAGGAGATTTTCGCAGCCGCCTCAGAGAAGGTTCGTGTATTTGGGATCGAGCTTCTCGATATCCGTTTCAAGCGGATCAATTACAATGAGAGTGTGCGTCCGAAGATCTATGACCGCATGATCTCCGAGCGTCGCCAGATCGCTGAACGTTTTCTTTCCGAAGGCAATGGCGAAGCCGCACGAATTCGCGGCAACCGGGTTCGCGATCTGAACAAGATACAATCCGAAGCGTATCGCGCCGTCGAGGAAATCCGCGGCGTGGCTGACGCCTCGGCGGCTGCGATCTACGCAAAAGCCTACAACATCGACGCCCAAGCAGCCGAATTCTATGCGTTTACCCGGACAATGCAGGCCTACAAGGACATGATTTCAGGCGGAACGACGCTGGTCCTGACAACCGATAGCGAACTTTTCAGGTTTCTGAGAGGAATGGAGGCCGGAGAGCCGTCTGGGAGTACGTCTCCTCCCCCTCCCGGCCTGACGGCTGCGGCCGAACGCTGATGAATCGGAGGACAAAGAGATGACGGAAGAACCGGTGGATTTAGACGAAACGCGAAGCGCCGAACGCCAGATTGCGACCGACACCCGTTGCCGCAAACGCGGCGTTTGGGAGCAGACGCCATCCACTCCATCCGCGTTTAATAGGTTCAAAGTTTTGGGTTTTCGGCACGTGCATCCGCCGCAAACGCAAAAGTCCAGTTTGTCCGCGTCTTATCGGTTCGCATAGGGCACAACGAATGGCAACTGGTTTACATGTTCACTATTTGTTTTTCATGACGCCCAAATATGCACGCTCGGGTCAGTTGGGCCGAATAGGCAGGTTTTGGTTTCTCTTTGGCCGCGGGCTCATTGACTGGGGCCAGAACACCGGCCTCAATGGCGGCCTGTACATGTTCCGCCGCAACATAGGCAGATGATGTTTTGATCTCACCATCGTTGCCGACATAGATAAACACGCCGGACAGCTTGCGCTGATCGTCAGAATAAAACGGCGCGGCATAGTTCTCGAGCGCTGCAAGTTCCTTTTCGCCTTCCGCATCCAGAGCCTCAGCCTCATGGAGTTCGGCCAGTTCGTCATACCGCTCAGATTGTTCTTCGGAGAACTCCCTGTTCACCATCTCCAGACGGTGCATGCCTTCAGTGCCTGTGAACCCATAGGGAATGTAGCTTTCATCATGGGTGTCCACCCAGTCCCAGCCTTCCGCTTCGCGCAGCTTCGCTGCTTCTGCCGCCAGCTTTTTAGCAAACAGGTGATCAAGTAGCGCGCCTTCATTGAACAAAGTTTCATCGGCAAACAGATCAGCGGTAACCGTGCCGCCCGCCTCAACATAAGCCTCCTGCCCGACAAACACGGCCTTGCGGTTGGTGCTGCTGACGGCCTCCGACGTCAGAGCCTGTTTGACATCATGTTCGCTGAACCAGCGGCACTCCTTGGCCTGTTCCAGCACCACCAGAATTTTCTCGTCCTCACTGCAGACTGTCATGGCCTTGGCCAGCCCCATGCTGATCTCACCAGCTTTGAGCGCGTCCAATACGGCAGCGGGCAGACCGGCCAATGCGAGGCGACGGCGCACATGGGCTTCGGTCACGCCGAATGCGTTGCTGATCTTGGCAACAGACAGGGATTTCGCGGCCATCTTGCCATAGGCGCGGACCTCGTCCACCGGGTCCAGTTCTTCACGCGCGGTATTCTCGGCGTTGGCCCATTGCTCGGCCACAAACGGGTTATCCGTGACTTTGACCGGCACCTGTGCCAGATCGGCACGTTCGGTCACGGCAATGTTCAGAGCTCGCAAGCGGCGACCACCGGCGACGATGGCGACTTTGCCATCCGCATCGCGCAGACCGCTGAGGTTCTGGATCAGGCCGCACATGACCAGACTATCGGCCAGCAGGGCAATGCCCTCCTCGGCGACCTCCTGACGCGGGTTGATGTCTGACAGGTACAGATCGGACAAGGCGACGGTTTCGATGGTTTCCGGTGCGGTGAATGTTTCAACTTTGCTCATGGGGCAAATCCTTGTTTGAGTGTTTTGCTTCGTGTTAAGGGTGCCCTACCCCTTCCGGGGTAGAGCGGGGCCGCTTAGACGGCTGCGTGTTGTTTCAAGAAGGCGCGGGCGATCTTGCCGGATAAGCCGCCCTTCTTGAGATTGCTCCAAGCCAACTGGCGTTGACGCGCGAGGGTGTATGGGTTCATGAACTCACCTCCTTTCTGGTTTGGGATTGGGATCAGTATTCGCTGGGGCACATGATCGTCAGAACGCGACGCGTGACTGCGGGATCAAACGGGCGGTCGGACCCGTATGTGTAATCCGCGTCATAGAGATCGATTTTCCAGAACAGCTTCTGGCCGCTGACCGTCACTGTTCCAAAAGTGTGATCGCCATAAGGGTCATTGTCCTCGTCGAACTGGTCATGTGATGCCACCGCCTTCAAAGCAGCAGTCTGAAGCTCCACGCCTTCGCCTGACACGCCGGGCGTGACAAAAACCTGACCCTGAATGCCCTTGGAGTGCATCTCAATCGCCGCAGTCGGATCGATCAGGGCTTTCCGGAACAGATCATTCTGGGCTGCGATCTCTGCTGCCTGAAGGCTGGTGTCATTTTCGATGTCTTTTGTCGCTTGGGTGTTCAAAACCGTCTCTCCTTTTGTGGTGTGGCCTCCGGGGGTGATCCCCTTTGGTGCTGGTTTTGAGCCGAGCCCTGAAAGGGCGTCGTCTCTAAAACCTGCCCCGTGGCGAACGCGGAGAGGGGCGAGACAGGACAAATCGACAAGAGTGGTGCGGCCCGCAGCGCAGCGCGCGAGGACACGGTCTTGTCTATTTGTCTTGTCCGAGGGGGGAGGCCGCGCCTTCCCCCTGACGTCGGGTGGCGTTTGGCTTGTCCAAATCCCGCCTGACCAACAAAAAAAGCCAAAGGATCTTCGATCCTGCGGGAGTGCAAAAGGGATCGTCACCCAAACGGGCAGATCACCACGGCATGGAGCGACCATGACCCAAAGCCCCTGCCCCGGCGCGCAAGAGACGGATCAGGGGCTACTGGGACAGGGAGATCATGCTGGGGTGTTCTGGGTGGAAGCCGGTATGCCGGCTGGAACCTAGAGCCCGGTCACGAGCTGACAGGCTCGGGATTTGCTAGAAAGAGACAGAATGAACCTCGACGTTATTCACCCACCGGGACATACCCTCGACGGCGTTTTTGCCTGTCGAGTTTTTGGAGCGCGTCGGCAGCCTCGGCTTCGTCATCATACGTCACCATCATGGCTTGCCCGTTTGTGCCGATACGTCCCCAGGTACGAAAGACGGACACTTCCCCAAACAGCGTTGGCTGCAACTCTATTCCATAGAACCGCGCCATGTTGACGTCCGGGTCCACATGGATCAGGTGGACAGGTGTGGTTGCCGTCAGTTCCATGACGCGATTGTCGGCAAACTCAGCCCGTCTGTCCAATGACATTGCGAAATCAATTCCCGGGAAAGGATTCTGATCCTGAATGGAAAATGACATCGAATGCATTCGCTACTACTATAGCTGACCAATATGTAGGTAATAGGATCGGCCATGTTTCGTTTTCTACTATTTGCCTTCGTGTTGGGTCTTGCCGCCAGCGCAGGCACGGCGCAGACACCACCTTCGGCTACGGAGGCCGCGCGATACGACGGTCTCTTCGCAGCCGCTCACACCGGCAATGAAGAAATGATCCGGCAGCTCGTGGCGGCGGGGGAAAACGTCAACGCGCGGGACTCGCGAGGCCGCACACCAGCCCATGTCGCAGCCTTTGCTTCAGAGGACGGGGCGTTGCGTGCACTCGCTGAGGCTGGCGCCGACATGAACGCGCTTGAAGGTCAGTCTTACGACGTGGTCACGATTGCGGCCGTTGCAAACGATCCGGAACTGATGACGCTCGCAATCGAGTTAGGCAATGATCCGGGCCTAACGACCAGTCCGTATGAAGGAACGGCACTGATTGCGGCCGCACATCTCGGTCATGTTGAGATTGTCAGACGGCTAATCGCTGCTGGCGCGCCTCTGGACCATGTGAACAATCTGCACTGGACAGCAGCTATCGAAGCCGTTGTGCTTGGTGACGGCGGCCCGGATCATCTTGCAGTTCTGGATGCGTTGTTGGCAGCGGGTGCTGACAGATCGCTTGCCGATCGAAACGGAACTACGCCACTCGAACACGCCGAACTACACGGATTTGCTGAGATGGCAGAGCGCCTCAGAAAAGAGGACTGAGACCAGTCCAGCAGGCTGAAGCGGAGCGTTCCACCTCACAGGTGCCGATGGCAGCTTGGATGAGACCAACCTCAAATCAAATTCCTCTCGTAGCGGAGCGGTGACAGAGTTGAACACATCTCACGGGCAACAGCACAATGGACAAGATCAGAAAAAGTGAACAGGACTGCCACAGGGAACTCGTTTTAGCGAGGCGTGGTTTTCTTGGCGCATCAGTCTTTAGCGCACTGACAATTGGATTGAGTGGCTCCGCTGTAGGCCAAACTTCTACAAGGGCGGACGACGCAATACCTCAACCTAGTGATCCCAAGGATGCTACATTCATGGAGCGCGCTTTCGAAATGCGTCAGTATGCGATTGATCATGGAGATCAAGGGTATGGCGCAGTTGTGGTGCGCGACAATGTAATTATTGGCCAATCATGGAGCAGGGTATTCTTGGATCAAGACCCCACTGGCCACGCTGAAATGGCCGCAATCAGGGACGCGGCGCGCCGTCTCAATAACCGAAATTTGAGTAGAGCGGTCATGTACTCATCTTCCCGGCCGTGCCCCATGTGTGAAGCCGCGGCTTTCTGGGCCGGAGTCGGTCACATGTTCTATGGCCGGGAAATCAGGAGCGCAGGTTCTCCGAAGCTTTGCGGTTAGACAGGTTGTCAGCCACCAGCGAAGTTCCTTTCGCGTTCGCATCCCACGGTGGGAAACCTTCGGCCCAAAGGAGACATCCAGTGCACCCCTCGGATGCTGCGGCTGCTGCCCGCGTTCCTGCCGTTCGCTGCGCAAGCGAAATCTGGGCTTTGGTGAACTCACGGTAAGCTGGCTTTGCCGTCTTTCGATCTGAAGCCTTCGCTAAAGCAGCACTTGCTCGCGGTCGCGGCATACTTATTGTTGCGTCGCGGCAAGTGTCACCAATCGGGTCATTCGCAGCCGTTGTATTTGCGTTAACGGAAACCGTACCTTCGCCGCAGCTCGGTCGGACGAGCAAGACGCGGGATATGGCAAGCATTGAAACATTGATTTTTGCTTCGTGTTTGAACTGATTAGAACCGAGACGCCAAATTTGTGTCTTCTTGCTGTTAAGCTATTTTGACGAGCATAGTCTTGTTTTTCCGAAACGGGGCTTAACGCTACTGCCGAACCCGATAGCCGGAAGCAATGATCCGGTTAATGAGAACAGCGGCGGCATGGTGCATATCCTTTTCATCGTTATTGCCGACCGCTGCGTCGTGGGCAGCGGCTGCGTCACGGAGAACTCCCACAATCTCATGTTCGGGCAGGAGCTCACGATCTTTAATTGCAAGCAAAAGCGCTTCACAGATTGAGAGTGCGGCTATTCCTGAGTAGTCTTGCCGGTCGGCCATGGTTGACGTCCTTTTTGACAGGCGTCCAAGCAAGGAAGCGCCACGATGAATTGACCATTCTGGCATGGATTGCAGTATACTTAACTGATCGAAAGCAGTCTTTGCGTCGGATAGTTTTGCGGACGGCTCATTGATGAAGGAAGAACATTTTGCCCACTATCAATAACAGCCCGCTCACCCGAAAGCTCTCAAACTTCGTCGCTCTGACTGAAGTTGAACTTGCGGTATTGGCACGCCTGCACAGGCGTCGCAGAACCTTTGAAGCCGGACGTGACCTTGTGCATCAAGGGCAATCAGAGCAGGCTGCCTACATTCTGGCCTCGGGCTGGGTTTGTTCCTACAAAACCCAGACTGACGGGTCTCGTCAGATCGTCGATTTCCAAATACCGGGTGACTTTCTGGGCTTGCGAAGCGTTCTGCTGCACACCTCGGATCACAGCATAGAACCTATCATGGAAGTCCAAGCTATTGAGGTAGTAGTGGATGATCTCCTGGAAGCATTTGCGCAAACGCCCCGGCTGGCGACAGCAATTCTTTGGGCGGTCTCTCGAGATGAAGCGATGGTGGTTGAGCACCTGGTCAACATAGGACGGCGAGATGCGGGTGAGCGCATGGCGCATTTTCTATTGGAACTTGGTGTGAGGCTGACTCAGGTCGGGATGGCAAGCAAGACGGGATACACCTGCCCACTGACACAATACCACCTTGCCGATGCACTGGGACTGAGTGCCGTACATGTTAATCGTGTCCTACGGCAACTGCGGGAGAAGGGGCTGGTTACTTTTCAATCCGGGCACGTGGTGTTTGATGATTACGGCGGACTGGTGACTTTGGCCGCTTTTGACCCCACTTACCTGGATCAGGCCGGGCCACTGTTGAAGCAGTAGGTTCACCCCTTCGGCGATGCCGGTATTCTGACGATAGTTGCCTGGTTAAAGACGGATGTCGCTTCGGCAGATTTGGGATTTCACTGAAAAAGAAGCGCAAGACAAATACAGTCCGATTGCGGTACTGGATTTCCTGCGCTTCTTAAATACTCGTTAAGAACACGCTAGCAAATATCCCGCCAACACACATCACGTTGCCGGAATCCAAACATCGTTGCACTGACGCAGGTTAGTTCGTTTTCGGCGTCACCTGGTCCTCGCGCACCAAGTGTATTTGAGATTCCAATAAAATCTCAAGTCATTGGCCGCCGACTAACATCGATCAGCGCGCGCCTGCCATTTGCACATTATTCTAAATTTCAACGCCAGTACTACCGCGGCGCTTACGAGCGTGTACCGCGGCAGACTGCGCGGGGAAGATCCAACAAACTAAATGGAGGACAAAGGTGAGCACAAGATCGTCCAGTTCTTTGGTGACGTTTTCAAATCCGTTCTCTTTGTCCGGCTACCCGGATGTACTTCCTGCAGGCGAGTATGAAGTAGTTGTCGAAGAAGAGCTACTGCAGGGCCTGAGTTTCGAAGCATATCGCAGAACCGGAACCTACCTGACAGTTCGGGGCAAAGGCAGCAAGCCAGGCCGCACGGAAATGCGCCCAATTGACCCAGAAGATTTTGAACTGGCGCTTAAGCACGACCAGACCTTGGCCACATCTAACAATGACAGCGATGCGGCGCTTTCCCCGCAGGAGGAATAGATTATGAACACGCCCGAATGGCTTAAACCCGGAATCTACGGTGCTCTGATCGGCGGGGTTTTCGTAGGCGTCGTTGGATTTTCATGGGGTGGATGGATGACCGGCGGTAGCGCGGACAAGATGGCCAACGCCATGTCCCGCGACAATGTAATCGCTGCGTTGGTTCCGGTCTGCGTCGACATGGCGAGAACTGACGCCCAACGCGCCGAAAAAATAACGACGATCAAAGAGGCTTCTTCTTTCAAACAGAAGGATGCCGTCATGGCGGCTGGCTGGGCAACGGTGCCGGGATCCCAAACTCCTAACAAAGACCTGGCGCAGGCCTGTATCGAGGGGCTGAACCTGGATGGATCGTAACTCAATCACTCAACATTCGGACAACGCCGTTTGCATCAGGGCAAATCGAAAAAATCAGTACCGGTTTTGCGCTCACTTAATGGCTGCGTTGTTTGTTGTCGTCTTCAGCAGTTTGGCGGGCTCCTTTATCTCATCAAGTCCCGCATCGGCCGAAACAAATTCGATCCCGGATAACGCGCATCCCAAAAAGTATGGCGACGGTTGGGAATGCGATTTGTCCTATCGGTTGAAAGGCGAAGAATGCGTGGCCATTGTCGTGCCGGGTAATGCCTACCCCACAAACAGAACCTATGGCTCAGGGTGGGCATGTATGCATGGCTTTGTTGAAGTTGGCGGCACCTCATGCACTGAAGTGATTGTGCCTGAAGGTGGATATCTCGATCCATCAGGTGAGAGGTGGCGGTGCCTGCGTGGATACACAAGAGTAGACGATAGCTGCCAGAAAATCGTGGTGCCGGATAATGCTTACCTGACGAACAGCACTTATGGATCTGCATGGCGTTGCAACCGTGGCCACGAAATCGACGGAGAAGCATGCGTGGCAATAGCAGTGCCGGAAAACGCTTTTCTGAACGCATCAACCCGCGGGCGTCCCTGGACATGCGAGCGCGGATATTTTGAGCGCGACGGAAGGTGCGAGGCCGTCATCGTGCCTGAAAACGCTTTCTACGATGACACGATCCATGGAGTTGGATGGAAATGCGAACGTGGCTACGAGGCGTCCGGTGATCACTGCGATGCAATCGATCTACCCGCAAATGCCCATATCGACCGATCCGGCAATGGGTGGCAATGCCACAAAAACTATCATCGATCAGAAGGGCTGTGTGTTCTGAACCAGTGAGAATTCAGACAGAAAGCCCACTTTCCCAAACTTCACAATTTTTGCCCGTCCTTACCAAGGACGCGCGTTTCACACTCTAAAAAGGAACAAATATGAAACCCGTACCCATTGCGTCGGATGCCAAGCAGTTCATTGCCAGCGATGCGCAAAAGCTGGCGCCTGAACAAGCAATTTTTCCAGAGCTTCACCGCAAGACACTCGTGACAGATACACCGACTGCAATTGTGTATTGCGAAGGAAACTTCGCAAAGATCGATGGCAAGACGGCTAATGGTCTCGTTCGACATTCACAGGCCTATCGCGTTCTTTCGGTGATCGACAGCACGTATGGCGGTTGTGACAGTGGCAAAGTGCTTGATAATTTCGCAAATCAGGTTCCCATCTTCGATGATCTTGATGCCGCCGTCGCTAATGAAGCTACGATCCCCGACACTTTTATTTACGGAATGGCGCCGGCCAGCGGCAGAATGTCCCTTGAGGATCGCGAAGTTGTTGTGGATGCGATAACGCTCGGAATGAACATCGTCAGTGGGCTGCATGAATTTCTTAGCGATGACAAGGAGCTCGCCGGATTTGCCAAAATTCAAGATGTCACGATACGCGACATTCGCAAGCCGCGGCCAAATCCCGACCTGCGCCTGTTAGATGGCAGTATTGGAGACGTCCAGGCGATCCGCATCGCGGTGTTCGGCACCGATTGTGCAATTGGAAAGCGTACAACAGCGACAATCCTGACAGGCGCACTTAACGCGCATGGGATCAAAACAGTTTTGGTCGGCACCGGCCAAACTGGTTTGATGCAGGGCGCCAAGTATGGTGTCGCGATGGATTCGGTGCCGCCGCAATTTTGTTGTGGCGAACTTGAGCGCGCTGTCGTTGCGGCATCCGAGGGTGAGCACCCGGATGTAATAGTGATCGAGGGCCAGGGCGCGCTAAGCCATCCGGCTTTTTGCACATCAGCCTTCATTCTGCGAGGCAGTCAGCCACATGCAGTTATTCTTCAACACGCGCCTAAACGAAAACGTCGATGTGATTTCCCCAACATGACTATGCCCGACCCTTGCGATGAAATCACCCTGATCGAGGCTTTTGCGAACACAGAGGTAATTGGCATGACGATCAACCATGAAGGAATGAATGATGTTGAGATTTCAAAGGCCATCACAGACTACAACTGCAAATTGTATCTCCCGGTCACTGACGCATTGAACCGTCCTCCAAAAAACTTGGTGAATATGGTTCTATCTGCCTTTCCGCGCTTGCAACCCGTACGTGCTACGACGATTGAATGAGCAAGCTGCGTATCGACGTTGATCTGGACAAAATTCGGTACAACACACGGTTCCTGGTCGACCACCTTAGACCCCGCGGAATTACGGTGACAGGTGTGACAAAAGCCGTTTGCGGTCATCCTGAGATTGCGAATGCTATGCTTGAAGGTGGCGCGACAGGGCTGGCGGACGCGCGGATCAGCAATATCATGCGTATGCGCGATGCTGGAATCTCGTGCTCCATATCCTTGATCCGAACGCCCATGCTGAGCCAGGTCGCGCAAGTCCTTGATAACTGCGATGTCAGCTTCAACACTGAGATGGACATTATCGCCAGCCTGGCCATCGAGGCGCTGGGGAAGAACATTACTCACAATATTATCCTGATGGTGGAAATGGGGGATATGCGGGATGGCATCTTGCCTGAACACCTTGAAAGCACTGTGTCTCAAATTCTTAGAATGGAAGGGATTTCTCTGAAGGGGATTGGCGCAAATTTTGCCTGTCTGGGTCATGTGGCACCCTCTGCAGGAGCAATGGAATTGCTTTCGTCGCTTGCCGCCGACACCGAACTTGCAAGTGGACCCGCTCTGGAAACAGTGTCAGGCGGCGGCTCTGCCAGTTTGCCATGGGCGCTTGGCAAGGGGGCGACCGGAAAGATCAACAACCTGCGTCTGGGTGAGGCCATCCTGCTGGGTACCGATCCCGTTTCGGGGTACGCGATCGACGGGCTTTACACAGATGTTTTTACGCTTTGGGCGGAAGTGATCGAAACGAAGACCAAATCAAATCCAAATCCCTTGCAAATGATTTATCCTATACCTTCAATGCAGTGTGTGACTTTAGACAGTCCTTCGAATACTCGGTCGATCCTTGCGATTGGACTCCAGGACACTGATGCGGCGGGTCTAATATTCCCTGCTGGCGTCACGTTCGTCGGAGCCACCAGTGATCATATCGTTGTTGAAAACACCAATTGTCTGCTTCGCCCCGGTGGCGAGGTGAAGCTGAAATTGAACTATAGCGCGCTCTCGCGCGGCATGGCTGCACCCGATGTAGCAAAAGTCTTCCATGGTGATGGCGCATTGGTTGACTGCACCGCAGCGAACACTGATCGCCCATATTCGAAGCGAAAGTAGCGCGCCAGGGTTGCCGCCGCCTCGGTTCTGCTTCAGCCACCCGTCTTATTCTACGGCTTTACGTAGTAAATGAGGCACCCAATCCCTATATTGGATGTAGCCGCATTTACTTTTCACACCCCATCTGGGCTCGTGAGTGTTGCGGACAATCAAAGGATCAAAATGATGTCTTTCAAAGACCTGACGACCAGAGCGGCTGCCGCACTGAAGGAAAACGATGCGGACGCGTCAAAAAAAGAAGTGACGTCGAAAGGGCAGGACACCGTCCCCGAAAAACCAAAGCCTAAACCTCAAAACTGATAATACCCTGCCGGGAGCGGGTGGCTTGTTCTTGTTTACATCTCCGAGCGAGCGGTATCAGCAAAGGAGAACTACCCAAATGAACCAACTAATCAGCAAGACAATCGCAGTCTTTTCCAGGCCGTTTACTTTCCCTGGCTTCGACGAATTACTCCCGGCAGGCGAATACGACATAGAAACTGAGCTTTCCGCACCACCAGATTATTTGGATCCAGAAGCCTGGAAAGCATCAGTGCTAATCTTTCTGCATCCACGGAAATCTCAACCCGGTCTGGCGCGTACCTTGACCGTTTCTCTTACTGATTTGGAGAGAGCCCGCGCAAAGGATAAATTGTCTTCAAAGCAGTTGTCGCAGTTCTTGCTCGACCAACTTTTGGCCGATCCCATGGTGCAATTGATTATGGAAGCGGATGGCGTTTCAGAGACTCAACTTCGGCACCTCTACTCGGAGTCGCTCATCTCTGAGGCAGACGACAGATCATCAGATCAACGAGCCCTACCGCAGGGATGCGGAAACGGTTCTCGGTATACTTTCGCTGTCCAAGCTGCTGAGAACGAAGGAATGCCGGTTCGTCCTAATAAAACCCCTCGGATTACAGGCCGTCCCATCGGACAGTCTGAACCAGGCAGTTCCTTCAATCTCAAGGCTTAGGGCTCGGAACTTTCTTTTCCAGTCGCTGTATAAACCAAAACAGAAATCGAGGCTAAGAACTGATGGAAGACTCCGACAACGAAGCAGATACGATCATGGCTCGCGCCCACAATGACGTGCCGCAAGAACGCCCGTGTCTTCGTTGCAGAACTCCATTCTGGAGCGAAGGGTTCGGAGAGCGGATTTGTCAACGCTGCAAGGGGTTGAACGCGTGGCGAAATGGCGTATCGGAAAGCCCTGGGTTTGCTCGGCGTCGCTGATGTACTGACATGTAGTGGTTCCGATGTGATCTGACAGTTGGCCGTTTTTCCCGTGGTGTATGCCAGATTAAGTTTGGTTCCGGATCTTTTCCTTCCTGATCTCTTTGCTCTCGATCATGGTTTGGAAGGGCGTTCTTCTGCAACACATTTTGCCCTGATGAGTTTGCTCTTGGTTGTAGTGGTGCAGCCATTCTTCCAGATCGGCTTGCAGCGAAATCTGCGCCGCGAGCGCACGCAAAACGATTATGCTATGTCCGAGTTGGACTCGGAGTTGCCATGCGGTCGTGCGGCGAGATGCTCAGTTTCAGGCCATTCTGAACGTCCGCTCTCACTGTCCTGGCACCATCTCATCGCACTGGCGGCGAATGGCCGGATCCCGCCCTCTGTGCAGAAGCTAGAGGTCGAATAGCAGAATAAGTTCGATTTCTTACCCCCTACGCTGCCTGGCTGATGCCGCCAGTTTAGACTCCGGGTTTTAATAGTCTGCGCCCTGCCGGGTATCCCAGAGACGCAGAATTTCTATCTGAGTGGGCATTACACGATAGATTAGCGTAAATGGGGTTCGCGGTACTGAAAGCTCCCGTACGTCTTGGCGTGTGTCACTTGGGTGACCTGCATACGGGTTTGCTGCAAGAGTAAGCTGAATGGCTTTGAGCTGTGCTCGTGCCTTTTCGCTGCCTTCAGGAAAAACTGACGTGTAGTAGTAGCGGAACCATTGAATGTCCCGGGCCGTATCTTCGAGAAATACAATTTTCATTGGCTATTGGATTGCCCGCTTGCGACCGGAGCAGAGAGCTCATTCTCGGTATCCCAGCTGTCTATCCAGGCATTCATTTCGTCTGCCGTGATGAACTTACCTAGATCTGCTTTTTCGACAGCTGCATCAATGGCTGCTCGCTTTGCGGCCTTGGATTCCAACATCATTCTAATTGCTCGTACAGCGAGCTGCGCAGGCGGCCGATCTTCTATCGCAGCTTCTCGTTCCAGAGACTTTCTCAAGTCTTCATCAAGACGGATTGAATATGGGCTGGTTCTCATCGCAATCACCTGTTTCCGCTGTGTAGTACAATGTAATACATCCGCATTCTATTCACAATAGATCGATGGGATGAACTTCATCTGTTGCTCTGAACTCATAAGCGAGATGGGAATTCATAAGTACGGCCTGCTCGTCCGCGGTTATTTTGAGTTTTGCGCCAACAATGCGGTTGGCTGCATGTCTCCCCGATCGATCTTTGACATCAGAGAAATCAGATAAGCCCCTGGAGACTGTATGTTCTCAGCACGCTGAAAGATGTACCCGAGAACGATGAAGCGAATAGCTGGGCCAAACGTTGATTTCATTGCATACCAGGTTTGGCCAAGCCGTAGATACTCGGCGATATCATCCATAAGCCGATCACAGTGGTGCTGATCTTTTGCAAAGCGTAGCTCTGAGCATAGCCGTGGAAAACTGCGCTCCATTTGGTCTGGAGAAACTTGAATCTGATAAAGTTTTTCTTTCTTAACTTCCGGATTCAAAGAGTCCTCTTTGTGCCCCTCAATTTCATTGTCACTGTCCCTCAAATTTTCTGTATCTGTCTGTGTTACTTCTGAGATTTCCACAGAGATTTCTGCCAATAGCTCGCAGAGTACATTCGCATCTGGTTTGCGACGCAGAGCATTGCGGACGGTGGTCATCAAATCAGAGATCGCGGTGTCATTTGCTACGAGGTCCCTAAGGCGCGCCAGAGCGGCGGAAACCTTGTCGCGGAGTACAGTGAACTCGAGAACGCGATCAGCATGCCGCTGGGCTTCTTGGATGAACTCAGCGTGCCGTTCACACAAAGGCATTAAGGAGAGCCCAGTTGCAGTGACCACCCTGCCCTGTCGATCCCGGCGCGCCCATCTCTTGCCGTTTGCGCTCATTACGCGGCGGATAAGTCCAAGCTCAACCAGCGTCGAGATATGACGCTCAACTGTCTGCACGCTGACATGGGTTCGTTTGGCGATCGCCGCGTTGGAAGCGAAGCAGATGTGATGATCATCTTGGTCCGCAGTAATCTGATCACCGCCCACAAAAGAAATCATGGCTCTCAGGACATTGAGAGTTGTGGATTTCAACCCAAGAGGTTCTCTGGCCTCTTCAACGGCGCGAAGAAGTATCCATTTTTTGGGCGTACTACTCCCCTGCCCTGCCGTCCCCGACAAGTTTGCTCCATTTGGAGCCAATGCTGCTACTGTTTTCATGATTATCTATCGGCAGACAAAAATTACCCGTTCGCTCAAGAGCGTTTTTTCTTGTGTGGCGATTCGGGTGCTGCTAGATTCTAGGTGTCTAATCTAAGAATTGCGCTTTGCGCAGCAGCCCTCGAAGCTCCGGTTTCGGGGGTTTTGTTTGTTTGCCTTCCTCCTTTCTGCTCGTCCTCAGTTCTTTTTCTCGGCGTTTACAGCTGTAAACTCAGCGTGTGAGCGCTTGATGATTTCAGCCATGTTTTTGTCCAACCAGCTAGCGAAGTCAGCGTTAGCTCCGGTCCTTTTGACCGAAACAGTTAGTGATCCGTTGGTGGATTTGATTGTAACTCCTTCAATTGGGCTGACTTCGGCTGCACTTTCTCTTTGTCGTGCACCACGTTTGGCAGCTGCTTTTAGGAGCATTTCCAGCCGATCATCTGACGACATTGATGGCTCAATGGTTGCAAGCAGGTTTGCCGCTTCATCTCCCGCCAGCTTGCCTGCAACGAAGTGTTCTGCAAGCATGGTCCATTTTGGGCGGCCTGATTTTGGGGCTGCGCCGATCATGTCACCAATCTTTGCAGGAACATGTTGCGTAACTTTTGTCAGGTGAGACAGCCCTGATTTCGAAAGGTTCAATACTTGCCGCACCGTTGCAGAGTCATGCCCGGAAGTCAGGATCGCCTCGGCGAAACGTGCTTTCTCGTAGAAGGAAAGATTGCGCCTCGCAGCATTCTCAAGCCCCTTGGCGAGTAGCGCCGAGGCATCGTCGATATCCTGAACATTGGCGCGGACCTTAATGCCAAGTTCACGACAGGCTTTCAGCCGCCTCCTCCCATAAATTGCCTCGTATCGACCGTCGGATTTCGATTTTCTGACAAGAATGGGAACTTGTTGGCCGCCGTCTCGGATACTCGATATCAAGCTTTCAAAGCTATCGTCTTCTTCGTCAGTGTTTACAGCTGTAAACTCACCAAGCCTATCGGCTGGCCCCCAATCGTCGATCAGGGCAGGGTCAATTTCCCTGATTGCAGCCAGAGAGCCTTGAAGCGCACCAAGTGCAGGGGCATTGGGTTTTGGGGTTTTGTCGATGGCCTTGGGGCTAGAGCGCGCGATGGTGTTTGCGATCCCTGACATCTCCTGAAGCGATTTTCTAGCCATTAGCTGCGTCCCCACGCTTGATGGATCATTTGCTCTACCTCGGAGCCGATCGCATCCATTGAGTTCTTTGCCCGATCATAAGTTGCGCGTGTCATTTCCGACCGCACGACCTCGTAAATTGATTGTTTGAGCATTGTGGCGTCACTGATTGCAGTGCTTTTGAGGGCCGTAGCTGACATAACGCGATCCTGAAACAGTGCTCGCATGAACGAAGCCAGTTGTTGAGACGGCACGTCTGTCGGCTCGTCACGCGTTATCAGGAACTTGAAGTTATCGTATTCGAGCGTAGCGCCAGCATCTTCAATGACTGCCATGTAAGCACCAGCGAGTTCGAGGAATTGAGCCGTCGAAGACACGTCCAGCATCGAAGGTGTCAGTGGCACAAGCAATGAACTAGCGGCGGCCATCCCGGCTATTGTCAAGAATCCGAGTTGAGGTGGGCTATCAATCAGAACTAGGTCAAAATCGCCTTCTACCTGGGCCAAGGCATTCCGTATTCTCGTAAAGAACGGATGGTCCGGGTTGGAGTGAACGGCAGATTCTGTCTCAAACTCGGAAAGAACAAGCCGAGACGGTGCCACAGACAGACCGGGGAAGTATGTCGGAAGCACAACGTCCGCCATATCTACCGGATCTTCATACCGAATAGCATCGTAGATCGTCAGTCCGTCAAACTCAATTTCCGGGCTGATGCCGCACATGGATGTAAGCGAGCCTTGTGGATCCAGGTCAACGGCCAATACACGGTAACCGCGAAGCGCAAAATAATGGGCCAGGTGAATTGTTGTGGTGCTTTTGCTGCTGCCACCTTTGAAGTTCATCAACTGCCAGACTTGGAGTTTCTCTCCTTCAGTCCGACGAGGGATATAGCGCCCCTTTTTGCGAGAGGTTTTCTCAAGCGTTTCGCGAGCCTCCCAAAGCTCATGGGCGGTATAGTAGCGTCGACCGCTACGCACGTCTTTTGGTTCAGGAATCGTTCCTTCTGCGTGGACCTTACGCATGAATTGACCTGAGACACCTAAGAGTTCGGCCGCTTCTGGGGCTGCAAAGTTGCGTAGTGATTTGGTGTTGTCAGGGGCAAATGCCGCAAGAAGATGTTCCCGGATGGCCGAGTTTAATCTCTCAGAAATTTCCGTGGCGAGAGCCGATGGTCGTTCTGCCGTAAGTGGTGTCACGGGAATCATGTAGTTGCCTCAAAATAAAGAATGTGGTCATTTTTGCGCCACTTGAGACAAACAGGCGTGATTCATTGTCCTAAGTCAAGGATTTTCGCTTATATTGTGGGTTCTACAAAGCTGTGAACTACATACGCTTTGCATCAAAGCAAAGTGGTTTACAGCTGTAAACCTCGTTGAAGCGGTTCCCGGGCTTTTATAGCTGATGAAGTTCTGCTGTGCAAAAAGTAGGCATACACACAAAACTCTTCCGAATGCTCCGCCTCGAGTTGAGCTTTTCATAACGAGCAGTTGGCACAAAAGAAGAAACGGCTTGCGCACCAAGACAAGAAATAGGGAAGGGCAGGGGGCCAATTGAGCTGATTGCGTATTTCCTCACCCCAACAGGTCCGTTGCCGGGTTTTCTGCGATATCGACGTCGTCATAGTACTTCTGCGCCTGGGCCATGGAGCGGTGTAGCGAGAGGCGCATGGCAGCTTGGATTGGTGCGCCGTCCAGTGCGGCTTGGGTTAGGAACCCAGAACGCAGACCGTGCGGCGAGGCGAAGTCCTCCGGCAACCCCGCCAACTGGAGGCGATGTTTGACGATCTGATAGATAGCGTCCGGCGAAAGCCGACGTTTCAGCACACGATCCGCTTTTGAGACTGGTCTGAACAGTGGCCCGTTCTTAATCTGTCCAACCTCCATCCAATGGACCAGCGCCTGGGCCGCGCGGCCTTTCAGCACCAGCCGCGGCGTTTCACCTTTGGTTGTCGTCTTGGTCTCCAGAAGTGAAATCCAAACCAGGCTTTTCTCGTCGAACTCCTTCAGCGAGACGTCTTCAAACATCAACCCGGTGATCTCCGAGCGCCGTCTACCACCAGAAGCCCAACCCAGCATCAAGATGGCGCGGTCGCGGCAATCCCGCCGGGACCCCCGACAGGTGGACAGCAACTGCTCGAGCACATCGCGGGTAATCGGGTGCTGCGATTTTGGGGCAGGGGGCCGGGCTGCAGCCCGGCGCGCCTTGGCACGGGCCTGCTTCACCTGCGGCGCCCCGAAAGGGCTGGTCAGGTTCTTCATTCGATGAAAGGCAAGCCAGGAGGCGATGCGCCGGTCCAGCGTCGAAGGGGCAGGGCAGGCGAGGGACTTGCGCAGCCCCTGAGCAATTAGCGCTTCTGCGGTTTCGCGCGCCACATCCGTTTCTGGTGCGTCATTCAGATCGCGGGCGTGATCGAGAATGAAGGCGAGGGCGGTGGCCTCAGATTCCGGCCAGTCCAGCGTCGCTGCGAACCGCGCGGACTTCCAGGCGGTGACATAAAGTAAATCCCGTTCATATGCCCGCAGCGTGTTTTCCGGTGTGCCGCGCACATAAAGATCAGTGAGCGCCTCCTGATCTGTTTCCGAGAGGGCAGGGGCGGCGGCGGGGAGGTATGGGGCAGGGGGCTTCATGTGTCGATTTTCCCTAACCTGTAGACTGTTCTTGCTTGTTTTCACCATGTTTCATGGTTGGCCTTACGCTGAGTTGTTCCTTTAAGTGTAGATGCGGACCAGATTTGTGCCGGTATTTGTTTACAAAATTGCAGGTTACTGTGCTGCATCTAATATGGTTTGCTGCCGGATCGGGGCAGGGGTCTACGGGTTACGGACCAATGCCGTCGCGAGTCCATTGGTTAAGGAAAACCGACACTTCATGGCCCGCATTCTGCGCCCATTCCCCGGTAAAATCAATCAAGCATGATAAGCGATACTTATCAGATATGATGTGTCATTCTCAGCCTTGGAAAAGTAATGCGCAAAAAGGCATACAAATGCACTTCGTGAGTTCGGAGTGTCCATGAACTTTGAAGAATCGGGAGGTTCGAAATGCGCACCCGATTGGAACGCCCCGCTGCAACAGGCGCGAACGACCGCGTTGCACGAATAGCGCTTGGGCCGCATTCGCACCTTTCCCCGGTTCGTCATGCGACACGTTCATAGGTCGCACGACCGAGACGGGTCATGCGGTTGAGAGCTTTGACAGCGATCTTGGTTTCGGTTGCCTGGGACGCCAATCAATAAACGTTCGGTCGCGATGGCACCGATCGCACAACAAGGTTTCTTTTGGCTGGTCCGCGGTCTAAGCTCGGGACGCCGGCGCCAACCGCCCTAGTGGAGCCAAAATGCGTGTCAGCGTAGGGATCGCTGTGACGATGCTCGTTGCCCTGTCGATCGGCGCGTCGACTGCCGTGGTGCACTGGCTGTGGTGGACGACGGCGCGGGAAAACAGCCGGATGCTGGCCGCTGAAGTCAACAGCCAGATTGCCAACACCGTTCGTATCGAAGCCGGGTTGACGCTGCAATCGGCAGAGGCCGCCTGGGCTGCGGTGCGAACCATCTTTGTCCAAAACGTCATCGAGACCCGGCAGGCCGACAAACGGGAATTCGTCTTTCTGTCGCAACTGCAGGCTCAGCCCAATATTTCCTGGATCATCTTCGGCTGGCCGGATGGGGACTTTTTCGCGGCCCACCGTCTGGGTGACGGCGGCCTTGAGATGATAGAGATCGACGATGCCATACGGGACCGGATGAAGCGTGATCCTCCCCCTCTGAAGTGGTCCGCCGTTATGGTTAAGAAAATGGAGGAACCACATGGCGAACAAGCGACCGAAGCCGGAAGAGATTGTCTCGAAGTTGCGGCAGGTTGAGATATTGATGGGGCAAGGCATGTCCCGTCTGGATGCGATCCGGCAGATTGGTGTTGTTGAACAGACCTATTATCGCTGGAAGAAGAAGTACGGCGGAATGGGTGCGGATCAATTGAAGGAACTCAATCGCCTTCAAAAAGAGTATGAGCGTCTTCGAAAGGCCGTCTCGGATCTGACCCTGGACAAACTGATCCAAACGGAGGCGGCCAAGGGAAACTACTGAGCCCCGTCCGTCGCCGTGCCTGCATCAACCATGTGCGCCACAAACTGCGGGTCTCAGAACGCCGGGCGTGTCGTGTCCTGAAACAGCACCGATCCACACAGCGAAAGCTGCCGAATGGTCGAGCTGACGAGAAGCGCCTGGTGGCGGACATGATAGAATTGGCCCGTCAGTATGGCCGCTACGGTTATCGTCGGATCGCGGCTTTGCTGAGAGATGCGGGCTGGCAGGTGAATGACAAACGCGTCGAAAGGCTTTGGCGTCGGGAGGGGCTGAAAGTGCCAATGAAACAACCAAAGAAGGGGCGGCTCTGGTTAAATGATGGATCGTGTGTTTGGCTGCGGCCGGAGCATCGAAACCACGTCTGGAGCTATGACTTCGTGCATTGTCGAACGGATGACGGAAAAGCATTCCGCACGCTCAACGTCATCGATGAGTACAGCCGGGAGTGCTTGGCGATCCGAGTGGACCGAAAGCTGAACTCCGGCGATGTCATCGACGTGCTGAGTGACCTGTTCATCATGTGCGGCGTGCCAAGCTACATTCGCTCCGACAATGGCCCTGAGTTCGTTGCAGTGGCGGTGCAAGACTGGATCAATGCAGTGGGAGCAAAAACCGCATACATCGAGCCAGGCAGCCCATGGGAGAACGGTTACTGTGAGAGTTTCAATGCGCGGTTCAGAGATGAGTTCCTGAATGGAGAAGTCTTCTACAGCCTAAAAGAAGCGCAGATATTGATCGAAGAATGGAGGAAACACTACAACACTAAACGCCCGCACAGTGCTCTGGGATATAAACCACCGGCCCCGGAAACCATCGTTCAGATGGAATAAAGGCAAGTCATGCACTAACAATCAAATTGGACCACACAAGTGGGGCTGATCAAGACCTCGTCGATGTCGCACGCCCCGTGGTCGCCGACATCACGCAAGGGGAGTCTCTTGAAGAACTTGCAAACGGCATCCTCGACAAGGCAGACGAAAGCTTTGCGCTGGCGGGATTTTCGCTGGGTGGAATCGTCGCGCTGGAGATCATGCGTCGCGCGCCGGAACGTGTGACGCATCTGGCACTCCTGGACACGATCATGCTGCCCGACGATTCCGAGCGAGCCGCAGAACGCAATCGGCTGGCAGATGCCACGCGCACCAAAGGAAAATTCCACGGTTTCGGTGAACGCCCGCTGCGCAGCTACCTCGCACCGGAAAACTTGACCAATGTCGAATTAGCTGACCGCGTTCGGGCGATGACTGAAAGGCTCGGGCCGGACGTGTTCATTCGACAGGGCCAGATCCCTCGACCCGACAACCGCGCCATGCTCGGTGGGATACACTGTCCGTCGCTAGTGCTCTGTGGTGAGTACGACACCTGGACGCCGCCGGAGCTGCACCGCGACATGGCCATCGCCATTCCGAACTCGCATCTGGTCATAGTTCCGGGCAGCGGCCACCTGACCCCTATTGAAGCGCCAGACCAGATGACGCAGCACTTGAGATTGCTGAGAGGGCGCAAAGGCGGATGACGAACGTACATCACGCGTGAACTGACCGCGTGAACTCCAATCTTATAGTTTTGTGCTGCAGACAAATAGCCACCTGGCAAAGCCGTTCGAACAATTGCCTGTCGAATGCTATCGAGAGCCAGCGCTGACCAGGGTCGAGCGATGTCACTTTTTGACGATGGCTCCAACGCTGGGAAAAAAATAAAGAATCCAATAAACATGATTGGAGATGCCAGTTTCCATACTCGAAAACCCAGCAAAAAGGACACCTTATGATCTCACTGTTTCTAAATGTAATGCGTTTGCTCAAGGCTATCGCAAGATCATGGGACGATCCGCATTTTCGTGCAGGACTGCTGCTGTGCTTCGTCACTCTTCTGTCGGGAACTGTTTTCTATACCAGTGTAGAAGGTTGGAGTTGGGTGGACGCACTTTATTTCAGTGCGACGACGCTTTCGACAGTGGGATTCGGTGACCTATCCCCGGCAACCCAAATCGGAAAGATCTTTACAGTGATATACGTTTTTGTTGGTGTTGGCATCTTCATCGCATTGTTCATCCAGTTCGCAAAAGTCTTGCTGCGTGATCAGGATTGAAGCGTATTTTGTGGCAGTCAAAAATTGCAGCAATGGGTTCCGGCAATTTGCGGTATTAGCTTCGTAGAGAATTGGCAGATGGAGAAACTGTTATGCTACCTTAAAGACGCAATTTCAATTATGCAGAAAAAGGCGGCCCTGATACCCTGTTGTGAGGATGTGGTTCTTCTAGTGCTTTTGCCATGGGAGGGATGGCGGTTGGGATATTGGGAGTTTAGATGTTAAATAGGATATACACAGCCCTGCTAATCGGCCTTCCTACTGGTGCAGGAATGTTCCTCCTCCTTAATCCTGACCGTGACCAGGACCATGGTCGGACAGTAGGGATTATGCTGTTTGGCTGGGGAATACTTATGACCGTCTGGTTTGCACTATTGATGCCAAACGGACGCTTGTTAGAAGGCAATTTTCGGGTAATTTCCTTGGTTGTTTTTGCCTCCGGAGTTGTGATCGGTGCTGTGTTGGGTTTTATGAGACGAGATGGCAGGTGAGCAGATATCGGTTTGGCACCAAAAAAAGCAACATGCGATTGGTCACCTAAACACAAACGAGTTTCCGTTGGTGATGAAACAATTCTCGGCAAGTGAACCTTTGGCATCAGTCGACTGAGGGTGTGACGGAGATGGACCGGGCTGACATAAGCGATGAACTCTGCAGATACCTAAAGCCGTACGTCGCAGTATTGTCAGTTACTCAGGACTATGATCCACTAACTCGACTCTAAGCCTCGGCAGGTAGGGCAATTCCATTGGAACACGGTGGCCGCATCTGCAAGGGAGCCAAGGAAAGTAACACCCGGAAACCACGCAAGAACACGTTACAAGAAATTGGAACGGCACCTTCCCTGAAAATGTCAATGAAGTAAGATCGAACTGGTGGGTTAGAACATTCGAGTCCGAACGTTTATTCATACTGAAGAGGTACATGGTAACGACGTCAAGAAACGATCTGAGTCTGAAGGGATACACGTGCAATTTGCCACTGCGCGCGGCTCCTGAAAGCGCTGGGATCAAAATCAAAATCCAAACTCGCGAGACATGGGGGTAAGGCATGTCGGGTACGCGCAAAGCCGATCCAAGTCCACATAACACTACTGCCGTGCCGACTCTTGCCACTCCGAACTGGTTTCTAATTCTGGTCGCTGGAGCGATTGTGATACTTGCGCTTTGGGTCGGTCGCGATTTCCTGATCCCGCTTGCGATAACCGGGCTTGTGTTCACGTTGTCCATCGCAATCGTGGACTGGATATCAACCAAATCTGTAGTTGGTATTTCGCCGCCAAGGTGGCTTGCAAATCTAATCGCCGTGTTGGTTGTTATCGTTGCTCTGTTTTTCCTTGGCGGAGTTTTTTCGGAAGCAGCCCGCGAGATTACGGAATCCGGGCGACAGCTGCGGCTGCGGATGTCCACTATCGCGGACCGTTTTGAAGGAATTTTCGGATCTCGGGCCGTTGAAGCAGTAAAAACAACGGTTGCAAACCTCGATATTGGCGAATGGCTGACGGAAGCCGTGATCCAAGTCGCCGGCGGAGTGTCCTCCCTTGCGTTGATCGCCTTGTATCTGGCCTTCCTGATCTCGGAACGCAAAGCCTGGATCAGGAAAATGCCAATGCTTGCTTCGAGTCCCGCCAAGGCTCAACGCAACCGGATCATAATTCATCGGATTTCTAAGGGTGTGCAGCAATACATGCTGGTGAATGCTGTCACCAGCGCCTTGAGCGGTTCGGTTGCTTTCATCATATTCCGGTTTATCGGCCTCGAATTCGCGGCCCTTTTGGCGGCGATTGTTTTCATTGCGGGCTTCATTCCCAACATTGGCGCGTTCATCGGCATTAGCTTGCCATGCCTGATGGCCCTGATTCAGTTCGATTCACTGACTCCGTTCTTTATCGTTCTGATTGGCTACGGGATGTTCGATCAGGTCGTGGCCAATATCCTGCAGCCGGCAATGCAGGGCAAGTCGCTGAATGTCAGCACATTCATGGTCATGGTGTCATTGACCTTCTGGGGCGCATTGTGGGGTGGAATCGGTGTTTTCCTGGCGGTTCCGATGATGGTGGTGGTCATGGTCATCTGCGCCGAAATACCATCGTTGCGTTGGCTGGCCATATTGCTGTCTAGCGACGGTGAAGTCGACTATTCCATTGAACCGGAATGAGGGTTGGGCTGCTGACCTCCGCAACTGATACATTCCTGACCGGAGTAGCACGCAATTACCCCAGGCGGAGGATTTCAGCACGATGAAAAGATTTTTGCTCTGGGTTTCGATCCTCGGAATTCTAGCGGTCGTTGTGGCAACGCGTTGGTTAATCTATGAGCCTGTCGATCAGGGACGTGAGCCGACACCTGCGCTGATGGGAGAGGGAACTAATCTTGCCAAGTTGACGGCGCGCCTGTCAGGTCGCGGAGACATGCCGGCCGCCTTTGTACCGTTGGTTGAAGGGAATGATGCGCTTGGCGCAAGATTGCGCTTGATCGAAGCTGCCGAACGTTCGATCGACATCAAGACATTCCTGATAAAGCCCGATAGGGCAGGGGCGCTAATCTGGTTGGAGCTTTTTGAAGCGGCTGAGCGTGGCGTCCGGGTGCGCCTATTGTTCGATGATGTTTTCACTACCGCAAGGGATGATCAGATTGCAGCCTTGGACGCCCATCCGAATGTCGAGATAAGAACCTTCAACCCGTTGTCTCGCAGTATCCCCTATGTCGCCAATTTTCTGCTGGATTTTTCCAGGGTCAATCGACGGATGCACAACAAGGCAATGATTGTTGACGGCTCCTTTGCTATCCTTGGTGGGCGCAACATTGCGGATGAATATTACCAAATCGGGACGGATCACGAATTTGCCGACTTCGATCTTCTCTTAGTGGGATCTCCAACCCATGCGGTATCCCAAGCTTTTGACATATACTGGAACGACTACTGGGCAGTCCCCATCAACGATTTGGCGGCCGGGGACATTGAGCCACTTCGTATTGCGCTGAAATCGTTCCAACAACAAGCAAGTTCGGAATCTTCCCGTATCTACCGGAGCGCGGTGAACTCTGCCTTTTTGAAATCGCTTGGATCAGGTGAATACGAGCTACATAAGGGTAACGCGTCAATCGTTGTGGACAGCCCCGACAAACTGCGATTTCCCCCAGGGCGCGGACCAAGCGACGTATCGGACGCGTTCTACCGGACGCTGGCGATGGCCGAACAGGAGGTTGTGGTTATGACCCCCTATTTCGTGCCTGGGCGAGAAGGGGCGCAATTTTTTGCGACTTTAGCCAATCGTGGTGTCGCCGTAAGGATTGTGACGAACTCGCTTGCATCGAGCAACCACGCCTACGTACACGGCGGCTACGCAAATTATCGTGCACAATTGTTAACCTCAGGGGTAGAGTTTCTGGAAGTGCGCGCAGATGCGCCCGACATTGTTTCCGGAGTTGATACTCCGCTTACCATGCACACCAAACTGGCCATCGTGGACCGGAAATCCGTATTTGCCGGTTCGAGCAATGTTGACCTGCGCTCGTTTGAGCAGAACACCGAGATCGGGATTGTGATTGACAGCCCTTCTTTGGCTGAAAACATCCTTCGCAGAGTCGATGCCGCGGCGAAGAACTATACTTTTTCCGTTAACCTCGGGTCTGACGAGCGGATTGTATGGCACTACGATGGCGTTTCCGGACCCGAAGTTTTCCGCACCGAACCGGGTGCGGGAGCAATGGCACGAATACTGGCGTGGTTCTCTGGCTGGCTACCGGTCGAAGGTCAACTATGACGTTTCCGCCAGGCTAGGCCTGTCAAATTTTGATTGAATGGTGGGTTATGATCATGGCATGCAGTACGCGACTTGGCACTCATCGAGCAAGTCACTGAAAAACTTCAAGCTTGATATCTTTTAAGTTTCAAAACTTTTGTCCAAGGCTGATATAAAAGTAGTCCTCACCTCGGTCATTTCTGGCATTGTCAAATGCATCGTCGAGTTGGAAGCGTTTTGACAGCCGGACCCGCAGCCCAAGACCGGCCGATGCGCCGCCTTCGTCGAAACCCAGTGAAGCAAGGCTATTGCCGCCACCGCCAACGGCAGCGAATTCGACTAAGCCGAACCTGTCAATGAACCGCTCCGGTATTCGCCCTGTCGAGATGCAGAAGCATCGCTGATATATTGAGTGCTCCGAAACCCACGCAATCCGCTTGCCAATCCCGTTCGTCTACCTGACCAGTATTGACACGCAACTCACGCAAAAACCTTGGTGCTACGTCTATTGTGCTGTCCTCTAACGGATACGTGCCTTCTCGACGTCCCTTTTGAATACGAACCAGTGCCAGCGGTGTGCCGTCTAACAAGTACGCATTGTTTTCGGATACAAGCGTTCCGGGTTCGTCAGGCAAACTCTCCAACTCGAAAGCCGGAAGTGCTTCGCGTATCCCCAAGAGTGCCACAACGGTGTTCACACCATTTTCGCGAACATAGGCTCTCGGAAGGTCTGACAAATCGATCAGTGACACCAGCTCTTCGACTGTTCGAAGAATGGAAGAATACGTGATGGCGTCCTTGTCGCGGGCGTATCTGGTGAGCTTTTCCCCAAGCGCGTCCCCTAGCGCATCAAAGCTTTCGACGGTTTGTTTGGGAGTTGCCGTCCTGACAACTGGTACGTCGACATCCGACGCGTGTTGAAATCCCAAGGTCCGCCGCTCAAACACGCCAAACACGCTTAGTAGTATGACGGCGAACGCCAGAATCATTGTCAGGTATCTCGACACCATCGTCACCACGAACAGGTCGTCAAAAAAGTGCACTCATCAAACGAACGGATGCGATACCCCAAGCCGTTGCGTAAACCAGAGGAGGATCGCTTGTTTCGGGCGATCAGCAATGATGAAAGAATCCTCAAGACCACCATCTTGGCTTTCAATCCATCAGCGCCGATAAAGTCGTTCCCTGTGGTTTCCCGGGCTCGTCCGTCTGGGATGCAAGCGGTTGAACGGGCGTATTCCAAGATGTGACGAACAAAAATACTCCGACCACGGTCACACAGGTTGCACCGGCGACCTGGGCAACGCTTTCAAAGCGTTGTTGGGTGGCCGCATTCATACCGATCCGCTGAGCAACCTTCGCGCGCCCCCAGATGGCCGCTACGCCGATCAGAGACATGGAGATCGCCATGCCCAGCGAAATCGCAGCCACCATGGCAATCGCCGGCCATACAAGGTCATTTGCGAACCCGAACAGCATTACGATCAACGCGCCGGTACAGGGCACAATACCCACCGCAGTCGCAAGCCATCCGTCGGATCGGCTGGACGATTTTTCTGCAATTGCGCAGGCGGCGCAGCCACTGTGGGTATCGTGGTCATGTGGGTGTGTGTGATGTGGCCCGTGCTCATGGGCTGTCGAGGCCGTTGTTCGGAAGACATGAATTGACCGAAGGCTTTTCCAAAGCATCCAAAGGCCAATGGCAATGATCAGCGCATAGCTGCCCAGCCGAATGAGCCGGTAATCGGAGGGTGCACCACCGGTTGTTTGCCGGATCGCAAGATCAAGCAGGAATACGGCTGCGACTGCGGAGAACACGTGCACGATGGCGATGCGAACCCCCATTCCGATACCGCGGCGCAGACTGCCCCCTTCACCGGCAAAATAGGAAATCACAACCGCCTTGCCGTGCCCGGGACCGAGTGTGTGAAGGACACCGTAGAGAAAGGCGACGAAAAGAGCGAACGCTACCGTCGCCAGCGACTTGCCCTGGTCCATTGATGTCATTGATGTAGTGAAGAGGTTGCCGATCCAGGCCTGTGTTCGGACGACGATATTGCCCTGAACAGGCGCAGCGGCAGACGCCTTGATCTCACCCGGTACGCCCCAAACCTGCGCATCTTTCAATGAGTAGGATGCTTCCACCATCCTCTGCCCATCGACGAGGAAAAGATTACTGACAGACGGTTCATGTTCCAGAACGCCGCGCAGCCGAATTGCGTGAAACGCCTCGTCTATTTCAATCCCTTGCGGTACATCGACACGGATCACCTGGTTGGGCGGCGGCGGCGGGGTGTGAATGCACGCACCCACCCACGGCACCAGCAGAAAACTGAACACGCGCCCCTTGTCACCACGCAACGGGAGGACGTAGCCATCGAGCGAGACCTCGTCGCCGAGGTACTGCCCGGTTACGCCGGTCGCCTCTTCGCGCCGCTTCTCCATTACCACCAGGCGCTGGGTCAAAAGCTCGTCTGCGTCATATCCTTGTTCGCGAAGGCGCACACGTGCATCCTGTGCCCGCTGGCCAAGTGCGGCATCATCCAGGCGACGCGCGGCATCCAGGATCGTTCGCAGATCATCCTTCTGCTTGTAGGACATCTCGAGAAACGGATCATCATACGGGGCCGTTGACGGCGCCAGATCGTCCCACATCACAAGGGCCGGCGCATCGGCGCGCGCGGCCTCCGGAAGAAGAGAAAGGGCGATCAGCAGCATCACAACAATGCCAACACCGATCTGTTCAAACAGTTTTCCGGAAACCGCGACGTTTTTCATGTCACATATTCTCCTTGTAGATCACGCCGCCCTTCATGATGAGTGCGAGCGCCGCGTCGTGATCTTCGAGGATTGTGATGTCTTCCAACGGGTTTCCGTCGATAAGCAGGAGGTCTGCGTGTGCCCCTTCGACAATACGTCCGACCACGCCCGGATAGGGGCTGCGATCGCCGGACAGTTGCAACAACTCGCCTGAATTGGCCGTCGCTTGGGTGAGGATCTCGGCCGGGGTGAACCAGTCGAGGCGAGCGGCGAATTCCTTGTTTTGATCGGCACAGGCCTCGGGATTGACCACGACGTCCGTGCCGAAGACTGTCTTGATCCCGTATTCCTTGGCGAGCGAAAACATAGTGTCGAGCCCCGCCTCGACCATCCGCCCTTTTTCCAGCCGCACAGGGCCCAAATCCGGCGAGAAGGTCCGGTAGACAAGCACTTGCGGGCTCAGCCACACGTCGTTTTCGACCATCATCTGCGCGATTTCTTCGTTGATGAGGTTCCCATGCTCGATTGAGCGGACCCCGGCGTCGATCGCCTGCTTGATGCCATCCACCGTGTAGACGTGGGCGGTGACATATGTGCCGAAACCTTCAGCCACTTCCACCGCAGCCTTGATCTCTTCCAGAACGAACTGTCGACCGTCGATCGGATCGAACTCGGTACCAACGCCGCCGGCAAGATGCATCTTGATCTGGCTCGCGCCGCGCTTGAGCTGTTCGCGGGTTGCGGCCAGCACGTCGTCCCGGCCATTCACGATACGACTGTATCCAAGGCGTTCGAGGTTGTTTTCTGGCCCGCCGAACTCGCGCGGTTCCATGTAGCGCGGGTTGGCGTCACCGTGCCCGCCGAACTGAGAAATCGCCCGCAAGGAGGGCCAGACGCGTGGTCCGGAAATCTCGCCCCGGTCCGCGGCGAGTTTTGCGCCCCAAGACGCGCCGCCAACATCGCGCAGGCTTGTAAAGCCGCGCATGAGCGCGTCTTCGGCCGCTTGTGCCGCCTTGATCCCGATGTAGTCGAGGTCTGGAGCGTAGGATCCCGCCATGTCGACGACCGGAACCGTGCACAGGCTGAGGTGATAGTGCATGTCGATGAATCCGGGCGTCATGACGCGACCGGCAGCGTCGATTACCGTGACCCCCTCCGGCGTGTCCAGATCCGACCGGATGGCAGCGATCATGCCGTCCTGCACCAACACGTCCTGACCTTCGATCAGATCGGGCCCGATCCCGTCGAAAATCCGCGCACCGGTGATCAGCGTGCCACTATCAGCAGCGTCCTGCCCGACTGCCACCGTCGCAAAATGAGAGCATACAAGTAGCGCCGAGAGCAAACGGCGATTGGTTCCTCCAGGTAATTTCATCTTACTTTCCCTTCCGTTGGCTGGTCGCGGGGCGACGGGACACTAATAAATGTAAATGACGGCTAAACGCGTCGAAAAAGCCCCAACGCCGCGATGATGTTCAGAACAGTGCCATACCCATTGATTGCGACGGCAAGCGCGAAGGCGGGCACTGAGGCATAATTCTCCAGCCCCGTATCGACGAACCGCATCACATTTCCGATCACGCCGCCGCCGCCAAAGAGCAGCAGCGCCGGGATCATGCCAATGCGGTACCAGCCGACCCGCTGCGCCTTGGGCAGATAGAGGATGCCGAGATACGCGATGAACATTGCGATCGAGGGGCCGATAGCCGCGGCGCTCAGCGCCTCACCCGTCGTCTCGCGACGGATGAGGCTAGCAACGAGGTAGGCGAGAGAAGCACAGGCAAAGATCACCTGAAGCGTCAGAAGTCGTTTCAGAGCGATCATGCCCGCAACGTCTCCCCTTACTCCATGTCGAACTTGTAGATGGTGCCGTCCTTCATGATCATGCCGAAATTCGCCTTCGCATCGCTGATCAACTGCAGGTCCTCCAGCGGATTGCCGTTGACGAGGATCATGTCAGCATAGGCGCCTTCCTCGATCACGCCGAGCGGCCCGAGCGGATAGGGTGTGACCTTTTCCGACATCTTCAAGAGTTCGGCATTGTCGCAGGTCGCCATTTTCAGCGTTTCATACGGCGTGAACCAACGTTCCATTTTGGCCAAGACGGCACCCTGGCGTTCAGCAAGGTCCGCGCTGAACAGCGTATCGGTGCCAAAGGCGATCTTCAGGCCCAGTTCCTTGGCTGTCTTGTAGACGAAGTCGGTGCCGTCGGTGACAAACTTGTACTTGGCCTTCTGGAACTCGTTCAGAGCCGGTGCGTCTTCATCATCCATGAACGGCTGCATGCTGAGCCACACATCTTTGTCCTTCATCATCTGCAGGGTCTCACGGGTAGCCATGTGGCCGTGTTCGACGCTGCGCGCGCCGTTCTCGACAGAGTGCCGAACTGCTTCATCATTGATCGCATGGGTCGTCACATAGGTGCCCCAGGCTTCGGTGGCCTCGACGGCCGCCTGAAACTCCTCGTCGGTGAACTGGATGACGTGGATCGGGTCATAAGACGAGGTCACGCCGCCACCCGCCATCAATTTGATATGGGTGGCCCCCTGCATCAGGTTTTCCCTGACGCGTTTCAGAACTGCCGGAACGCCATCCGCGAGATAGAACATGTTGCCCTCTTCAAAAGAGTGCAACTCACCCAGGGGAGTTGGAACGTCCCGGGTGATGCGGAAATCCTGGTGGCCAGCGGTGATTGACAAGGCTGGCCCAGAAGGGAACACCCGCGGCCCGTCGATCAGCCCCTCGTTCGTTGCGCGCGCGATGTCGAACATCGGTCCGGCCACGTCGCGCACTGTTGTGAACCCGCGCGACAGCGCGTTGTTCTGAGCCTTGGCGGCCAGAAGGTTCCAGTAGCCCTCGCCGGTCAGGGCCAGTTGCGCGATCGACGCTTCGGCAAAGACTCCATGCCAATGTGCGTCGATCAGGCCGGGGATCAGCGTGTAGCCCTCGGCATCGATCTCGAAGGCGCCTTCAGGTGTCTCAAGATCGGCACCAATGGTAGAGATCAGCTGACCGGAAACCAGAACATCAACATTGGCGAGTTCTTCGTCACATCCGTTGAAGACCTGTGCGCCCTTGATCAAGACATTGTCGAATTTCATCTTTACGTTGGTAGTTTCAATTTCACCAACAACACCGGCCGGGACGACCTCATGATTGGCCTCATGCGCCACAACACTGACCGGAGTCGCGGCGAGCGTCGTGCAGAGCAAATAGGTGAGCGTTCTGTTGGTCATGATGTACATCCTCATTTTCAACCTATGAATGAATTTAGTTTTGGTCGCGCAAAACTGTTTTTGGGTGCGCAGCCTCGGTTTTCAAAAAATGCGGATCGCGGTGAGTGGACCCGCAGGGCTTTCTTGTGCTCCCGTGGCACTGAACTGTTCAGTCACATGAGGGCGTGAGCAGACCCAAGAAATCAACAGCGACATCGACCCGCATCAGAAGTTCAGCACCTTGTATCCAACCTGGACAGACCACTCCGCGGGCCTGTCGCCGCCAAACAGAATGCCAGGCTTGATGAACACTTGACCATCGCCGCCAAAAGCCTTCCCCGTCAGCATGCCCGCGGTCACCTGCAGGCTGCCGAAGGTCGCGTCCGTTTCCCAATCGTGGATGATCGCCGGGTCGAACGTCAAATAGAATCGCGGGTTCTTCAGCTTGGGAACGTAGTAAAAGTCGATCGTGGTCGTGTTTACATTCTGGCCTTGATCATTTCCGCCCTCCAGTCCGAATGTTTGAACCCAGGCTGGGGCGAAAATTGCTCCGTTGTTGAGAAACCAAGCGTAAAAGGCCGAGGTTTCACCGGCAAATTGCCCATACCCGGCGGCTTCGGTTTCCGCTGTGTCCAAAAACAACTCAAAAGTGAAAGCTGCCCCGTTTTTTTCGGTAAGGTAGAAGACGTCAATGTAGGTTACGCTTATGTCGCCCAGCGTGAATTCAATCCCTGGCTCTCCGCCGTAGATGGGGTTTGCGTTGAACGGGCTATCTGATCCGGGCACGGTAAACCTAAACGCCCGTTTTCCACCTTCACCGAAAGGTTGCGTGTAGAAAGCTTCAAATAGGCCGGTGTTCAGATCGGAATTGATCTGGTTGAACTGATACTGAATTCCAAACTGCGTCGTTAACAGCGTTGGATTTGTTCCATTGTTGATCTCGCTGAGGTCTTCTTGAGCGGCAACATGCTGAGTGATCGCAGCAGTTAAACAAGCCGAGATAGCGCCAACTCTGAGTAGTCTTGACAGGAGCACCCTTTCCTCGGTCCGACACAAGGATTTGTTATCTACAGCATCCACTTGACTATTCTCCACCTTTTGTTGCCGCCCGGTCTCGACAGCCATTCGACACGCGCTGACACTCTTGCGCGAGGCAAGCCCAGAACTCCAAATTCAGCCCATTGAAAATATCTTCATACTCTGCTGCGCGAAGCGGAAGGTTTTTCCAACGGATCATCGCTTGTTCTGCGATGTCCATCTCTTCACAGATTGACCTGAAAATTGGGTTGTCCCGTGCCAGAACAGCGATCCGCTGCCCCTGCTCGGGGTACCTTTCAATCAGCTTGTTCAAAAAAGCGTCCATCACCCGTTGTGCTCCTGCTGAACTTGAACATCATAAGGCCTGGATTGAAACGTTGTAACATGTAGCGTACATCCCTTCAGGGGGAACGGAACTTGCGTGGCCGCGGGTTTACTTGGCTCAGTGATCGTTTTAACGGGACCGAAGGATTAGAGAGGATTGCAGTGATCATGAGTAGCCCGCCCACGAGTTTGGAGATGTCCAAAGAGGACATACGCTGGCAACTCGAGCGAATACTTGACTACAGCGAACTGCAATCCAGCTTACGCCGTCGTGAGATGCTGAGATATGTGGTCGAGGAGGCCTTGGCGGGTCGCCAAGCTGAACTCAAGGCGACGACCATTGCCATTTCAGTTTTCGGGCGCGGTTCTGATTTTGACCAGCAATCCGACCCGATTGTGCGGCTTGAAGCACGAAAACTACGCAGGGATCTCGACAACTACTATGCGGGGAGAGGCAGGGATGATCCGATCCGCATCAACATCCCAAAAGGTCACTACATTCCCAAGTTTTCCCCGCAAGAGCCGGCAATTCCCGACGGAGCTCTTTCGAGCGAGAAAACGGTTGACAACCACGAGCACGAATTGAAGCCGAATACCAAGCTTTACACGGGACTGGCGCTACTGGTGGTCATATGCATCGCGATTTTGGTCGGGCTTGGTTTCTGGTACACGCGGATTGAAGGTGGTGCACAAACTGAGGCCTCGAGATCCACCCAAAAAGTCTCCATTCTCGTTGAGCTCTTCGAAGCTCGAACCGACGACCCTTTGGTTTCGCTTGTCGCGTCTGGAATGACCAACGAAGTCGCCGCGGCTTTTATCAGGTTCCCGGATCTTGCCGTGCATCTTGAGTCTGATCAGATCGAGCGTAGCTCAGGGACCACGTCGTTGGGAAGCCATACGCCGACAGCTGAGTTCAAGGTGACCGGTGACGTTTGGCGCGAGGGCGGCGAGTTGATTGTCCGAACAAATCTTATTCGGAGCGCTGATCTCGAGGTCTTGTGGAGTGAGCGCTATGCAGAGGGCACCAATGGCCAGAGTATCACAGATATTCAGGATACGATTTCGTCACAGATCGCTTCGACAATAGGGCAGCAATATGGCTATGCGCTTCGCGATGTGCGGGCTGACAGACTGGGGGACCGGAACGATCCGAGTCTGCGCGGATTTGCGTGTGTCGCAAGTGCGCAGATCTACCGGAGGACATACCATCGGGACCATTATCCGGCAGCGCGAGATTGTCTCGAAGCGACGGTTCGCGAAGACCCGAAATATGTTCGGGCATGGGCTATGCTTGCCTATCTGCGCAATGATGCCGCTCGGTTTGGTTATGAGAAAGAGCTTTCAAGGGACGCGGCCTTTGCCCTTGCAAAACAAGCAGCGGCCCGCGCCATCGACTTAGATCCAAAAGATACAGACGCGCTTCAGGCGATGTCCCATGTCGAGCAATACGCGGGGGATATGGAACGCTCGATCGAGTTTGCGCGTCGGGCCGTAGAGGTTAACCCCAACGATCCGGCCGCGTTGGCAAATCTTGCGATCCGATACGGTATAGCAGGACGCTTTGCCGAGGCAGTTCCCATAATGAACCGCGCACTAGACCGCTCTGTTGCACCGCCTCCGTTCTACTATCACCTGTTAGCCGCAGATCATCTGCTTAAAGAAGAATGGGAGGAATTGGCCATTGATGCAGAGCGAGCATCGGCGGATGGTTGGTCCTTTGGCCAGGCATTGCTTGCCATCGCTCACAGCAATCTTTCCAATGAAGCAGCTGCGAGAGAGGCACTCGCCAGTTTGGCCGAGCTTGACCCGCTTCTATACCAGGACCCCAAAGCATGGCTGGAATCGCATAGAATGAACGCGGTTCTTGTCGAAGCCGTCACCGAGGGTCTGTCAGAAGCGCATACATTTGTTGGCGATTGAAAGTCGGGAGCCATTCTCTTCGGCAATGTTGTTGTGAGCGATACCCGAGCGGCGTAAGCTAAATTATGTGAAACATGCGCCTGCGTATCATTCAGAAACGAAGCAGTGCGTTTTAGCCGATTTCAGAGATACCTGATCCACAATCTTTGATCATGGTTACACCCAAGTTCCTCGACCACCTCGTTTGCACTCAAGTTGAATTCTCTCGCGAGGTCCGTGATCAGGACCGACTGAAAGCTATCGGCGTTCCGAACCAGTCTGCCGTCTTCGAAGGCGATAAACTCGTGAGACCTGCCACCCCAACGGACGATCCCACCGCAAAGCCGCTGACTTTCCATATTGACCAGTTCGACCACAGGGTCGGCAAAGAAATCACTCCACTTAAGAAAACCGGTACTGACTGCCCGTGCAACCGCCTGTTCGATCGTCCGGCTTTTAAGCTTGGTGGTGATCGAAGCAGTCAGCACATCAACGGTTCCCGAAGCGTGCCGCAATTGCCTGGCAATGACAGACGGTATCAAACCCGACGCGAGCATCTTCAACACATCCAACTCATCACCAGAGAGGGAATCCGACGGAAAGTTGAACACGGTTTCAATGACATCAAGGGCGAGTAGATGCAGAACCTGTGCTTCATGACGTAGGGCAGGGAGCATTTTCGCGATCAAAGCATCCCATTCTGGACGAGGCGCATTGGACGTGACGGTAAATACGCCCCGCTCCCCGAAGGGGTTGATAACCGGAATGGAAAGACCGTTGCGTCCAACACCAAATTTTCGGGCTGCCTCAAAAAGCGCTGCGTAGTCAGCCTGGTTGTCGAACACTGACCAGTCAATCGGTGCGATCATAGTGGCGCCAAACCGAATGAGGGGATCGGCCAGAACCAGATCGTTGTCGACGTAATACCTGACCCATTCGGCTGAAAACGTGGTGCAACCGTGGACAACGTTGTGATGCTTGTCGATATGGGCGTAGGACGCATTTTCCAGTCCAAACCTGGAGCAAATCTCCTGGAGGCGCGCCTCCCCGGTTTGCCTGAAATCCAGTTCAGAATTGCCAATATCCGCGATTTTCATAAGCTGTCTTTCTGTTCCGCGTTGCCGTTGGGGCCGATTAGCAACCTAAAGCTGAACAAACCACTCGGGAATTCCCGTAGCTAATCACAGATCTGAATACTGTTCTGTTCTGGAGGCGGAAACAGAGCGAAAACCTGCCGATGAGACACATGAATTTGAAAAGCTGGCAGCGCATAGTCCTCCACTGCTAATAACCGTTCTCGTGTTCTTGCTGAAGCCCGTCTTCCCCCTCCCGGGCTCTTCGCGCCAACAGTCCCATGAAACTGGATATCAGGTTCAATTCACCACTGTCATCAGCCTGCACCATACCGCGCAGATATCCGCCCGGGTTGACAACGGGCGGCAGCCGCGGATCACTCAGCCTCGCCTCCGTGATCACGCCAGCCAGGATCGCCCCCATGATGGTCAACCGTTCGATAGCCGCATGCCAGGCGGAGATATTGGTGCCGATCTCAGACAGCCGGGACCAAGTGCCGGTCTCAATTGCATAGAGGCTTGGATTGGAATTCTGATCTCCACCACCGGCGATATCGATATGCATGCGCAACTCGGGTGAGGCCAGTTCATACAGGATGTGATTGTTCACCCGAGGCAGGTTTTGGGTCTTGCATGATATCAGATCCGTCGGATGATTGCTTTCAAAGCAATTCGGAGGGCCGTCAGGCCCGGAGCCGGAACAATCTGGTTCCGAGGCTTTAGCCGAGGACATTTTCTCTTCGCCATCGGCGTTACAGGACAGAATTTTTTCTTCAATTTGGTCTTGTATATGGGACCCGAAACCAGCTTCGGGTTCACCCGAAATTTCACCGGCTTTTTCGACATGCTCCTCGATCCGTTTCCAAAGATCGTGGGCCATACGAACGTGTAATCTCAGCTTATCCAGCGACATATATTTCAACTTGTCAGCGCGCGGCCAGGACGGAAACGCACCCATCATTTCGTCGATACCTTCAGGAGGGTAGGGGAGTGAGGCAAGCACAGGCAAGCTGTGTTTCACATATCGGTAAAGCCGTGATCTATCACCGCGCAGCTCGTCATGCTCTTTCTTCTCGGCTTTGCTTCGCACATCTGCGGCGAGCATCTCGGGAATGAGGTTTAGGGCAGGGGTCAGGAAGAGGCCAAGCCCCTTGCGCTTGCACCGCGCGCCATTTGCCCCAAGCCTGCGTTCAATCAGACCAATCTTTTCCAGTTCTCGTTCGTGATTATGGATTGTCCGATCTGTCACGCCACGCCCGGCAATGAGGGTTTCCTGGCGCGCGTAGCAAAAGGGTTCCCGGGACGTGTCCCGAAACGCGCATGGCGAGATCATGTCGATGATGATCTCAAAGGTGCGAATGCACTGGGCCGATACGCTTCTGATCTGAGCATAACTCACGCAGAGCTGCCGAAACCTGTCACGGTTCCAGCCCTCGGGAAGGCCGTTGTGGAAGCGTATATTTTTGTGGTGATGGGCGGATGCGATGTGCCGAAAGCTCATGGTTTTGGCCTCACCTTGCAAAGGCCAGTAATGGCTTCGCAGCTTCGGGGGGCAGAGTATTTGGATTGGTTCAACCGTTTCATGGTGTGCTTCTCATTGGGGAAGCAAGGCGCGTCGAACCTCAGCGAAAGACAAAGAAAATCCATTCGCACGGATGCGTTTATCCTTGTCAGAATTTTGGGAGTTTCCTATAAATCAGGTGATCAAACGTGACTTAGGAAGATCCCCGCTGAGGCCCCGCCTTGCGGGGGTTTTTTGTTTTGGAATTAGGGTGTTCCTCTGGCCAAGAAGGCCTGGTTGCCAATGTGGCTGGCACGTTCACTGACGTCTACAGGGGCAATGCACTCACCTGCCAGGCAAACAACGTCAGTATCGGATGAGCTCGTAGTCGCCAAACCCGAATATGTCGGTCCACTCAACACCAACACCGCGGAAGTAGCTGGGAGGCTCACAGCGATTCCTAAGGGGCAGCCAAGCTGGGATGGGCGCAGGAGCGTGATCAGACCATTGAAAGCTCGCGTTTTCGTCATAGCTGCCGACAACCAGATCAAGGGAGCGTTCGCAATCTCCCTCTCGTGAACGACGGCGATAGCTGTAGTGACGCACATCCCAAACTCTGATGGACCTGACAACGTCGAAATCGGGGGAGGACAGATCAACGCTGATCGGCGTGGCTTGGAAACCGTAACCGTATTGGTCGTGAAGTGACTGGATCGCTTCTACCGAGATCGCTGCATCTACCAGTAATGGCTCAGTCGTGTCGTCCGTTGGAAGCTCTGGAACAGGACTGGCACTGTTGCGCTTGATAGCTTCCAACCGTTCCATAGGACTCACGCCTGAGGAACTTTCTGAAGCATTCATCGGACAGCGCCAAAGTTGTAGCGGAGGTTCGACCGGGTAGGGTGTGATGCGCCGAATAAACTCCGCCTTGGCAGCGACGCAATCAGGCGAACCTGGCCAACCTCCGGCGAGGCACAGGAATATCGCGCAGTCGATTGGATAGGCGCTGGTCTGCGAGGCTGGCAACGCAGCGAGTGCAATTGCAAGGGCCTTTGCGCGAGTACTATTTCCGGATTTTGAGTGTTTCAAGATGATCTCTCCTGCTTGCGAATCGCTAAAGCAATATCCGGCCAAAATATTTCTGACAATCCAATATCGTATATTGGCGTGTTTTCTTATATTGACGTAGATTGTGTTTTAGTCCACAACTTTTGGATGTAGAAGACGGCCCATAGGGGGTCGTCATGGCGGACAACAAGAGACAATACACTGTGGTAACCATCGAGATGGTCCGGGGCCTGAAAGAGGATCAGGTTCCCTTTACATGCCGCTACGAATTTATCGGACTCGCTTCCCTTGGTCGACCTAAGTACCACTGCATTTACAGCTCGCCGAACTATGTCGGGGCCTTGTGCAAGTCGAAGATTTCTCGAGCGGGCGCTGAGCCCAGAGAGTTCGATCTTTGGCCGGGGCTTTTTAAGCATCACCAGGAATTTGGCGACGGTCGCATTCTCTGCGTCAAATCAGATTACACGATCGAGTCGATTACCCCAGAGGGTCTCGAAGCAGCTCAGGCCCTGGACGCGAAATCCAAAACCTGATCGGTCACGTTCGAGAACCTGGCTCATCAAAATACTGGGGCAGGGCACATGAAACGGCTCTTGTTTCTCAGCGCTACACTCGCGTCCTTGTTCTTTGCTGCGGTCTGGATTGAACCATCAAAACAAACAAAGACTCTGAGCGCGTCCGAGGTGATTGCCATTGATGGTGACACGATCGACCACGGCGACGACCGCTACCGGCTCGTTGGCTTCGATACGCCTGAGACCTACCGGCCGCAATGCCGTGCGGAAAAGACTCTGGGATTGGAAGCGAAAGCAAGGCTGACAGAGCTCATCCAGACGGCGGACCAGATAGAGCTGGTCATCCAACCAGATCTGGACGTGCATGACCGCTTCCTAGCGGTTGGGCGTGTGGCTAGGCAGGACGTCGGGGCCATCCTGATTTCCGAAGGTCTCGCCCGACCATACCACGGCGGCAAACGCCAGTCCTGGTGCGGCTGAAGGAAAGGATCAAACAACGACTTGATGACCAAAAAACGAAACTAATGAGAAGTGAGCCGTCCTGTCGATTGCGCCAACAATCGACAGGACAAGAAACGCCCCAAATCCATCCGGGCATTCCTCCAACATCAAGAGAGAACTGTACTATGGTAAAAACAGTAGTCCTAGATGCCGATCCTAGATTGGACAGCGCCGCGCCAGAGTCAATGGGTGCGGACCCAGACAACGTGCCTGAGCTTGCGGCGGCACAGCACTGACCGCGACAGCGCCGAGCAGGACATCCCCGACACTTTGGTCAGACCTTCCGGCTGATTGATCCAAGCTGAACGCTGGCTGTCTACGAAGCCCGCGAAGGGCTCAGTGCTGTGTCCCGGCACTCTGTTTCCCACCGCCCAGATGACCTGATGTCGAACCCCATAATAGTAATTATGTAAACTTTACTGACCTATTTAGAAAACGGAAAGGGTATCGCCTTGGCCTTCGAAACTTGGCTGAACTGCTTAGCAACGAGTGGTGTTCTCCGCGGGGAACTCTCTTCGATGCATGTGGTGCTACACCGAAGAGAGAACGTGGTGAGCTCCAGATGGGGCTGTACCCACCACCACCTATCCGACTCCGCCAATCAAAGCGAAGCGGCACCATCAAAACTACCCAAGCCAATCTATTCAAAACAACGCGAAATCAAATCCGATCACGGATTTGTTAACCAACCCCTTAGGACGCTTTTCAGTCGCTCCACCTCGGTTTTCTTGCTGTGGTTTGCAGCGACAAACCCCGTTGTTGCCCAGGTCATCGAGTATCAACCCGATGGCAGCGTTTTCCTGAACGGTGCGCGGGCGGAAATCGTTGATGGCGTGGTGAAACCAATCCAGATGCGGGAATACGAGCTAGACGAGCAACCGCAATCGCCCAAAGCGAAGCGCACGGCAAAGATCGAGATTGCGGGAAAAGCACCGCGGCCTCGCAAAGCCTCTGGTGGTTGGTCGCAGGAACGGATCGTCAAAGAAATTCACGCAGCGGCGGAACGGCATGACGTTCCGACCGAGTTGTTCATGGCACTGGTCTGGCAGGAAAGCCGGTATCGGGCTGATGCCCTGTCGCCCAAGGGTGCCATCGGTTTCGCGCAGCTCATGCCGGGAACGGCAAAAGACCTGGGCGTGAACCCAAAGAACCCTGCAGAAAATCTCGACGGTGGCGCTCGCTATTTGGCAGCGCAGTACCGTGAGTTTGGAGACTGGAAACTGGCGCTTGCCGCCTACAACGCCGGTCCCCATCGCGTCGTCCAGTATGGCGGCATCCCCCCGTTCACCGAAACCCGCGACTACGTGCGGATCATCCTAAGCAAAGTGAGTACAGAACTATGAAAAGACCCCCCATGAAGCGGCACCACTTCATCCAACAAGTGGCATTCTTTGCGCTGACAATGACCATCGTTAGCGCAGCACCTGCCTCCGCTGGCTGGCTGCAGGATGCCATTGGCGATTTCATCAACGAGACACTGGCCGACTCGAAGGTCGTTGGCGTCAGCCTTGCGGCGGTTGGCTTCATTTGGGGCTGTCTCGCCTACGTGTTCGGCTGGGGTTCGCTGAAAGGCCCGGTGATCGCAATCGTTGTCGGTGCTGTTATCGGCCTTGCTGATACGTTCATCGGAGGCTGATTGATGTCGCGCCGCAATACGGTTTTTCGCGGCCTGAGCCGCCCCGCAGAATGGGGCGGCCTACCCGTGATCTATCTGCTGGTGATCCTCGGGATGACCATGCTTTCGTTCTTCATGTTCGGGATAGCGCCAGCCATCATTGCGGGTTTTGTTTTCTACACCGGGCTTCGCCTCTTTTACGAATGGGAACCGGCATTCTTCCGCGTCCTGTCCATAACCCTTTCCAAAACTCCGCGCACCAAAAACCGCCAGCATCATGGGGGAGATTACTATAATGCCTAAGCCTGCTGCCCGAAGCATGTGGACCCTTGCCCGCTCGTTGCTCGAGCCGAGCTGGCGCAAGGATGAAATGAGCCTCTTTCAGATGTTGCCCTATGGCTATGTCGTGGACGATGAGGTTATTTCCACGCGCAATGGTGGCCTTATCTCCGCTGCAGAAATCACCGGAGTTAATGCAAACACGCTGGACGAAAACGAGTTCGAGTTCCTGGCCGAACGGTTTGAGCGTGTGTTGCGCACAACACCCAATGAAGTGGCATTTTATGTTCATCGACTGACCGTCCCGGCTGAGACGGGTCATGTCATCACAGATCCAACCGGCTTTGCCGGTGCAGTGGCGCAGGCCATGCGCTCAGCGTCCGTCGATGCAGAGTTGAAAGAACGCAAGATCATCATCAGCGCCATTCTGCAGAAGCGTCAGGATGAGCGGGCAAAACAGATGTTCGGCATGTCGTCTGGAACGATAGACGAGGAACGCCGCGAAATGATGGAACAGCTCGACGGTGTGTTCACAACACTGGCGGGCACGCTGGGCGAGGCCCGTGTGCGCCGGCTGAAGCTCAGCGAGGGGCGTTGGCTCGGCTATTATGGAATGCTGTTGAACGGTCGGTATCAGCCGATCATTCACACGAACATTGCAGAACCCATTGCCTTCAACATGCCGCAAGAGGATGTGCTGTTTCAGGGCAAGACCGGCAAACTGGTGACAGACGACGAGCAGGAACGCTCCATCCGTGTTTATTCCCTGAAGAATTACCCGATGGCTTCGTTCCCCGGCATTTTCGACGGGCTGGACCTGCCGGTTGATGTTGTGATTTCGCAATCCTTCCTGCCGATCAGCCGCGCCCAGGCGCAGGAAATGGAACGCCGCAAGTCGGGACAAATGCGCTCGGCAGGCGACAAAGCGAAGTCGCTTGAAGAGGATTTGTCCATTCTGGCGGACGGCATTGCCTCCGGCACCATGTCACTCGGCAAGCACCATCTGTCGATCTGCGTGTTCGGGACAGAAGAATATCTGAAAACCGCCGAAAAACACATCATCGGTGAAATCCAGATTTCGGGCGGCACGGTCAAACGCGAAGCGATGTCGGTGCGGTCGGTGTACTTCGCGCAGCACCCCGGCAACTTCGCATTCCGTCCTCGTGAAGAACTGATCACGGACCAGAACTTTGCGGACATGGTTGCGTTCCACATGCGGCCCAAAGGGTTGGACGCGGAAAAGCTGCCCTGGCCGGGGCCATTGGCGACGTTCCCGACAACGCACGGGGACAGCTACGATGTTTCGCTGCACCTTCCCAAGACCAGCAAAGACGCTGAAAACCTGCCCTCCGGCCACACAATCGTTCTCGGGCCGAACGGATCGGGTAAAACTGTGATCGCGATGCTGCTGGCGACAATGGCGGTGGCACAGGGCGCGCGGATCATTGCTTTTGACAAAGACCGGGCAATGGAGGCTCCGATGCGGGCGCTCGGCGCACAGTACACCCGCGTCCGGGTGGGCGAACCCACTGGCATGAACCCGTTTCAAACGGAAACGGATGAGGCCGGTCAAAGCTGGTTGGCGAATTGGGCCACAGCTCTGATGAGTTACGACGATAAACTGACAGCCGAACAGAAAGACGAGATTAAACAGGCGTGTCAGGCAAACGCGACGTTGCCGCCACAACTGCAGAACTTCGATTCACTGGTCGAGCGGTTCAGAGCCTTTGATGATGGCAAAGACCTCTTCAAGCGCGCGAGTGAATGGGCGGGCGACGGGCGTTTGTCGTGGATGTTTGGCGAGGGTGGCACAGATCCTTTTGCCTCTTACGATCGGCATCTTGTGTTCGATATTTCTGAGGTTCTGGATGACGAGTTGGTGCGGCTGGCATGGATCAGCTACGTCATGCGCCAGATCGAGCGCCGTTGTGCCGCGAAAGTGCCCACTGTCTTTGTGATTGATGAAGCCTGGGTGATTGCAGGCAACCCCTACGGCGCGGAAATTCTCAAGAACGCTTACACCACGTATCGGAAGCTGAACGTCATGATGATGATGATGACGCAGATCCCCGATCACATCCTGTCGTCAGCGGCAAGCAAGTCGATCCTGGAAAACACCAGCACACAGCTCTTGTTCCCCTCTCGATCCGGCAATGAAGCGGATTACCGAGCAATCGGATTGAACGATTCAGAGCTTGGCGCGCTGAGGGCGCATTTTGGCGACCGCGTAATGCTCATGAAAAAGGGTGATGAGAGTGTTTGGCTCGATGTCGATGTCGGCGCTCTCGGCCCGCTTCTCCGTGTTCTGAGCGGATCAGACGGAAAATCGTTCCCTGATCCTGACTGGCGAAAAAACCCCAACTTCTGGAAGGAAATCACATGAAAACCCGCCTTGTAATCGCCCTTGTAGTTCTGGCCGCTGTCTCGGCCTGCACCAGCACCTATTCGGGCTATCGCAGCAAATGCGCCTGCGACTTTGAGCGCATGACCCCCCCTGAAAACTTGGAGCTTGTCTGATGAATATTTCAAAGAAATTCCGCACAACCATTGCTGTTACAGTTCTGGCCGCCCTGCCCGTCATGGCGTCGGCCCAGGGTGTTCCGGTGGTGGACTCTGCATCCATTACGCAGGACGCCGCCAATTCGGCCAAAGAAATCGCTGAAATGGTCCGCCAGTACGAGCAACTATTGGAACAGTACGAGAAACTGGAACAGCAACGGGCACTGCTTGAAAACTCGTTCAAGACTATCACTGGCCTGACGGATCTGGACGAGTTCAACAGCCGTAGCTTTTTGAAGCTGGCGACTGCTGCTGACACGCTCGGATACGCGCTGGACGCAGCGGAGGGCGGTATCTCCGGCCTGCCCGAAGTCGCGGCTCAAGCAATGGAACGTCGATCCATCAACCTCGGCCTGAACGATGGCATCTTGTCCGAGTTCAGCGGATCGGATGTGCAGGCGCGCCGCATCCTGTCTGAGCGTGGTGTTGCGGGCCTGATGGCGTCGGCGTTGGGTGAGAATGGCTATGACATGGCCGGTCAGCTCTCCGAAGATGCTGAAAAACTGCGCGGTGAAATCGGTCAGCAAGAAGATCTGAAGGATGCCATCGATTACAACACAGCGGTTCTCTTGAAACTCCTCCAAGTTGAAATTGAAATCTTACGCGCAACCTCGGCAAATGCCCTGGCGTCAGGAACGGATCTGGCTGCAACCGCAGCGGATCTAAAGACGCTTAGCAATTACGTAAGAGGAGAATCCCAATGAAAAGCCGCACCACCTTCGCCCTGACCACACTGACGGCGGCGCTTCTAGCGTCGTCGGCCAGTGCTGAGGCCAGACTTCCGTTTCCCCCCAATGTTGATTGGACATTTGGGGAATATCGGACCTGTCTTGGTTATTCGGGCGTGCGAGCGTTCAAAAAACCCCTGAAGGAATACGGGGTTGAACAGCTCGCCAACGCTGGTCAGGGCGCGGATCAACAGTATGTCGTTGGCAACTGGACCGATGCCATTCTGAATGAGCAAGTGATAGCTGCTCATGAATTTGCCATAGAGCAATGCCGCCTGCGCAAAGCCGATGAAGCATTCAGCACTGAATGCCCGCTCGGCAACCTCAGCCGCGAAGCTGCAATCAAGTTGGTGGGCGCAGACCAGGGCGATTTCTGGTCGAAGCCATCCAGCGAACTCAAATCGCTCAAAGAAACGCAGCAAGAACGCTTGGAAGCGCTGCGCCCTGCAATTGAGGAGGCTTGTGGGCCGTGATTCAGGATTTCGTCAGCTCGATTGAATCAGCAATCAGCAACTTTTCTCAGCAAGCATACACCAGCCTTGCGGCGGATCTCGCATCCGCCCTCTGGGCTATTGCTGCGCTGATCTTTGTAGCGATGCTGATCAACGGCGTACTTCAGATCAGAGAAATTGGGTTTGGTGGTTATGTAGGCTGGATCATTCGGGCGACGATAATGATCGGAATGGCGTCGAGCTGGTCCTTTTTCCAACCAATCTATCAAGGCGTTCAAACCTTGCCGGACAGTATTGCCGGGGCACTCACAGGAACCACTAATGTATGGCAAGCGTTGGATGAGATTGCGCTTCAGTGTTTCTTGATGGGCCAGCAGGCCATTGAAAACGCGACTTGGGGCCTGAGCATCACCGGGGCTATTCTCTGGGTTGTTGGGGCAGTCATCGTTGCCTTTGGCACTGGCATGGCACTCATCGCAAAAGGCGGTCTGGCGGTGTTGCTGGGTCTAGCGCCAGTTTTCATCGCAACGCTACTCAGCTCGGCAACAGCCAATATCTTCGCAGCCTGGGCGAAAACGACCGTTGGCCTGATCATGGTCATCGTCGTTCTGACAGGCATCGTTTCTCTTATTCAGGCGCTTTTCGCTTCAGAGCTTGGTTCCTTGTCTGATGTTAATGACATGGAAGCGAGCGGGCGTTTTCTAGCAATCTGCATCGTGGCTATCGTCATGCTCACGCAAATCCCGTCACTGGCAGGCGGCATGTCTGGCGCGATAGTTTCGGCATCCTCCGGTCTTGCTGTGGCAACCGGCGCGGTTGCAGCCGCAAGAAGTGCATTGGGCACTGCCAGCGATGGCGCGCGCGGTGCTGTTGCCGGGGGCAAAACCGCCGCCGCGATGGCTTCCGCAGCACGTGACGGGACTGGCGTTCGTGACAGCGCGTCTCGCGCAATGCAAGCGCGTCGGGACATAGCGCACAGAGCCCGCAATCAGGATGGGGCAGCTCGACAGAGCTACGCCGCTGACCGTTACCGGCAGAGCATTCGACAAGCTCGCGCCAATAAATCTTCATAAATCGAGGTACAGAGCAAATGTCACACGTGACAGATCACGAAAAAGAACTCTTTCTGGGCGCACGCCGCGATGCCTTCAAATGGCAGGTATTCGGCATGGTCGGTATGGCAATGGGCGTGGCCTCTATGATTGGCTGGGCGATGCTCCTTCCCTTGAAGGAAATCCGGGCGGTGCCATTCTCCATTGATCCGGACACAAAGCTCCCGGTGCTGCTGACTGAAAAGGTCGAAGAACTGGAACCATCTGAAGCGATGGCCTTCCGTGAAGTCGCAAATTATGTGCGCGACCGGGAAACCTATGATGTCCAGGACAACAACGAACGCCTGAAATCGGTGCTGCGTCGTTCTGATGAGCTAGCCGAAACGTCTTATCGCGAACTTTGGGATGGGTCGAACGACAACCATCCTGACGAAATCTATACGCCCAAGACAAAGGTGCAGACCGAAATTCTGGGCGTCTCGCCGGTCAACGATGAGACGGTGCAGGTCGAGATCCGCAAGTCCCTGATCGTGCCAAACCAGGCAATAGCCTCAGCCCGCTACGTGGTCACAGTCACCTATGGGTTTGAGGAGAAAATCGTGACGTCGATGGATGAGCTTTTGGAAAACCCATTCGGCTTCGTCGTCACTAACTACCGCGTAGACGCCACGGGGAACATCTGATGCGGCGTTCTTTCAAAGCCCTCACCGCTACCGCCGCAGCAGTTTTGGCATTCTCCACGCCTCTGCTCGCTGAAATCACACCAACACCAGACGGAAAGAATGCGGATCACCGCATCACGCATTTCCATTACATTGAGAACCAGGTGTACCGCATCCCCGTGGGTGAACGCCTGATTACCTATATTCACTTTCCGCAAGGTGAGACCGTCCGCAGCATTGGTGCGGGCGACACTGAAAGTTTTCAGATCACCCGCCTGCAGGAAGGGCGCGTTATTGCGTTCAAGCCGGAAATCCTGAACTCGGATTCAAACCTGACCGTGCTGACCAATCGCGGCACATACAACTTCTATCTGGTTCCGGCCGAGAGCGCCGCCGAACGCAAACGTGTTCCATTCCGGGTCACGTTCTACAACAAGAACAACAGCGGCGGGACCACAACGCGCCGTGGCACGGTGGCACGCAGCGAGCCGAAACCAACAGGCCGCTTCGTCAACCAAAACTACGCGCGCTCGGGCAAAGCGGACTTTGCGCCCACCGCCGTTTGGGATGATGGCGTTCACACCTATATGCAGATCCCGCAGGATGCGGAGCTGCCGGGTATCTTCCGTGTCCTGCCTGATGGACGTGAGCTGATGGTGAACACCACAGTCAAAGAGCGCGGCATTATCCAGGTGCAGGGCCTTTCCGACCTTTGGACACTGCGCATCGAGGACACTTCGATCTGTGTTCGAAACGATGGCGACGAGTTTCAGCAGGCAAGCGTGAGCGGTCGGCCCGTCACTTCACAGACAGTTAAACCGGGGGGCAGCAAGTAATGAACCGCGATCAGACAATTGCGGCACGGGCGGCGGCTGAACAGCCGTCGCAACGTGTCCGAAAGAAGTTCGACCCTAAGAAGCTGATAACCGTTGCAATCGCAGGAGCGGTGTTCTTGGGCTTTGTATGGTTTGTCATGGGCGACGAAAACAAAAGCACCAACACGGGTGTCCGCGTTGACGCTTTGCAACAAGGCGGTGGCGAGCGATACGGGCTTTTGACCGCACGGGGACCAGAGGTCGATGAGCCGGAACCAGAGGCTTTGCCCGAGGAAATTGCGGTGGCAACACCGGCAGCAGTGCCGCAGGTCGATTCCGAAGGGCTGAAACAAGCCCTGAAAACAATCGAGCAACAGAACGGTCGGATTTCCGATCTGCAAGACGAGCTGACGGACGCCAAAGTTTCGCTGTCAGAAAAAGACGGTGAAATCGCAACGCTGAACCTGACCAATGAACGCCTTCAGGTCAGATATGACGAGCGCGCGAAAAAGTTTCAGACTGAGCTTGCCCAGGCGGTTGCTGATGCAGAGGCCCGTGCGCTCGCCAGTATGAGCCACTTGCAGACTACGGGTCTGACTGATGATGAGCGGCGCAGGCTTGAAGAACTCAAGCGGATGCGCGAGCGCCAAAACCAGTCAGACGGCATCGTGTTCGATGAAAACCCATACGGCAGAAACTAATGGAGCTGACGATGAACAGAACAGCAATCACCCTCGCCCTGGTCACGTTGGCGTCAAGCGCGATGGCACAGGAAGCACCCGGTCAAAACTACCAGCCGTTCAATGGTGGATCGCAGCCGGTCATTTTCCAACCCTTCCCTGCTGCGCCGCAGCCGGTTCAAGTCCAGCCAGACGACACCCGCCTGCCTGAAGAACAGCGCGGCTATCAGGAAAACCAAAACACGACATGGCAGAACAATCTGGTCGAAGAATATCCCCCCATCGTCGCGGCCTCGATCATTGACGATCCGTCGCGCACCTTAACGCAAGGCACGGTTTTGTCGGCTGTGTTCGGTGGCGCGGTCAGCTCGGAATTGCCCGGTAGCGTCGTGGCGACGATCACACGTGGCGTCTATTCCATGGACGGCACGCGTTTGCTTCTGCCGCGCGGATCGAAGCTCTATGGCGAGTATCGAGCGGATACGACATTGGCGCAAACGCGCATCATGATCGTTTGGAGCCGTGTCTTCACGCCTGACGGCCTGTCCGCTCAGATCGGTTCGGCTGGTACGGACGGTCAAGGCCGGACTGGTGCCACCGGCAGGGTGAACACACACTTTGGGAAGCGGTTCGGCACGGCTGCATTGTTGTCGATCATCGGTATTGCCCCTGTGGCTCTAGTGTCGGACAGCGATAGCAACAACTCGGTTCGCACGGATCTGGCAACGCAAGTGGGGTCTAACCTGCAAAACGCCACGGCGGCGGCGCTTGATGAATACCTGCGCATTACTCCGACAATCTTTGTCGATCAGGGCAGTCGTATCAACGCGATCCTGCAGCGCGACGTTGTGTTCGATAGCTTCTGAGCGCGAGCCAATGAGCCGACCGCCTCAGCGGTCTTTCCGGCCGCTGCCAGCATGATGGAGTGCGGTAGCGGCCTTTTTTTGAAGCAAATTCAGCACTTTTTTGGAATCAATAAATCTTATGTGGGTGCGTTCGCGTTCGAGGCAAAGCCGAGAGGCAGCGAAGCCAACCTCCACTGTTCCAGAAAGTGCTCTACCAAGGACAAGAACATGAGCGGGCGGAATGGTAATAGCCTTCTGGAATATTATACAGGCAAGATCGAGCATCTGTTGCACGACGAAAGCCTGAGCGAAATTTCTGTGAACCCTGACGGATCAGTCTGGGTTGAAGAAATGGGCACGACCCACATGAGCAGGACAGACATCACTCTGACCAGAAACGATGTAGAGAATATCGGGCGCTGTGTGGCTGGGTTCAGCGACGTGACATTCGGGGAAAAGAAGCCCATTGCGACGGCCAATGTGCCAACACAGCAGGGCAAAGCGCGGGTCCAGGTCGTCATTCCGCCAGCAACAACCGGCGTGGGGTCCGTGGCGATCCGTCTGCTGCGGGTGAAGACCGTCGATCTGGGCGCGTTCAGCTTTGCCAGCAGAGAGGCCGCATTGGCAGAAAGCAACGATCACTGTGCGCTCGAAAACGCCCGTGCTGCCCTCGCAGCGGGCACATTGCGCTTTGACGACCTCTCCGTCCTCGCCATGCAAAACAAATGGAACGTGATCATTGCGGGCGGTACATCGTCGGGTAAAACCACCGTTTTGAATGCCATGTTGAAGCGCGTCGATCCAGGCGAACGGATCGTGACGATTGAGGAAGTGGCCGAATTGGACATCGAGCAACCAAACTCGGTTGACTTGCTTGCTGATCGTTCCGAAGAAGATGGCCCTCGATCACCAACAAAGCTGCTGGAATCGGCGCTGCGGTTACGGCCTGACCGCCTTGTCTGCGGTGAAATCCGGGGCGACGACGCAAATATGTTTTTGGAATTGGTGAACACCGGCCACGATGGATCTGTCTGCACCATGCACGCCAACTCGCCCGTAGATGCCATTGGACGGATGAGCAAAATGGTGCGACGCGGATCTCCGACCGTCCAAAAGTCAGAGGTGGTCGATGACATCCGGGCCACCATTCACATGATCGTTCACATGAAGAAAATCGGGGACGAACGGAAGGTCAACGGCGTGATTTTTCCGCCCTTGATGACCGCTGAACAACTTATCTGAAGGAGTACAAAGATGAAGAAATTCGAGTATCGAGACGTGCCTTTTTCGGAGCATGACGACGCGAAAGTAAAGTTCGCAAAGCTGGGGAGTGAAGGTTGGGAAATGGTCGGTGTCGCCCGTGCTGAATTTGGCATCGTGTGTTTCTTCAAACGCGAGCTGACCGATGGCTGAGTTTCAGGATCTACCAAAAGGCAAGAAGATAGCGATAGCCGGTACTATGGGCTTTATCGCTACCTCGGCTTGCGCGGTGTTGGTGGTCGGTCTGGCTCTCGAATACATCAACACCAGAAGCTTTCGCGGGCTGGACATCTGGGCGATCCCAGAGAAGTTCATGGCACAGCCTGCAGAGACGCAGCAGGTCATGGGTCTGGTGGCGGTGGTCGCGGTGGGTGTTTTGACCTTCGCATTTGTGGCGGCTGCGCTGCGTGGTCCCTCAACGAAATACGGTGATGCGAGTTTTGCAAAGGCCCCTCAGCTCGTCCAGGAGGGCTATGCGTCGGTGCTGAAGCTCAAAGACAAACTGGATAGTGAAATTGTGTTTGCCAAATTTGGTGAGCCAAAGGACAAAAACGCGATCTACTATAAGCCCGGCCCCGGTGTCCAAAAGCCGCACGCGATGTTCATTGCCCCGTCTGGTTCGGGCAAAACCAGCGGCTTCGTGATCCCGAACGTCCTGCGTTTCAATGGGTCTTGCGTCGTCCTGGACATCAAGGGTGAGATTTTCCAGACAACCGGCGCGCGTCGGGCAGCAATGGGCGACGAGGTTTTCGTGTTCGATCCCGAGAACCCCGACAAAAGCCACAGCTACAACCCTCTGCGCCGCGCAGCACGTGCCGACAATCTGGACCGGCGATGGGAAGAAGTGATTCAGGTTGCAACCCAGATGTTCGACACGCCCAGCTCGTCCGCACAGGGCTTTATGGGTGGTGTCGAAGGCATGTTCTGCGCAATGGCGATGTTGGCGATCAAAAGAAAGCGGCCATACATTTCCGAAGTCCTGCGCCTGGTCAAAACGACCAAGCAAAAGGACTATGAGAAAATGGCTGAAGAAGTTGGATATGCGCGAGCTGCAGATGAGTTCCTGAATCTTGCAGCCGAAGAATCCAAAATCTTGCGATCAACGATTTCGGTTATGAACAACTCCGGCCTGCAGCTCTGGCGCAACCCCTCTGTGGCAAGAGCCACGCAGGGCAATGACATCAACTTCGAAGATCTGCGTCGGCGCCCCACCTCGATCTACTTTTCTGTGCCAGGGAAGAAGGTCAAAGAGTTCCGGACGCTCATTCGCCTGTTCTTCCTCGATCTGGTGAACACCATCGAAACCGTTGAGCCGGGCGAAGATGAGCCGTTCAAGGTTTTGATGCTGCTCGATGAGTTTCAGCGCCTCGGCCATCTTGAGCGCGTCGTTGAAGCGTATGACACCATGCGATCGTTCGGTGGCCGGATCATCGTGATTTCGCAAACGCTGTCGCGCCTGCAGGACATCTATGGGCATGAAGGTGTGCGGGCGATGCTGGCAAACGCCGGGACGCAGATGTTCGCGGCCTCTGAGGATTCAGAGGTCCGCGAACACGTGTCTAGGTCTATCGGTGACAAAACAGTAATGAGCAAATCGAAGTCTCGGGCGCTCGGCAAAATGGAAATGGGCAGCATATCGGAACGCGAGGAAGGCATTCGCCTGCTCCGGCCGGAACACGTTGGCCGATTGCCGGAAAATGAGGTTGTGCTGATCCGCGAAGGCAAGATGCCGGTGATTGCAAACAAGATCCGATACTTCGAAGATCCGTATTTTGTGCAGTTCCTTGGTGGCGATACGCCAAAGATCAAAGGCACACACCTAGATCTTGCTGCAGAGCAAGCGAGGGACACGGCGAAGGCACTGGCTGATGCGAAACCGGCCCCTGCCCCGGTGAAAGAGGTTTCGGAAAAAGATCAGGAACTTCGGGCAGCTTTTGATGCGCAGCGCGCCGTTGCAAAACGAAAAAGCCGGTCCGCAAAAGACATGGCGATGGAGAAAATGAGAGCCAAACGGCCTGAAAGTAGCGCCTCCGCTTGACGTGGGTGCTGTATTGCAAAATCCCAGAGGTTCGAGCACCGGAATCTCGAACAATCGAGCATACAATCTTATTGCGAATGCGCGCGCAACGCCCAAGCTGTTTGAACAAGCGGTCGTTCGTGTCGCGCGCGGCGAAGCAAACCGATGAGCTTACTACACCGCTTGAGAACCGCTAACCGGCGCAGGACAGGACCGCTGACGAGGCGTTCCGGGGGCTGACGGGTGGTGGCTGGTGCTGGTGGTTGGCGGGGCGGAAACTTGTACTGGCGCTCTGTGTCCCAGTTCACAGAACCTCTCATTCATCCAGGTTAACGTTAGGTCATCAATGGGAGGTCGCAATGCTTCGTAAGGCTTCAAATACCTGGCACACTCGCACCGAACACGCAGTAACCATGATACACCCAGTTGTACGTATCTTGCGTCATTGCACCCAGATGCAACGCCAAGTGAACCGCTACTATTGAATTCGAGCGCGGGTAGGCCGACCGGCTGACGACCGTTTGTTGACATTGATGAAGTGGCTGACCGTTGGCGCAGAAGCGGACGTTCGAGCGGACAACGGCGAATGACCGTACCGAGCCCATTTTGACCGATGCTGCGCGATGTCCTAATGACAGCAATGCGCAGAAAGCTGACTTTGCAAAGTTGCCGTTCAACGTTTCGCTTGCCCGACCTGACCGTCCCAGATGGTCGGAGGCTCTTCTTGGAAGTGCGGCACTTTAGATTGTTGTCCTAATTGAGGCAAATTTAGGTACAGAGCATTTTTGGGCTACGTCAGCCAACGTAAACGCCAGGGAATATGGGCAATACGAAATCCAATTATCCAGATGACAATTGACGAACTATTGGTCGACTAATCTCATTGTCCGAGCAAAACCTACCATGCGAGCTTCAGCGCTGCTTTCGTTTGACCGATATAATGCAGCCAGAGTGTTTTGGATGCCTTGCAGGTACATCCCGTGCCATTGCGTCCACGTTTCCAAGGTGCCGCAACGCTCCGTTGTTCAGCAACACGCCTCGACCAGCATCATACCGGCGCTGTCCAAATCCGCTGGCAACGCATTCCCAGTTTTCCTTGGCTGCCGCGTTGCGGAATCTCGGTAGGTCGTGCGGGTCATGCCGTCCCGGTGTCGCTGCGACGTGATCGTGTTTCTTTGAGTTGCTTTGGTGACTTAAGTGGTGGGTCACTTGTGTTGAGCCAGGTTGCTGAACAGTACCGGTTGTTGGCCTCGGCCTAGGGCGCATGATTGTCACGACACCTTGTGGATTCTTATGTCCTGGGACGGCTATGTGAGTTGCCGTAGGTCTTGGTGTCAACTGTGGAACCTGGCCAGGAACCGCTATGGGAACCTGATTAGGAGTCGCGGACGGGACGAGCGGTGGCACAGCAGTTTGGCCGGTAGGCTGAGGAGGAATCTGACCAGGAACGGCGACTGGTATTTGGTTGGGTGTCGCGGTTGGCACAAGGGGCGGCACATTAGGCTGAGGCGGCACCTGGCCAGGGACAGCTATCGGAACTTGATTAGGAGTCGCAGTCGGAACTTGCGGCGGCACAGTAGCCAATGGCGGAACCTGATTGGGAACGGCTGTCGGAACCTGGTTTGGTGTTGGATTTGGCACCAAGGGCGGAGCTATGGTCGGCGCTACGATTGGCGTTGGAACTTGACCGGGAATCGCTATTGGCGTCGCGATAGGAACCCGACCGGGAATTGCATTCGGGACCGCGCCCGGCGCAAGGACCGGCACAGCAACGGAGGTGGGCGTTTGCGGCGTTCCCTGAGGTGGCAACTGATTTGCCACCGGCTGCGTTGGACCGGTAATTTGGTTGCCTGCCCCTTGCCCGCCGGCCTGCCCACATCCTTGGCTCGATTGGTGTGGGTTCCCTACGCCACGGCACCACCCGTAATGATTGCCGCGGGCGACGACCTGCGTGGCGGCCAGCTCTGCGACCAAACAAGCTGCGGAAAGTAAAACAATGCGGTTCCGTTTCATAACATCCTCACCAACTTGTTGTCAGAGCAAGATACGCGCCAGGATCGCCAGAGTCAGTCAACGGACCGTCTCTCAAAGGGACACCGACATATCCGGACAGGAATAGGTTTTGCTTAAACTCAATGTCCAAACCCAGACCTGTCGAGGCCAGTGTAGCACTATCAACTTCAAAACTCGCAGGGTCATTGTTCGAGATGTAGCCCACGTCGAAAAAGACAAAGGGCGTTAAGCGATGAATGCTTTGGGAACTTGGAAAGTAGGAGTGAGACACTTCGAAAATCGCGGAAATCCCGGAATCACCATCCACTTCGTCAAACCGATATCCACGCAAAGCATAACGATCACCAAGGAAGTACTCCTCGACCGAGGGCAGCCGGTCGGTGGTGTACTGCCCCCAAATCTCAGTGCGCCAAGCTGTGTTGGGCGACAAGCTCGTTAGCGGGCTTTCGTATCCAATGCCGCCCCGCAGATGCCAGAACGAAGAGTCTCCGTCGTCAAAATTCGCGTCCGTCGTGTCATTGTCGTTATCGCCAAAAGATAAGGTTAGTCCCGCTTCCAGAGCTTGTCCTTTTGGATAGTTTTGCCCGTAAAGATATGTAAGGCCAACGACACTCGCGTCACTAGACAATGGAACGCCGCCACTGACTGAGTCCGCTTCGGAAAGGCGATAGTCCAGCAGAAGGTACCCATAGCGGGCCACATCGCGGATCACTGGGTAACCCAACGCGACGGTGAAGTTCTCGCCATCAACATCTGTTCTCGCAAAATCCCCCGAGAGGTCACGTTTTGCGTTTATGTTTCCGTAGAAAATCTCACCATACAGGCCATTGCTGTTCAACGGTGCGCGATAGGTAACAGCGCCCCACAATGAATGTTCGTCGTCTTTGTCCCAATTGTAGTTGCCTGACCCCTCAAAGCGCAGCAAATCGCCGACGGTCAGCGTCGAATAAAACTCTTGTACGACATAGAAACTGAGCGCTTCTCCAAGCTCACGCGGAGGGTTGTCGAGTGTCGCACTGCCGGCTTGTTTTCGCAGAGGTTCTCCCAATACCCTCAGCCGAGCACCAGCCTGATCCGGGTAATCAAGTTCGGTCGACACGTCCAAATCGGGTATGTCCTCGGCTAGCATAACCGCCCGCTCAAATCGTTTGAGAGTTATTGGATATGCGGTGGTGAGGGGCTGAAAAATCTTCTCTAGTGTTTTGAACGTGCGAGTATCTACGCCTTCAATTTCGATGGTTTGAATGCGCCCTTCATCAACAACTATGCTCTGCCCATCGGGACCAGGCCACGCCTCAGCCAAGAAGTAGCCGTCTTCTCGGTAGATCTGAGTGATCGTTGATGCGACCTCCACCGCTGTAATGCGCCCTGATCGATCAAAGGCCAACTGACCGGCAAAAGTTAACAGCTCATCCGCATCATACACCGTTACGCCGCTGACCGAGTGCTGGGATGCGATGTCCCAGGTTTGGGCAATGCTACTTCTTGGAACTGATGCAGTGGCCACAAGAGTGCAAATGATCGCAAAAACAACTGATCTGAATACGCGCATTTTTGACAACCTTAAAGTGACTGAGCATGTTGAAGTCCAATGTTATTATGTGGTTCGCATGTGTGAACCTGACGCTACTCGAATGTATTGATGGGTGATGTTTTTAAGAAACACAGTGAACAGAACGCAGATTTACTTATTACGCCGCACATACGACGGCGCTGAATTACACAAACCGGCTTTTCAACAAGTTAGAGTAGAGAACTAGTAGGACAGTCCTCACAATTCCGGTTGCTCAAAAACATAAAGCCGCGATTTCTTGGCATCGTCTGTTAGGACATAGAGAAGCCCTTTGGTCTCATCGAGAGCGATTCCTTCGGGATGTTTAACTTCCTTTTGTTTGCCATCTTCTGTGAACGTCAAACTGATAGACTTTACGGACTTGGACTCTGGATTGTAGACGAAGATTTGACGGCCTTTGTCACTTACAATCCAAAGAGAACGTGAGGACGGGGACCATGCTAGGCCGCTCAAATCCAGTTCATCATCATCTACACGCTCGGAGATAAAACCTGCATCGCGGGCTAAAGGAATGATCTCAACAATTTCGTCTAGCGCTGGTGATACGACCATTAACAACCTTGGTTGTCCTTCAATGCCAATGAAGACCCGCCCCGATTCCGGGTCAACAGCGATACCTTCGGGTCCCTTGTTTAATGGGTTGCCAACGAGTAATTCAGCGGCGGCCGAGTAACCTTTAAGAGATGTGAGAGGTATTGTTGTCAATTGAATGGGTTCGGTTGGGTGAACGACTAGAATTGATCGGTCAGTTTCCTGAAGCACCAAAACAGACCCATCCTTTCGAGGTGCAACACCCTCCAAATCTGATCCTGCCAATGCTGGCAACTTGAAAGAGTTTCCTAATACCCCGTCGACTCTGAGTAGGTGCAGTTTAGGTTCGGCATCACTTACAGACCACAAGAAGCCTTCAGCGTTAGACATTGCCAAACCGGAAGGCTCTGAAAATCCCTCTGATTTGTCTGCCACCTTGAATTTATCGACCAGAACCAAACCAGCACTTTCGGCGTAGGCAAAATTGGTCCAAGGCAAGAAGGCTGCCGCAACCGAGCTGGCCGTAAAAGCGAGTCGTCTAAGTTTGCAGAAACACCGTGAAATTTCAGCTTTTGACGAAAACACTCTGTTTTCTGTCATTGGATTCTCTCGCGCTTGGACCACATCCCTGTATCAGCGTTCGTATCACAGTCCGGATACGATGTCCGAAGAATGCACTGTAATCTCTTTACCTGATCCCGCCTGTTGCGATTGAATTGAATAGGGCACGATGTGCCTTTGGTTAAGCGTAAGCCTTTGGCGTGAGCAGGGAGGAAGACAAGTTGAATACGACCCTCACATTTGTGACCGTGTTGTTGATGCTGCTGTTGCCAGGTGCTGCGGTGTCACAAGTCGACCCTGCGACGATGCTGGCCGGGGCTTCGGGGTCGGAAATCGTTATCGAACGCCGGTGGACGCAGTTTCGTGGAAAACAGGAACTGTATTTCTTTACTCTCGATGTGATCGTCACGATCATTCTGGCTGGCTTGATCGTATATCATCCGGTGAGACGTAAAGCCCGTAGAAGCGTCCGCGACATAGTTATGCCAAGGCTTTTCTTCCTGTATGCGCTTATCGGCATGGCGGTTGGTTTCCTGGTGGTTCAGCACGGGTCAATGATCGGTTTCGTTATCTTTGGTATCGGAGCGTTGCTCAGGTTCCGCTCCAATCTCGATGATCCGGTGGACACTGTCGAAATGATAATCGTGACTGTTCTTGGTCTTGCGGTCGGTTTGGGCTTGCCGCTGATGGCCACACTAGTGGCGGTTGTTTGTTGGTGTTTCATTTGGCTCGGAGGGCGAAACAAGGGTGTGGAAATTTCGCTCAAAGCTTCGGACGAAGAGCACTCATTGAAAGTCACCGGAGCCATTGAAGCCATGGCCACAGAGGCTGGCTGGAAGCTGGTCAGAAAACACCACGTCCCCGGAAAATCTCGGGTTTCATTGCTTTTCATCACCTCGGGTGGACTGACGGAAGCCCGGATCGAAGAGATGATAAATGATCTGGTCCCTGAAAAAGTCGAACTGAAACTCAACCTCTAGTCATTTCACAAGGTCTAAGCGTTTCAACACCGCATTCGGGGATCTGATCTCTTTCGGGAGCGACTTGAAGTTTACCGACCTTTCGAAGTCAGGGCCTCGATATACGGCTATCTCAAACTCTCCGTTCGGCTGGAACGTAACATGAGTGAAGCTGTGAGGTGATCTGGCGCTATCGCCAATAAGCCGCCGCGGACCACCTCCCAAACAAGCTTGAGAGACATAAGCCACACCGTCTTTCCAACCGGGGTAGAAGGCATGATGGTGGCCTGAAAGATGCAGAACAACACCGCTTTCCAGATAGATTTTTTCAAGTGTTGGGTCACCGATGATTTCGCGTTCGCGCTGGATCGCGAACGGCCAAAGTGGGAGGTGACTGAAAGTGACAATCGGGTCTCCGTCTGCACCCAATTCCTGTAACCGGTCCTGCTGGTCACCGGATAGGGGTCCTAGGGTCGTTGCATCCAAAGACGCAAACGTAATGCCCTGCATCTCAAATGCGTAGAAGAACGGGTAGTCATCTGAAACCAGGAAGTCGACGCCTGGTTTTCTCGGCGTCCATTCCTCTGCGTATATTTTCCTTTCACGCTCGAACCCTCGGTAGGCGGAGGCATCATGGTTTCCAGGTGTGACCGCAAATGGAATGCCGGCAGCCTCTAATGGATCTGATACGACCTCGTGAAACGCATTCCACATATCCCTGACCTGTTTGTCGGACAAGTTGGGAATGCGCTGTCCCGCAACCATATCTCCGGTCGAAATAACCAGATCTGGATCAAACTCGATTATGCGCTCAATCGCCTTGTCGACGCGGGCATCGTATCTTACCGAACCATAGCTTCCATTCAGATCCGATATGACGATGACATCCAATGCCGCCGCTTTGCAGGCGAGCAGAGCGGTCCAAATACACACCGCAATAAGAGCAGAACACCTACGGTACATAACAGTCCACAGCCTCTACCTCGGTGCCGTTTCTCAAAAAGAATGCGACAGGATCCAAGTCGAACATCAAATCGCCATTTGAGCAATTGCTCTGGAGAATGGACGTTGCCAGCGCAGTATTTTTGACAACTTGTGCAATCTGACTGTCTGACAAACCAAAGCTTTGCGATAGCCAGTCATAGACTGGGCCTTGGGATTGAAGGTCACTATTCAATGCAACCAAGCGCCGATACGTGCTTGGAGAGAAGTGGCGAATTTTCTCCAGCATTTGAGTAGATTTCGCGAAGTTGGCGTATTCGACACGCCCACCAGCATCGTTGTCGTTTAGATTGCTGCGACGGATCAATAATGCGTCGTCGGGAACGTCTCCATCGTTTGGCTCATGGTGCTTGGCTTTCTTATGCTTCAGCTTTCCGTCTTCGACCCAATACCAATAGGGTGTGAAGTCTATGTTTCCTACGCGGTCCTGCTGGCTAAAGATGAAATCGAGGAGTACAATCTCGGTAAGTTCTTGCATCCAAAATGCCATCTGTTGGTCGCTGACATCGGGACCGAGATCCTTGTTGATCTGCCGATCCTTTCGACCTTCCCTGACACCCTCTACAATGGCCTCGGGCAAGGGTTTTGAAGACCGCAAGGCCAAGAAGGCGGGTGTTTCCTGAAAATCGCGGTTTTGGCCTTTGCCCCAACCGGATTTACGGGTGCCGTTGATTTCCGAGCCGTAGCGATGACCGGGGCTGTCAAGCAGGACACCGTATATTTGCGTTCGATCTGCGGTGAACAGATCGTCGGTTGGCTGGTACGAGTTCGGGTCGGCATCCGCAGCCGCGAAGACCCGCCAGCCTTCGTGGTTCATGCGCCCACCATGAGAGCCGCCAGAAATCGCAAGGCCGGGCTCTGCGACCTCGGAAAAGTGCGCCTGGGCGTCCATGCTACGCCAAACGGCGACTGGAACTTTTACAGTCGTGTCGAAATATCTGGAGAAATGATAGTAAAGCAGCGACGAGGTGGAAAAGGTTCCACTGGTGCCCTTTTGGTTCATGGTGGATTTGAATTTGGCCACCCTGTCCTTGGCCAGATCTTTCGCCGCCTTCCCCTCTTTGCAAGCGTTTCTCTCGAACTCAGTACGGTTCCCTGTGTAGGGTCCTTCCGAAATATCGTACACGGCCATTCCTGGGCTGGTACTCCAGGTTTTTGGGCAAATAGCAATTTCGGAGGCATAGAAATCGATCTCGCAATAGGCCGTTTCTTCCTCAAGATCGCTTTTCTTATACTCGCCCGTTGAAACTTTTTCGATCCGAATACAGCGTTCAGTAACGCCGTTGGGACTATCAAATGTCGTGGCTTCACCGAGGACATCGTCGTTCGCCCACAAGACGGTGGGTGCAATGAAAGCAAGTGACCCCAGAAGAATGAACTTCATTTGGATAGTTCTCCCAATATCATTTGGGGCAAATCGCTGCCTGTTGTTCGGTAGAGATCTTCAAATTGGGGTCGACACTGAAGTTGGAGAACTTTGAGTCAATCCACTGGTCACACCCGCCTGAACATGGGGCCCCGTTTCGGGCCTCATTCCAATATTCCTTGGCCCTTTCTTCTGTCCAACCGCAAAACTGAACGAGCGCCATCGCCGACAATGCACCTGAGGAATGAACGCCCCACATGCAGTGCACCAGAACAGGGCCCTTTCCAGGGTTTTGAATCACCTCGTGTATGGACGCCATGACAGCACTGGGTCGGGAGGATCTGGCGCTTTGATAGTCGAAAGATCCGTTTCCGCAACTTGTGCGGCCGTATTCGGTGTTCTTGCCGAAGTCTGCGTAAAACCCGGTTGAAAACCCTTCATCGCAAAGGGTCTCGCGTTGAACTTTACTCAGACCCGTTCGATCCTTGTCGCCGCCTTTGAAACCAGAGCGATACAATACTCCGCTTAAGACTGGGCGAAAGAAAGCGACGCCATCAACACCTCCGTCGCCACCCTTTGAAAGCATTTGACTGTTGCTTGGGCCACCGTTTCGACTGGTTACGTCAGAATTCGCCGCGGTTGCCAGAGCACCAATGAATATGAGGGACGTCAAAAACCGCATGCCAGCTCCTTTCTATTTTTCAGCCTGTTATGCTCAAACTCTTCCTACTTGGTAATCTATTGGAGCGGCTCATTCTCAACAGCCGTATCAAGTGCGGGATAGACTTTCCGACCTGAAGCTTTAAATCGGCCACACCAGATTGATGATAAAGACGACCACGAAGTAGGCCAGAAAAACTTTCCAGTTCCATTGGTGTTTGCTTTCTTCGTTGATCACGCCGGACGACTTCAATGCCAGGTTTGTGACAATCAGAGCGACAACGATGACCGCCGCATGTGCCAGATCAAAATGCAAACTTAAGCTCCCTTTTGCAGATGTTTGATTTATGAAAAATGTGTCAGCAGTCACCTGATGGCAGCATAGCTACATCTGAGTACCTTCCCTCAGATGTCGTGATCCGAGCACATGCACCAGTATCCGTGTTAAACCAGTACGAGGTGAGCCCTTCGCTTCGGATGAGTTCAAATCCGAGACTCTGGATGCCCATTTCAGCCTGTCCCGCTCTTGCCCCTTCAAATGACGAAAGATCGCTAGAGCTGCCCACAGTTGGTGCACTTGCATCCACTGATCCGCCACTCTCGTCGCATGCTGCAAGCGCAGTAATACACGTCGTGCCGATCACCAATAGGACCTTGGGATTCATCTGTGTTTCCCTCGCTTTTTTGGACTTGCGTTCCAGGGTTTCTGATTGATCACCTATTCAATTCCGAAAATTACGTTGTAGTCGACGGAAGAGTTGCTGCGATTGATAACTTCCACAACATGATCACCGGATTGCCAAAGCTGTCCTCGATACTCCTTGTCCGCCGACATCAATCCCAACAGTTCAGAACCATCGGGGTTACGAATGACGTAGTCCAAGGAGCCATTTCGCGGAGCAACGCGGACGTAAAGGAACTGTTCGTTCTTTGCACCGAGAAGGTATTGCTGCGACGCTCCGGGCGCGAGTTGGCCGACAAGTTCGGCGCCAGTGGAACCGACATCGAATTTGACACGCTGGCTACCGGTAGAACCGGCGACGCCTGCAATGGCTCCACCGCCATCATCCATCGCCTCGACAACCGACATCTCTCCAATGCTTCCATCCTTGTACGCGATGCAGCGCCAAAGTGTTCCACCTGCATCTCGTAGCATGACGAGCGTACCTGCTTCCGAGAACTCTGAGCTTTCTATCGTACCTGATTGACCGTCTGGTCCTCCAACCTGCCGTAATTGGTCGATACACGCGTCATCGGCTTCTGACATTGCAAAAGCAGCAGTGCCCGCGATTGCGAACATGGGAGTGAGGAGTTTGAGTAAAACGAGTTTCATCAGATGGTTCCCTGTTGGCTTGTCCTTACAGTTTTGTTCCGTACTAAGCGGAACCTCACTTTGCATCCCTCAACTTTGATAGAAACTCATCGCATGCCTGTGCGCTGCCGACGACCTCGTCTGTCGTTTCAATTCCTTGCAGTGATGCCATCTCGGAATTTACGCGATTGAGGATCTGATCCGCTTGCTCGGGGGTGATCAGGTTCTCTGCTTGTGCTCCTTTCAATGTGGTGCAGACACCGGCGGACAAGCCTGTCGCAACGCCGACACCCACTGCGGCCCCGCCACCTAAGGTCATCGCCCCAACCACGCCGAGGACGAGCCCGATCACAATACCCAAGATCACTTTTCCCATGTTTTCCTCCCTTTTGGTGAGAATAAGCGCGGCTTTCACTACCGGCGCAAACCATGTGCCCATCTGCAAATCAAGACCAGCGCTAACAGGTTGAGCACCGGTGCGAGCGCCGCGAACCACGGTTTGGCCGACTCTGAGATCGAGTCCGCTACAAGTATCCAAGGTAGTCCCAACGGCAGAAGGAACACCCCGGACAAAGGGTCTCTTTCCTGTCCCAACCAGCCAAATGTGCCCGTCAAGAACGCAACCAACACCAACAGGTAAAGGATCGCGAATACAATGATAGTGGTTCTACAAACCAAGTCGAGCCTCAGCAAATCAAGCCAGTGCTACGCAGCCGTTTTCGGCTACGCAGCAGACTGGTCACAATGCGCCTTCGTCGCCCAGGAACTCGATACCAGCTGTCGTGCCATCACTGTAAGCAATGCAATTCCAAGGAGCACGATCCTCGCCAACGCCTACAGTGACCTGTGTCCCCGCCTCGCTAAACGCGGATGAGAGCACCACGACTTGCGAATTGTTCGTTGTGCTGGCTACATCTCGCAAACACGCCTGCTGAGCGGGTGTGAGTTCGGCGGACGCACTGGATGTACTCGTATCGTCGCAGGCCGCAAGCAGTGCGAAACAAGTTGCGCCCGCAATCATCACCATCTTTTTAGACATTTTCTTCTCCCTCTGGTTCCGTTGAAATTGGTGAAATTGGATGGCTTGTTTGAAGTTCTCGCGTCAGAGCAGGCTATGAAACATACTTCGGCCCTGTAACTTCCCTTCCCAACAACTTGTCGCGGGGGGTGGCGGGCGGAGCTATATTACTTTGACAACCGAGACCGCCGACAACGTGTGAAGGCTGAATGACGACAATGGCAGAAGCTCGAGCGAATTCTGGAGGTAGGCCGAGTACACTAAGTATAAGCATCGCGTCCTCCCAACGCTCAATCATTGTAAAGTGCCTTCCGACCGCCAGCACTCACTCCAGCGGCCGGTAGGGCCCGACAAGTCGGGCGACAGCGATCACAACGGAGGTAAAATGAAAGTTGTGTCAAATTCACATGTTTGAATCTAATTTTTAATAAATCAACATTTTTTCCGCGCGTAAACTTCATTACGCTCTCATACGATAGGCGTCTGCCCTCAAACAAAAAGGTAGGTGGGAGCACCCATGAGGGCGAATGTGTTCTTTTGGGTCGGCGAGGCGTTCTGAGGTCGCGCAGAAACCAAGAAAGGATTGAAAATGGGTTTTGTTGAAGCCGTCAAAACGTGTTTCTCGAAATACTTCCAGTTCTCCGGTCGGGCTATGCGCTCAGAATACTGGTGGTTCTTCTTGTTTGTGGTTCTCGTGAGTGCTGCTTTAGCTGTGGTGGATGCGATCATATTCGGGACCAACCCAGAAACAGGGCAAGGATCTCGAGTTCTGTCCTCTGTTTTCCAACTGGCCGTTATCATCCCTATGCTGGCCGCCGGTTGGCGGAGGTTGCATGATACAGGGCGACCTGGCTGGTACTTGCTGCTGCCGATGGCGCTCAGCATTACAACGCTTTTTGTTATGCTGGGTGGCGTGGCGTTCTTCTCGGCATTGGAGCAAGGGGCCGAAAACCCCGATGCATTGCGAGGACCCGCGGCAGTTTTGGGCGTGACCGGTATTGTTGTTGTCTCAATTCTTCAATTGGTTCTGTCCATCCTGATGATCTGGTGGCTGACGCGACCTTCTCAAGAAGGCGCAAACGAATACGGCGCACCTGTTTCCTGACCTGGTTGCGCAGGCAGCGGGTCAGAATCTCTGCTGAATGACAGTTCGATTCTTAATACCAGGGAGAGAGAAAATGAGTTTCAAGCTGATTCCCATTGGAACGCTACTGATGGCTATGGCGACCACAGCATCAGCAGAATGGTCGTTCAGTTCCGGGCCTAATCCCAATGCATTTATTCAGACTGGAAACATGACATTGGAACTTCAGTGTGACCGTATCCGCTTTGCTCCGGCTGGATACGAGGACAGCCAGAACATTGTGGACAAACAAGGGCTTTCCATTCGTTTTTTGAAGAACGGCACCACCGAAGTTGGGGCATTTCAGGTTGGCGCAGAAAACGCTGCCGTGCAGATCGTCGACAACTATCCCGTCGAGGTCAGTTTCAATAGTCAAGAGGACTATGGTTTTGTACAGGACCAGCTTGCAGCCAATGCATCCGTTAATCTGTCCATGATTGATCAAGATGTTAGCTACGGAATCTTTGACTTGAAAGGTTCCAGCGCGGCAATTCAGTCCCTTCGTTCCGCCTGCGATTCAGGTGCTAGCCAGGGGGCCTCCTACGAACCCCCCGAAGGCATCGTCTATTGTGGTGGCGGAGCGGTGGAGCGAGTCATCGAACCTGTAATTTTGGACAATCCGGAAGGAGAGTGGGACGCGCGAGTAACGGTCAACGGCGAGTCGATCAGAGCCATGACAGCCTACAGCTTTTTCGGAAACTCTGAGCCGCCGACCGGATTTGTTGTCGCCCTGCTTGGGGAAGACAGGTCCGAGTTTCTAATTTTTAGCGAAGGTTCGGCAAACTGGCTGGAATACGGGGACTACAGGTATGATCAGTGCAATTGATGCCACCCTCCAACCGGCTTCCCAATTAGTGGGCCTGTTGAAAGGGTTGGTTTCCGGGATTGTGCTGGTTTCGAGCCCAGTATGGACCTCACCAGCTGTCGCGGCTGATGTTTCGCAACTTCCAACTGGTTTGCGGGCTAAGGTTGATCTGGCAGAACAAGCCTGCGCAGAGTTCAACGACGGTCAGTTTGACTTAGATTGGGGTGCGGTTGAGAGGGTCGATCTCGACGGAGATCTACAACCCGACTGGGTTCTGAATGAATCTGGATTCGCGTGTTCGAGTGCTGCATCTCTTTATTGCGGAACTGGTGGATGCATGTCGCACTTCTTGATTGAAGAGGAAGTTCACTCCTTGCTCAATCGAGGCTGGACGGTCGTCGAATTCGGGCGTCAACGCATTGTCCTTGCAGATGTCCACGGAACTAATTGTGACGGAATAAACCCGACGCCTTGCGCAACAGCCAGTGTTTGGGATGCGGAAGCAAAGACGTGGCGCTCGTCTGCTGGTGATTGGGAGTAAACTGTAATTGGGCACCGCATATAAGCCTGAGAGCCTGTATGTTCGGGTTCCTCAGTGGCATGCAAACCTGTTGGCAAACTTCCAAGCTTTTCTTTTATGAAATCAATGTCAGAAACGCAGCGTTATGAGCGTACCCACATCCGGTCTCGGAAATTGCAACGTCTTGTTACGAAGGTCCGCTTTGGGCTGCGTGCGGCCAATCATGCTAACAGCAGACAACGATGGCACCGAGCCCAATTCAGTCGTTTACAGCAGACAACATGATTTCCTGAACGTCGCGCATGTCCTAGTCAATGGCTTGGTGCAAAACTGAAAAGCGTGATTGTGAATGCCTGCTTCAGGCTGGGACCAGCCAATCATGCTTGCTGCGGAGAACGGCAACACTGAGCCCAAATCTACCGATGCTGCAGCTAGTTCGAATGGGCGTGATGAGCACAGAACGGACGTCCCCGGGTTTGATCACTCCTCCTGCCGACTCTTGAGAAGAGGCAATTATACACACGCATAAGCCACCTATGGATTTACATCTAAGAAGCTTTCGTTGGAACGAAGGTCACTAAATTCGAGCCTGGCTTCAACTCTCCACCTGTAAACAATTGTACATGATATAAAATTCTTTTCAGTTTTTTGCTATTAGGCCTGTCTGTACAAATCATCGCTACAAACAAGGCGAATTTTGGCTTGGAGCGTTTCTCTGCCCCTGTTTCGCCGATGACAAGGAGGAAAGAAATGTTCAAGATTTCAGCGGGTCTCGGGTGCGTATTTGCTGCGGCAATCACCGCTTCGGCGGCCCAGGCAAACGAATGCGGTGAAGTATCACTGATGCAGGCCGATTGGGGGTCAGCGCAAATTGTGACCGCGGTCTCGAAGTTTCTGATGGAGCAAGGCTATGGTTGCGAAGTGACCACGGTTCCGCTCTCGAGCAACCCTGCGCTGGCATCCGTTTCCGAGACAGGAGAGCCCGATATTCTGACTGAAATCTGGACAAACGGCGCGCCGGCTTACCAAGGGCTGGTTGACTCAGGTGCAATCATTCCTGTGACCGAAGTTCTGTCAGATGGCGGTGTCGAAGGGTTCTTTGTTCCGAACTACCTTGTGGAGGAGCATCCGGAACTGGCAACAATTGAAGGCATCGCAGCCAACCCCGAACTCGTCGGAAATCGCTTTCACAATTGCCCCGAGGGATGGACCTGTCTGAATGTCAGCACCAACCTGATGAAGGCAGGCGGGCTGATTGATGCAGGCATTGAAAACTTCGTGCATGGATCAGGCGAAACCCTTGCGGCTTCGATCGCTGCCGCCTACGAAAACAAAGAGCCGTGGTTCGGCTTTTATTGGGCACCGACATCGGTACTGGGCAAATACCCGATGACCCTGGTCGATATGGGCCCCCATGACCCTGAAAAGCACGCCTGCAACATCACAGCGGAATGCGCGACGCCAGAAATGAGCGCCTTCCCCCGCAGTGAAGTCGTTACAGTTCTGTCGAAAGAATTCATGGCCGAAAACGCAGCAGTGTCTGACCTGATGACAAATCTGTCCTTCACCAACGCACAGATGGGCGAAACGCTGGCATGGGTCGAGGACAACAATGCCTCCTACGATGAAGGTGCGGTGCACTTTCTGACGACCTACAAGGATGTCTGGGGAGCGTGGCTTAACGATGCTGCGCGCGACAAACTTTCCGCATTGCTGCAGTAAACTGCATGGACAGGGGCATCCTCAGCGATGCCCCTAACGCACTGAAGTAGATCGGAAAGTGGGATAAATGGCCTTCTATGACAAGTTGTTCAGCGCATTGGGTTTGAGCGAATGGTGTGGCACGTCAGATGACAAAGCGCCTCTTTCGCTGGCGGACCTTGCGGCGCAAGCAGGAGGAGAAGAGGCCTCTGGGCCGTTCATTCCAATTCCCTCATTTGATAATCTGCACGAAAGCTGCAACCGCATATGGCAGTCGCGCGATGTAACCAACGGGATCGAAGAAGGGTTTCTGGCAGCCAAACCGGTCCTGAAAACCGTTCTGGACCCGATCACACAGCCATTGAGCTGGATATTGGATGGCGCACTTTGGCTATTTGAAGCGACGCCATGGTTCATCATGGTCCCGCTTCTGGTGGCGATTTCCTGGTACGCGTCACGTTCGCGCCCTGTGACGATCTTCGTGGCCGCCTCGATTATGATGCTGGCCCTCGTAGACCACTACGATGTGGCGATGCAAACCCTGTCGATCGTCTTTGTGTGTACGACGATTTCGGTGCTGTTCGGTGTGCCCATTGGAATTGCCATGTCGAAATCCGACCGACTGCAAAAAGGCGTCGTTCCGTTGCTCGACCTGCTGCAGACCCTGCCGACATTCGTGTACCTGATCCCTCTGATTTTCTTGTTCTCGGTCACGGAATCCAAACTGTACGGGATTGCGATCATCCTTTACGCGATTGTCCCGGTGATCCGCCTGACCGATCTGGGCATCCGGCTTGTCGACAGGGATGTGATCGAAGCGGCCAATGCCTTTGGCATGAATGACCGCCAGAAACTGATGCGAGTACAATTGCCGCTGGCGTTGCCGAACATCATGGCCGGGATCAACCAGACCATCATGATGAGCCTTGCCATGGTCGTGATCGCCTCTCTTGTTTCGGCCCCTGGCCTTGGCGTGAACGTGTTGCGCGGTATCCGAAACCTTGAACTGGGTGTGGGCATCGTTGCGGGTATCGGCATTGTTCTGCTGGCCGTGATCCTTGACCGCGTGTCAAAGGCAGCTCTCACACGGGTCGATAAGACCCAAGTCAAACATTAAGGAGCCGGTTCAATGACACAGCCAATGGTCCGCCTGTCCGGGCTCTATAAAATCTTTGGCGCCCGCGACAAGGACGTGTTGCACCATGTCCAGGATGGCATGGGCAAGGAAGAATTGCTGGCGCAGCACGGGCACGTGTTGGGGCTCAACAACATCAACATCGATATGCAGGCGGGGGAAATCACAGTGGTCATGGGCCTGTCCGGCTCTGGGAAATCTACTCTGATCCGCCACTTGAACCGTTTGATCGAACCCACTGCGGGCGAGATCATCGTGCAGGGTGAGGACGTGATGCAACTGTCCGAGGACGGGTTGCGCCATGCTCGACAGGAAAAGATGTCGATGGTGTTCCAGAAGTTCGCGCTTTTGCCGCACAAAACCGTGCTGAAGAACGCAGGCATGCCGCTCTCGGTGCGCGGCGAGGACGAGACGACTTGCGACCGTGAAGCCGCAAAATGGCTGGAACGCGTGGGTCTTAGCGGGTTCGAGAACCATTATCCAGCGCAATTGTCCGGTGGGATGCAACAGCGTGTGGGCATTGCCCGGGCGCTGACCGCGAACACACCGATCATGCTGATGGACGAGGCTTTCTCGGCTCTTGACCCACTGATCCGAACCGACATGCAGGACCTGCTGCTCGAGCTGCAAAAAGAGCTGCACAAGACCATCATCTTCATCACTCACGATCTAGATGAGGCGTTGAAGCTGGCCGATCACCTTGTGATCCTAAAGGACGGCTTTGTCGTGCAGCAGGGTGAGCCGCAGCACATCCTGCTGAACCCCAACGATCCCTATATCGAAGATTTCGTGAGCGACATCAACCGCGCACGGGTTCTGCGGGTGCGCTCGATTATGACCCCGCTTGTCGGTGGCAAAGTGCCAAAAGATGCCCATGGCGAAGTGGACGTGAACGACACGCTCGAAAGCATGATCGCGCGGTCCGGCGGGGATACGTCACACGCCTATGTTGTCAAGGATGGGGAGAAGACAGTCGGCTCACTGGATATGACTGAACTGGTTCGCGCTCTTGTCCCTCGCGTCGCATCCGAGGCCGGTGCCCGTCAGTCCTGAAGCGCGCTGACGGCAGAGCTGGAATTCAACAGATCAGGCCCGAAATAGCCGCATGGTTGGGTCGGCCTCGATCTGTTCGAACAGCCAGTCGATAAATGTATCGAGCTTGGGGTTGGGTGCACGCTCTTTTTGCGTCGCCAGATACCAGCGGCCTGGCTCGGGTACTGAAATGTCGAAGGGTCTAACCAGACGCCCCCGCTCAAGATCACGCTCGCAAAACGGTGCCCTTGCGACGCTGATACCGTGATTATTTAGAACAGCCTCACGGACAAGCGGGTAATTGTCGAAAACAGAGCCAAATTTCATCGTTTCGCGATCTAAGCCCGCCGCATCCAACCAACAGTCCCAGTCATCCGGCTCATTCCATGTGCTTGGGACACTAAGCAGAAGGAAATTTCTGAGCTCTTCCAGCGGCATTCCACCGCTTGCGGTTTTCAAGGCCTCCGGAGCACATACCGGGTAGATATCGGTTTCGAACAAGGGGCTGTAGTCAAATCTCTTATCAAACGGTGGCGCGTTGAACACGCCCACATCGAACCGGTGCATATCATAATCACCGTCTTCAAAGGTCGAGACGATGCGCACGCGTGTGTCCGGATTATCCTGAAGAAATTCAGCCAATCTGGGCTGTAACCACATTGTATTGAAACTTGCGTAGGACTGAACGAGCAACACGTCCGGTTCCTCAGGTGTCTGGATGCGCCGAGTGGCTTTGATGATTCCCTGAATGTGTTCGCGTATTGGCGGGTAATATTGCTCGCCAGCCGGTGTTAGCTCGACCGAACGGCTTGTGCGTTCCAGTAGTTTAACACCGATTGTTGTTTCTAATGCTTTGACCTGGTGGCTGACTGCCGCATGCGTCACACAAATCTCGTCAGCGGCCTTTCGGAAACTCTTGTGACGCGCCACCGCCTCAAAAGCGCGCAGTGAAACCAGCGTGGGCATGTGAGTGGTCATTGCTGCATCTCCTCGATGAAATCAATTCTGCTTACCCTCAAGCAGAGTTATCCGACGACGGGCGCGAATATAGCAGGGTATTGATACTCTTTTTCATAACCTGTCAGGGGGTAGCACGCAATTCGCGGTGCGATGTGATCGGTTAGAATATCTTGATGAACGGAAATTTCTTTCAGTTCTTCAACTGGGGAAGAGATGCCAGATTAGGGGCTAAAGAAGCTCAAGGATTCCACCTTCATGCCACCATTATCACCTTCGTCAAATGCATATGGCTATCCGTTGCTGATTAAACACTTGCTGGCCGGATCTCAGCTCGCGTCAGCCAGCCAAGAGATCGTCAGCGGCACCAAAATGCGGTTGAGTTATGCGGATTTGGGCAAACGCGTACGCCAACTTGCCAGTTCTCTAAAGGCCAGCGGGATAGGTGAGGGCATGCGCGTCGGCGTCATGGATTGGGATACCCACCGCTATCTTGAGTGTTTTTTCGCGATCCCGATGATGGGCGCGTCCCTTTTCACGATCAACGTGCGACTATCTCCTGCTCAGGTTCTTTATACGATCAACCATGGGCAACCAGATCTGATCATCGTGCACCGCGATTTCATGTCGCTCATAGAGGGTATCAAATCGGGCTTTGATCGGGACATCACCATCGTGCCGATTGGAGACGGAGAAGGATATGAAGAGTGGATAGGCGAGGCCCCAGACAGCTTTGACTTCCCGGACTTCGATGAAAACCAAACCGCAACCCTGTTTTATACGACCGGGACCACCGGCAATCCCAAGGGGGTGAGCTATTCACACCGGCAGTTGGTCCTTCACACGTTGGGCCTGATCGCCGGCTTCGGAGCGTGGCCCGGAAACGCCGGATTTCATCGCGGCGACGTCTACATGCCGCTGACGCCCTTGTTTCACGTCCACGGCTGGGGATTTCCATATGCCGCAACGATGCTGGGGCTGCGTCAGGTCTATCCCGGTCGATATGACCCTGACACAATCTTACGATTGATTGCAGACGAAGGCGTCACCTTTTCCCACTGCGTGCCCACGGTTCTGTCAATGGTGCTCGACCATCCGGGCTGCCCACAAATTGACCTGGACAGATGGAAAGTGATCATTGGCGGGGCCGCTTTGCCGCGCAATTTGCAGGACCGGGCGGCGGCGGCAGGCATATCCTTGCATGCGGCCTATGGGATGTCCGAGACCTGTCCGTTTCTGACGGTGGCCGATTTGTCCAGCGACGATCCAGAGGTGCAGGCGCAAACCGGCTTTCCCGGCCCGCTTGTCGACCTTCGTGTTGTGACACCGGATATGCAGGACGTTCCACATGACGGCGAAACAACCGGCGAAGTTGTTGCTCGGGCTCCCTGGTTGACACAAGGCTATCTGGATAATGCGCAAGCCTCGGATGAGCTTTGGGACGCTGGGTATCTGCATACCGGGGATGTTGGGTATATCCGCGAGAATGGATCGTTGCAGATTACTGACCGCCTCAAGGATGTGATCAAGACCGGCGGCGAATGGATATCTTCACTGGCACTGGAAAACATAGCATCGTCTTGCAGCGGCGTTGAGGACGTCGCAGCAATCGGGCTGCCGCACGCGAAATGGGGCGAAAGGCCAGTGTTGGTCGCTCAAGCCGCAAAGGATGCCGATCCGGATCTTGTGCGCTTGAGAGTCATTGAAGAAATCCAGTCGCGTGTCGGTGCAGGCGAGATCTCAAAATGGGCAGTTCCAGACGAGATAGTCTTTGTCGACCGCCTACCTAAAACCAGCGTCGGCAAGCTCGACAAGAAACTCGTGCGGAAAGATATTTCAACGCGCTCGGACTTTAAATCATGACAGACAAGCAACGCCGTATTCAGGCGCTTATCGGGTCCATTGTCACCTATCTGCAGGCTCACAGAGCTGCCACGCGCGGCGTTGACCTGACGTTGGACAAGCTGGCAGCCATGGACCTGAAGGGTGAGAGGCTCATTGATTTACCTCCCCAAGGAACCCGGCACGATGAGGTTCTGAAGAACGCCATCGCCGGGATTGTCGCCCCCGAATTGCAGGAAATCGCAGGTTGTCTGAAAGCGGCCAAGGATGATCTGATCTGGCGCGAAGACAACGCCCAATTCTATCCCCCTGGTGCCGAATTGGGCGAGGGATACACAAAGTGTAACCTACATACTCTGCTGATTGGGCCAGACGCATGTGGACATCACCATCCCGATTTCAACCTTGGCATTTTCATGCTGGGTCCAAGGACGCTGTATCGCGACCACAACCACGACGCGCCAGAGCTGTACCTGAACCTGTCCGAGAAATCTGGTTGGCGGTTTGGCACCCGTGACTGGCAGGATTATCCGGCTGGATCACTTATCTGGAACGCGGCGGGCGATCCCCACGCCACCCGGGTCTATGACCAGCCATTCATCTCCGTCTTTGTCTGGCTCGAGAACGTGAATTCACCCTGCAACGTAATCCACTTCGACGATTGGGCAGAGATCGAACAAGATCTTGCCAAACAGTCCAATTGAGGTTTCCAAACATGATTTCCACTAAACACACCGAGAGTGTCGCTTTCATTGAGCTGAATGCCCCGCCAGTGAACGCTCTTGGTCTCAAGATGCGACTGGCGCTTTCCTCGGCCATCCACGAGCTGGACGCCGATGAACAGGTCAAAGCTATCGTTCTATGCTCGGCTCTGCCGCTCTATTGCGGCGGCGCTGATATCGTTGAGTTCCGCACCGGGGCAGTTTGGGACAAGCCGGACCTGCCAGACCTGTGTGTAACGATTGAAACCAGCAAGAAACCCATTATCGCCGCGATAGCAGGTCCCGCTATGGGTGGTGCGCTGGAGATCGCGCTTGCCTGTGATTACCGTGTCGCCACGCCGGATGCCGTGATGGGCCTACCTGAGATCAAACTGGGGCTGCTGCCTGGTGCCGGAGGCACCCAACGACTACCCCGGATTGCCGGTCTGGAAGTGGCAACGCAAATGATCCTTTCCGGTGACCCCGTGAAAGGCGATTATGCCCTGTCTTGTGGG